>JBBIJL010000041.1:0-14187 GCA_037446005.1 Gallionellaceae bacterium | reverse complement strand
CGCAGGACACCTACTCCATCGTCAAAGAGAAAATCCCCGAAGGCAAGACCACCTGCTCGCTGTGTTCGCGCTTGCGGCGCGGCATCATCTACAAAGTGGCGGGCGAGCTGGGCGCGAACAAGATCGCGCTGGGACACCATCGCGACGACATGGTGGAAACATTATTTTTGAACATGTTCTTCGGCGGCAAGTTGAAAGCCATGCCGCCCAAGCTGGTCACCGACAAGGGCGACCACATCGTGATCCGCCCGCTGGCCTACTGTGCCGAAAAAGACATCGCCCGCTACGCACGCGGCATGGAGTTCCCCATCATCCCGTGCAACCTGTGCGGCTCGCAGGAGAACCTGCAACGGCAGAACATCAAGGAGATGCTCACCAACTGGGAGCGCCAGTATCCGGGGCGCAGCCAGACCATCTTCACCGCGATGCAGAACGTCAAACCTTCACACCTGCTCGACGGCGGCTTGTTCGATTTCAAGAATATGCAATTGGGTACAGCGGTGGATGAAGGGGATGTGGCGTTCGACGAGCACTAGACAGGTAGGATGGGTGGAGCGTAGCGATACCCATCCTACGCTTCACACCGCCGGATTCACCGCCACCTTAAAGATCACCTTGCGGATGGTTCCGGTTCCCACCAGCGGCGCATGCGCATCCTCCGGGAAGAAGATGCAGAAATGATCGGGCGGCACCGGCACCCACGAAGCAGGCGCATCGTGGAAGAAACGGATGTCCCGCTCCTCGCTGTGCTCACTCACCGGATTCAGACAATCCGCTAACGGCTTCCAGCCCATCGTCTCGTCACCCTCCAGCACCAGCTGGATGTCGATGTATTTGCGATGCGCTTCCAACTTGGCCATCTCGCGCGAACGTCCCGGCACTTGCTCGATGATGGCAATCAGATCGTCGCCGACGATGTGGTATCGCCCCGGTGCGAGCGCGAAGAAATCCGTGTCGCGGATGTAGTCAAATGCGCGCTGGAACAGCGGATGCAGGGCGGTGTAGCGGGAGGATTGGGTGAGGGAAGAAAGAATCATGGCTTCTTGCTTAAAAATTTATTAATACGAATTATCTCAGCAAACGGGGCTTGCATATTCACAAAATACAGGTAGAAGAAGTTATCAGGCTGCGCAATTTCGCAAAGCCACAATGATAATTTCGGAGGTCGCATGACATCTACTATTGAACAGCAATGCCCCTTGTGTTCCCGCAACTCTCAATATGAATTTAGAGACCATCGAATTCTAAAATATTTTTTATGTCACACGTGCAATGAGTTTATGATTTCCATCGACGCTGAAAAACGTTTACTTAAAAGCATCTCTCAATGGCGAACTGCATTTTCTGATAGGGCAAAATTATCAGATAAAGAAAATATCTTTGTGATTACACTTGCCTCTCCAGCGCTTAAACAGGAAGGTATCGCTTATCCAGCCATAAGTGGTGAATTCATTCCGCGCACGGAATTCATTCGATAAATTATTGATGTCTTTCATCGTAGATCCGTTCATGGTTCGACAAGCTCACCACGAACGGCCAACTCCTGTCGGTAACACACTACTTTTCTCCCGTTCGTCCTGAGCTTGTCGAAGGATGAGCGGGCACGCCATCCCGTTGAGTGCCTTTTGCCAAGCGCGACACCTCCGCCCAATCGCCGCGCATCATCGCCTCTTTCTTCTTGCGGCCCCAGCCTTTGATTTGCTGTTCGGCCGCGAGGGCTTCTTCACGCGTGGTGCATGCTTGGTTGAATACCAGTTCGACTGGCAAACGAGTTGAGGTATAGCCTCCGCACAATCCCTGCTGGTGCTCCGCGATACGTTTTTCGAGGTTGTCGGTATGTCCGGTGTAATAGGAATTATCGGAGCAGCGCAAGATGTAAACCCAGAAGCTCATGGTATTGCGCTCCGTAGATGTTCACCCTTCGACAGGCTCAGGGCGAACGGATTGCTGTGTTGTGCTGTTAGATAAACCTCGCCACCATCCCCTTAGCCAGCTCTCCTTGCAACGGTATCTGCACGCGATGCCCGCTACCGGATGCGACGGTCACTGCCTCGCCCGTCATGCTCTTCATCTCTTTCACTTCAATAATGGAATTGCCAGAAGGGTGGATGATTTCCAGCTTGTCGCCGACCTGAAATTTGTTTTTCACGTCGATCTCGGCCATGCCGTTGGCACACGCGACGATGTCGCCAACGTATTGCTGGCGGAAACTTTCGGAGTGGCCGCGCATGTAGTTCTGCTGCTCATGCGTATGGTGGCGTTCGTAGAAACCGTCGGTGTAGCCGCGGTTGGCCAGTGCGTCCAGCGCGCCCAGCAATTCCAAATTGAACGGGCGGCCTTTGACGGCATCGTCGATGGCCTGACGGTACACCTGCGCGGTGCGCGCCACGTAGTAGATGGATTTGGTGCGGCCTTCAACCTTGAGCGAGTCGATGCCGATTTTCACTAGGCGCTCGACGTGCTCCACCGCGCGCAGGTCTTTGGAGTTCATAATGTAGGTGCCGTGCTCGTCTTCCATCACCGGCATGAGTTCGCCGGGATGATCGTCGCGCGAGATGACATAGACGCGGTCGGCCAGCGGGTGGCGCGGTTGCGAGCCGCAGTCGGACAGCGCGGCATCCTTCAGCGCCTTGTCGAAATTGAAATCAATTTTCTGGATGTCGCCCGTGCCGTTCTCTTCGGCGTTGTCCACCTTGTAATCCCAGCGGCAGGAGTTGGTGCAAGTGCCCTGATTGGCATCGCGATGATTGAAGTAACCGGAGAGCAGGCAGCGCCCGGAATAGGCGATGCACAGCGCGCCGTGAATGAACACTTCGAGTTCGATGTCGGGACATTGCTGGCGGATTTCCTCGATCTCGTCCAGCGACAGTTCGCGCGACAAAATCACGCGGGTAAGTCCCAGCGATTTCCAGAATTTCACCGAGGCGTAATTGACGGTGTTGGCCTGCACCGAGAGATGCACGTCCATTTCCGGCCAGCGCTCGCGCACCATCGCGATGAGACCCGGGTCGGCCATGATGAGCGCGTCGGGCTGCATTTCGATTACCGGCTGCATGTCGGCCATATAGGTTTTTACCTTGGCGTTATGCGGCATCAGGTTGCTGGCGACGAACAGTTTCTTGCCCAGCGCGTGCGCTTCCTGAATGCCGGTGCGCAGCTCTTCGAGTTTGAATTCGTTGTTGCGCGCACGCAAGCTATAGCGCGGCTGCCCGGCGTACACCGCATCCGCACCGAAGGCGTAGGCGGTGCGCATTTTTTCTAGAGTGCCGGCGGGAAGGAGGAGTTCGGGTGATTTCATTTAAAGGCTTCCTCACCCCAGCCCTCTCCCGGAGGGAAGAGGGGTAGAGGTGGAGTGGTTATGCGTGATAGCCGAGTTGTTTCAGAATTTCCAGCGAGGCGTTCGCTTGGTTCAGTGTGTAGAAATGCAGCCCCGGCGCGCCGCCCGCGATGAGTTTTTTGCACAGCTGCGCGACCACATCGCGACCGAAGTTTTGCACCGATTCAACATCGTCGCCGTAGCCTTCCAGCGTCTTGCGCATCCAGCGCGGAATTTCGGCACCGCAGGTGTCGGAGAAACGCGCGAGTTGCGAGTAGCGCACGATGGGCATGATGCCGGGCACGACGGGGGCAGTGACACCGAGTTTGCGCGTCTCTTCGACAAAGCGGAAGTAGGCATCCGCATTGTAAAAATACTGCGTAATCGCCGAGTTCGCGCCCGCGTTCATTTTGCGTTTGAAGTTGAGCATGTCGTCGCGCGCGGAGTTCGCTTGCGGATGAAACTCGGGATAGGCAGCCACTTCGATGTGGAAGTGTTCGCCGGTCTCGGCGCGGATGAACGACACGAGCTCGTTGGCATATTGGAATTCGCCGATGCTGTGCATGCCGGAGGGCAGATCGCCGCGCAAGGCGACGATGCGTTTGATGCCCATATCCTTGTAGGTGTGCAACAGCACGCGGATGTTTTCGCGGGTGGAGCCGACGCAGGACAGATGCGGCGCGGCCTGATAGCCCTCGGCATGAATCTTCCGAATCGTTTCCAGCGTGCGATCCTGTGTGGAGCCGCCCGCGCCGAAGGTGACGGAGAAAAATTCCGGCTTGAGCGCGGCGAGCAATTTGCGTGTTGCGGTTAATTTTTCCGCGCCCTCGGGAGTTTGCGGCGGGAAAAATTCAAAACTGATAATCGGTTTGTTCACGATTGTTTCCTCATGATTTGTGCGGCGGCTGCGGAAAGCGCCCAAGAAAAAACGCTGTACAACACAGCGCCTACTACACCGCTCCAGAAGCTCTCGACCACGAAGCCTTTCAGGATCGACCCGGTGAACCAGAACATCAGTCCGTTGATGACGAAGATAAACAGCCCCAACGTAATCATGGTGACGGGCAGGGTGAGAACCAGAAAGATCGGGCGGATGAGCGTGTTGACCAAACCCAGAAAAAACGCGGCAATCAAGGCCGCAGTAAATCCGTCCACGTGGATGCCGGGGACGAAATTGGCGACGGCGATCAATGCCAGTGCATTCAGTATCCAGACCAAAATTAGATACATAGTTTTTCCATGGTAAGAGGGGCGGGAATATCCCGCCCCTGTGCTTCTATTGTAGGTCGGGCTTTAGCCCGACTCGTCGGGTTGAAACTCGACCTACGTCCGCGAATTAATAGCGGTAGTGGTCAGCCTTGTACGGGCCTTGCTTCGGCACGTTGATGTAAGCGGCTTGCTGGTCGGTCAACTCGGACAGTTGCGCGTTCAGCGTCTTCAGTTGCAGACGTGCCACCTTCTCGTCCAAGTGCTTGGGCAGCGTATATACGCCCACCGGATACTTGCCCGAATCGCGCTCCGTCCACAGCTCGATCTGAGCGATGGTCTGGTTGGCGAAGGAAGACGACATCACGTAAGACGGATGGCCGGTACCGCACCCCAAGTTCACCAAGCGCCCCTTGGCCAGCAGGATGATGCGCTTACCGTCAGGGAAAATAACGTGGTCGACTTGCGGCTTGATTTCTTCCCACTGGTATTTCTCCAGCGAGGCGACGTCGATCTCGTTGTCGAAGTGGCCGATGTTGCACACGATGGCGTTGTTCTTCATTGCCTTCATGTGGTCGTGAGTGATGACGTGGAAGTTGCCGGTGGTGGTGACGAAAATGTCGGCCTTGTCGGCGGCGTATTCCATCGTTACTACACGGTAGCCTTCCATCGCGGCTTGCAGCGCGCAGATCGGGTCGATCTCGGTCACCCAAACTTGCGCGGACAGCGCGCGCATGGCTTGGGCGGAGCCCTTGCCCACATCGCCGTAGCCGCAGATCACCGCGATCTTGCCCGCAACCATCACATCGGTGGCGCGCTTGATGCCGTCCACCAGCGATTCGCGGCAACCGTACAAGTTGTCGAATTTGGACTTGGTGACAGAGTCGTTCACGTTGATGCCGGGGAACTTGAGTTCGCCACGTGCGTGCATCTGGTACAAACGGTGTACGCCGGTGGTGGTTTCTTCGGTCACGCCCTTCACGGCAGCGAGACGCTTGGAGTACCAAGTCTTGTCGGTTGCCAGCTTGGCTTTGATCGACGCGAACAGGCAAGTCTCTTCTTCAGAACCCGGCTTGCTGATGAGGGATGCGTCTTGCTCGGCACGTGCGCCCAGATGCAGCAACAGTGTGGCGTCGCCGCCGTCGTCCAGAATCATGTTGGTCAAACCGCCGTCCGCCCATTCAAAGATGCGGTGGGTGTAGTCCCAGTATTCGGCCAGCGTTTCGCCTTTGACCGCGAACACAGGGATGCCATCGGCTGCGATGGCGGCGGCGGCGTGATCCTGCGTCGAGAAAATGTTGCACGAAGCCCAGCGGATTTCCGCGCCGAGCGCCTTCAGCGTCTCGATCAGCACGGCGGTCTGGATGGTCATGTGCAGAGAACCGGTGATGCGCGCGCCTTTCAGCGGTTGCGTCTTGGCGAATTCTGCGCGGATGGCCATCAGGCCGGGCATTTCACCTTCGGCGATGGCGATTTCTTTGCGGCCCCACGAGGCCAGATTGATGTCGGCGATGACGTAGTCTTTGGTAGACATAAAGCACTCCATTCAAGTTAATGAATGGGCGCCGTTGCTACGGTTGAACCATCTCCGCCGAGCCTGACAGTTTCACCAAGCGGGTGACTGCTGCAGCGCCCCTCGGCGGGATGGGTGTTACAAATTACAGTCCCGCGTCTGCGCGCAGGATTTCGGCTTTGTCCGTGGCCTCCCAAGTGAACTCGGGCTCTTCGCGACCAAAGTGGCCGTAAGCGGCGGTGTTCTGGTAGATCGGACGCAGCAGATTCAACATCTGCACGATGCCCTTCGGACGCAGGTCGAAATGAGTCTTCACCAGTTCGGTGATCTTCTCGTCGGAGATTTTTCCGGTGCCGTAAGTGGTGACCATGATGCTGGTCGGTTGCGCCACGCCGATGGCATAGCTGATTTGCACCAAGCACTTGTCGGCTAAGCCGGCGGCAACGATGTTCTTCGCCACATAACGACCGGCATAAGCAGCGGAACGGTCAACCTTGGAAGGGTCCTTGCCGGAGAATGCGCCGCCGCCGTGAGGTGCTGCGCCACCGTAGGTGTCCACGATAATCTTGCGTCCGGTCAAACCGGCATCGCCATGCGGGCCGCCGATTTCGAAGCAACCGGTCGGATTCACCAGATACTTGATTTCGCCCTTAATGAGTTCCTTCGGCAGCATCGGCTTGATGATGTCTTCGATCACGGCTTCGTGCAGCGCTTTTTGTTTTTCCGGCGGAGAAAATTCCGGCGAGTGCTGGGTGGAAAGCACTACGGTGTCGATGCAGTACGGCTTGCCGTGCTGGTACTTCACGGTCACCTGACTCTTCGCATCCGGGCGCAACCAAGGCAAGCGACCGTCTTTGCGCAACAGCGCTTGACGCTCAACGATACGGTGCGACAGGTATATCGGCAACGGCATCAGGGTATCGGTTTCGCGGCAGGCGTAACCGAACATCAAACCTTGATCGCCCGCGCCTTGATTGAGGTAGTCGTCGGAAGCACGATCCACGCCTTGAGCAATGTTGGGGCTTTGTGTGCCGTAGCAAACATGCACCGAACAACCGTCCGCGTCGAAGCGCAGGCTCGGGTCGTCGTAGCCGATGCGGCGGATGGCTTCGCGCGCCACCTTGGCGTAATTGACTTGTGCGGTGGTGGTGATTTCACCGGCCAGAACGGTCAAGCCGGTGGTGACCAAAGTCTCGGCAGCTACACGCGCATAAGGGTCTTGGGCTAGAATGGCGTCCAGAATGGCATCGGAAATTTGATCGGCAACCTTATCCGGGTGACCTTCGGAAACAGATTCAGACGTAAAAAAATATTCGCTCATTATGTGGCGCTCGCTTTGAGATTAGCAAAAAGGGCGCGCATTATAACAAAAACTTCGGTGTTGCCAGCTTTATGGGTTCTTCCTCCGTGATGGTGTGGATTTTTAATCAGCTGGCACGCTTGCCGCTATCGGTTTTGCATCGTCTGGGCATAGCGCTGGGGTGGCTTACCTACCTACTCTCCCGGCGCTACGCCGCGCGCCTGCGCGAAAATCTGAGCCACGCGCTGCCGTTCATGCTGGACAAAAATGAGTTAACTGAGTTTCGCCAAATGCTGCGTGCCAATATAAGCGAGGCGGGCAAAAGCGTGCTGGAGTTACCCTGGGTATGGAAGCGTCCGCTTGCAGAAGTTGTCGCCGGCGCCAAACAATGCCACGGCTGGGAGTACGTTGCAGCGGCACATGCGCAAGGCAAAGGGGTGATTCTGCTGACACCGCATTTCGGCTGTTTCGAGTTAATCGGCTTATACGTGGCGGCGCGCATGCCGATCACCTCCATGTATAGCCCGCCCAGCCGCGAATTTCTGAATACCTTGATGCTTGAAGGACGCGAGCGCGGGCAGATGAAATTGGCTCCGACCGATCTGGGCGGAGTGCGCCAAATGCTCAAGGCTCTCAAACGCGGCGAGGCTATTGGCGTGTTGCCGGATCAGGTACCGAGCAATGGCGAAGGCGAATGGGCGCCTTTTTTCGGACGTCCGGCCTATACCATGACATTGATCGGAAGACTGGTTGAGTCGAGTCATGCGCCGGTAGTGATGTGTCACTGTGTGCGCCTGCCGCGCGGCGAAGGTTACTCGCTGCATTTCTCCCCCTTGCCACTGGACTCCGCTCATTCCCTTCCGCAACAAGTCAATGCCGCGCAGGAAGCGGTGATACGCACCTGCCCCGAGCAGTATCTGTGGAGCTACAACCGTTACAAAGTCCCGAACGGCGTACAGCCGCCCGCGACAGTTAAGGAAGCGTAATGCCGGCACGTTTTGGGGTTTTTATTTTTTGGCTGATCCACTTTTTGCCGTTCCGCGTCATCGTCGCCATCGGCAACGGCCTTGGTGCGCTGCTCTATCCGTTAGCTGGCGAACGCCGCAAAGTGGGCATGATTAACCTGACGTTATGCTTCCCCGACATGAGCGAGGAAGCGCGCAAGCAACTGGTGCGCGAACACTTCAAAATGTTTTGCCGCGGGCTGATTGAGCGCAGCATTCTGTGGTGGTCTAGCGCCGAGCGCATCAGCAGCCTGATTCGCGTTGAGGGCGCCGAACACTTTGAGGCGATCAAAGACAAGCCCGCCATTCTGCTGACACCGCATTTCGTCGGCATGGACGCGGGCGGACAGTGGATCGCGCAGCACACCGACACGGTGTGCATGTATGCCAACCAGAAGAACAGGTATTTGACCGAATTACTGTTAAAAAAACGCGCCCGTTTCCGCAACCAGCACCTCTATTCGCGCCAAGAGGGCTTGCGCCCCATCCTCAAGGGGATGCGCAAAGGTATGCCATTTATTTACCCGACGGATCAGGATCAGGGCGTGAAAGACGGTGCATTTATTCCCTTCTTCGGCGTGCCAGCCGCCACCATGACCTCGGTGCCGCGTATCGCGCAGATGACTGGCGCGAAGATCGTGCCCAGCATTACGCGCGTGTTGCCCGGCAGCGCGGGCTATGTGCTGACGTTCTATCCGGCATGGGAAAATTATCCGAGCGGCGATGACATCGCCGATGCGCGCCGCATGAATGAATTCATCGAGCAGCGTGTACTGGAAATGCCCGAGCAATATTTCTGGCTGCACAAGCGCTTCAAAACCCGCCCCGAAGGCGAAGCCAGTTTTTACCCGGAATAATCATGAAATATCACGACCTGCGCGACTTCATCACACAACTGGAAAAAATCGGCGAACTGAAGCGCGTCAGCGCTCCCGTCTCCACACATCTGGAAATGACGGAAATTTGCGACCGGGTGCTGCGCGCGCAAGGCCCGGCAGTGCTGTTTGAAAATGTAGCCGGACACAACATGCCCGTGCTGGCCAACCTGTTCGGCACCCCGCGCCGCGTGGCGCTGGGCATGGGTGAAGAAAATATCGCCGCGTTGCGCGAAGTCGGCAAACTGCTCGCCTACCTTAAGGAGCCGGAGCCCCCCAAAGGGCTGAAAGATGCTTGGGAGAAATGGCCACTCCTGAAGCAGGTGCTCACCATGTCCCCCAAGGTACTGTCTTCTGCGCCGTGTCAGGAGATCGTATGGGAAGGCAAGGATGTCGATCTGTCGAAACTGCCCATCCAGCATTGCTGGCCGGGCGATGTCGCGCCACTGATTACCTGGGGTCTGGTGGTTACACGCGGGCCGAACAAGACGCGCCAGAACCTCGGCATCTACCGCCAGCAAGTGCTCAGCCCCAACAAGGTCATCATGCGCTGGCTGGCACATCGCGGCGGCGCACTGGATTTTCGCGACCATTGCCAGAAAAATCCGGGGCAGCCCTTCCCGGTTGCCGTGGTAATCGGCGCCGACCCGGCCACTATCCTCGGTGCGGTGACACCCGTGCCCGACTCTTTATCTGAATACCAGTTCGCCGGGCTGCTGCGCGGCAGCAAAACCGAATTGGTGAAGTGCATCGGCAGCGATTTGCAAGTGCCCGCTTCCGCCGAAATCGTGCTGGAAGGTGTAATCCATCCCGATGAGACCGCGCTGGAAGGCCCCTACGGCGATCACACCGGTTACTACAACGAACAGGATAAGTTTCCGGTATTCACCATTGAGCGCATCACCATGCGCCGCGATCCGATCTATCACTCCACCTATACCGGCAAACCGCCCGATGAGCCAGCCATGCTGGGTGTGGCACTCAACGAAGTTTTCGTGCCGCTACTGCAAAAACAATTCCCCGAGATCGCCGATTTTTACCCACCTCCGGAAGGTTGCTCGTACCGTATGGCGGTGGTGAGCATCAAAAAGCAATACGCCGGACACGCCAAGCGCGTGATGTTCGGCATCTGGAGTTTCCTGCGCCAGTTCATGTACACCAAATTCATCATCGTGGTGGACGACGACATCGACGCGCGCGACTGGAAAGAGGTCATGTGGGCAATCACCACGCGCATGGACCCGGTGCGCGACACCTTGCTGGTGGAGAACACGCCGATCGATTACCTCGATTTCGCCTCGCCCGTAAGCGGCCTCGGCGGCAAGATGGGCTTGGACGCCACCAACAAATGGCCAGGAGAAACGCAACGCGAATGGGGCACTCCCATCGTGATGGATGCTGCGGTGAAAGCAAGAGTGGATGCGATGTGGGATGAGCTGGGGTTGTAATTTATTGAGTCGATTGAAACAAAAAAGCCGAGGATATCCTCGGCTTTTTTGACTCTGTCGCAGTGCTTCCCTAGAACAGATAACCCGCAGAGAACACTCCTTCGGTCATCCAAATTACCTGATCAGCAGTGCCCTGATACACCGGAATTTTTCGCAGGACACCGTATGCCTCTTTTCCGGTAAGTTCGAGGTACATTGATTCGGTGATCCTATAACGCACCCCCATCTCGACACCTACGGTCCAACCACGGAGTTGCCACCAATCGTTGCTGCCGAAACAGCAACTGTTCCGCCCCCACTTGGGGCCAACCTGATTCGTGTTGCCCAATATTGTATTTTCGGAGTGCGGTAGCAAAAACCCAGCCCCGACACGGCTGATTGATTCCAAATCCCCCGGCTTTTGTTTAGGGCCATACAGGTGATGCAGCCAGACCGCGTTCAACATGATGTGATTCAAGCCATTGTGATGTACGTAATCAAATGTTTGCTTGTCGAGCACCATATTCTGATCGACGGGCAAGTTGCTGATAGTGCCGGTAACGTGCGCTGTTTGATTGAGGTTGGTGTTGTATTTACTATGATCCAGCGAGAATTCGATGGCGAATGTTTTCTCCGGATCCATGAATTTACCAACCCGGATATTCTCCTGCGGCGCGAAAAAATTCAGGCTGGTGGTGGATTCAATCGTCTCTGCAAAATTTGTTGCGAAGTCAGAGGCTTGAACCTGATGCACCGTAAAATCATTACCTAGACCCGGCTGGGAAACGTGAATATCGGAAGGCGCGTAATATTGCCGGCTATAGCCCCATGAGAAATACCAATTTTTTTCTTTATTGGGGGCTGGCGCATCGGATTTTTGCTGTGCAGCGCTGGGAGTCGTGGAGTTGTCCGTGCTTGCGGGCGGTACATCCAGCATGTTTTGCGCCAGAACCATCGAACAGGGGGCTAGCGATAAAATCGCAGCAAATATAAGGTGCTTGGCAAATTTTGTATTCATAGTCTTCAATAATAGAAATAGAAAAAATAGATGGGAATTACCCACAAATTGGTTGTGGATTATACGACATATGCTATTGCTGCTGCACCCATCAGAAAAAGAAGGTGATGGGGGTGTTTGCCTTGCTTTACCGCTTTTGCACCCACTCGATCAAAGCATCCTGTGCCGCACCGCCGAGTTTTGCATTCGGGTGATTGATTAAAAACACCATGATCCATTCTTTGCCGCTCTTTGATTTCACATAGCCGGCAATGGCTTTAACGCCCTCCAAAGTACCGGTCTTCAAATGCGCGTGACTGGCGGCAGCAGTTCCTTTGAGGCGTTTTTTCACCGAGCCGTCCACGCCAAGTATAGGCAACGAGGCAGTGAGCTCCGCGTTGAGCGAACTGTTCGCGACGCTATGCAGCAATTGCGCCAGATGCTGTGAGCTGATGCGTTCCTGACGCGATAAACCGGCACCGTTTTCCAATACCAGTTCGGGGAAGGACAAGTTTTTCTGTATAAGCCAACTCTTCGTAGTCTGGATGCTGAGCGGAATAGATGCCGTGGCGGACGCCTGCGTAGCCGTGCCCAACGTGAGAAACAGCTGGCGCGCCATGACGTTGTTGCTGAATTTGTTGATGTCGCGGATGACCTCGGCCAGCGGCGCTGAATAGTGCGTGGCGAAGAGTCTGGCATTGCCGCCCACCGCACCCTCGCGCGTGTTGCCCTTCAGCGTGCCGCCGAGTTCTTGCCAAACCGCATTAAACACCGCCGCCACATAGCGCGTGTGCGGCATCACATTGAGGTTCTGCTCGCGTTCGCCGCATTCGCTCGGATAGCCGCCCTGCAAGACGACACTGTCGCCGCGCGGCTGGATATGGATGGTGTCGTCCCAGCTCTCGCAATTGGGTGCCGACTGGGGCGCGAGTTGGTTGTCCAGTAGTACACCGTCCAGCGGCGGCTCGCTGATGACTTTCAGGCGGTTGCCATCCGGCAGGTAACGCAGGCGCAAGGTGTTGAAATTCAGCAGCAGCGCATCCGGCCCCACGTTGTAGGCACGCACGGGATCGTTGTCGAAATCGGCGGGGTCGTGTGCGGGCAGGTTGAAGAAGCTGCGATCCAGCACCAAATCGCCCTGTATTTCGCGCAAGCCGCGCGCGCGCAGTTCGCTCAGCCACAGCCAGAATTGCTCGATGGTAAATTTCGGGTCGCCGTACCCTTTCAGGATCAAGTTGCCCTGCAGCACGCCTTTATCCAGCTTGCCGTCAATCCACGCCTCGGTCTTCCAGGTGTAGCTCGGCCCCAGCAATTCCAGTCCTGCGTAAGTGGTAAGCAGCTTCATGGTTGAAGCCGGATTCATGGCTTGTTGCACATTGATGCTGATGAGCGGTACGCGCGCGTTGATTTCGCGCACCTCGATGCCGACGCTGCTTTGCGGGATGTGTGCCTGATTGAGCGCATCGCTCACTTCTTTGGGCAAGGCAATAGCGTGCGACTGGGCAATGAAGCACAGGCAAAACAAAGGGACATAAAGGAATTTCATGGCTGCGTTAACCGAGGCGGTCGATGATGTTTAAAGTTTGTGCGACGAGAAAGTCGATTTCGTTTTCACTGATGATGTAAGGCGGCATGAAATATACCGTGTTCCCCATCGGGCGCAACAATAACTCGTGCTCCAGCGCGAGACTAAAACAGCGTTGCGCGAAATCGGCATGCGGCGTATCCACCTCAAACGCCCAGATCATGCCGGTGTTGCGGAAATTTTTGACCTTGGGATGCTCGCGCAACGGCGCGGCAACGCGATTGAGGTAGGCGGCCTTGCTACGATTGGCGTTCAGCACATCATCTTCGGCAAAAATATCCAGCGTCGCCAAGGCCGCGCGGCAGGCCAGCGGGTTGCCCGTATACGAGTGCGAATGCAAAAAGCCGCGCGCCACTTCGTCCGCATAAAACGCTTGGTAAATTTCATCGGTGGTCATCACGATGGACAAGGGCAGGTAGCCGCCAGTGATGCCCTTGGAGAGCAGCAAAAAATCGGGCGCAATCTGCGCTTGCTCGCAGGCAAACATCGTCCCGGTGCGCCCCATGCCCACCGCGATTTCATCCGCGATCAAATGCACCTCATATTGGTTGCACAGCTCGTGCGCCCGGCTCAAATACGCCGGGTGATACATCGCCATGCCCGCCGCCCCCTGCACCAGCGGCTCGACAATCAGGGCGGCAATACTGGCGTGGTGTTGCTGCAAATGCGTTTCGAGTTGCACGGCGCAACGCAGCGCAAAACTCCGCGCGTCCTCGCCCGCTTCCGCGTTGCGACTATCCGGGCTGGGTACCGTCGCATTCTGAAAAATCAGCGCGCCGTAAGCCTCTTTGAATAACGCCACGTCGGTCACCGACAATGCCCCCAGCGTCTCGCCGTGGTAGCTGTTTTGCAAACTCAGAAACTGCGTTTTCTGCGGCAGCCCGCTGTTGCGCCAAAAGTGGGCGCTCATCTTCAAAGCAATCTCGGTCGCCGACGCCCCGTCCGAACCGTAAAAACAATGCCC
>JBBIJL010000040.1:0-14202 GCA_037446005.1 Gallionellaceae bacterium | reverse complement strand
TCAACACCGGAGCGACCATCAGTCGGCCTTGCAGAAGGAACCATCAACAAAACGCGACAGGCTGGACAACTGCTCGCCCGCCGCATCCACCACTTCGACCTCCAGCGGCATCTTGCCCAGCGCATGGGTGGCGCAGGACAGGCATGGGTCAAAGGCGCGTATCGCCACTTCGATGTGATTGAGCAAGCCTTCGGTGATCTCGCGCCCGTCGAAGTATTGCAGCGCAACTGTGCGGATGGCTTCGTTCATCGCCTGATTATTGTGGGTGGTGGAGACGATCAGGTTGCAGCGGGTGATCTGGTCGTGCTCGTCCACCTTGTAGTGGTGAATCAAAGTGCCGCGCGGCGCTTCGATCACGCCGACACCGCGTTCTTGGCGTTGGCCGATATTCACCAGTTCATTGCCTTGCAGGTCTGGGTCGTGCAGCAGTTCGCGGATCAATTCGGCGGCATGCAGCATCTCGATCATGCGCGCCCAGTGGAATCCCAGCGTCGCGCCTCTGGCCGAGCCGCCGTTGAACGCCATGAAGTCCTTGCGTGCCTGTTCGGCCAGCGGCGTGGGGATGAAATCGCATTGCGTCACGCGCGACAGCGGCCCGACGCGGTACCAGCCTTCCTCCGGCCCCATGCTGCGCAGAAAGGGGAATTTCATGTACGACCAGTTTTTCACATCCTCGAAAATCACATCCCAGTAATGGCTGTAGTCGTAATGGTCGAACAGCGTCTTGCCGTCCATGTCGCGCGCGCGCAGACCGCCGTGGTACAAGTCCATCGCACCGTCGGCGCGCACCAGATTCAGCGTATGCGACTTGAAGGTGCCGAAGCCGTTATAGAGATCGAGATTCTGCTCGAACAACTGGCGCGCGATACCGACAGCGGCCTGACTCCACTCCACCATCTGATCTACATCCTTGAGCAGGTAATCGCGCTCTTCCAAGCTGACATTTTTGTTCACGCCGCCGGGAATGGAGCCGGTGCCATGCACACGCTTGCCCGCCGTAACGCGAATCACCTCTTGCCCGTATTTACGCAGCAACACGCCCTGCTTCGCGATGTCAGGATAAGCTGCGACAACACCGACGATGTTGCGCTTTGCCACATCCGAATCGAAACCGAATAGCAAGTCGGGCGAACACAAGTGAAAGAAATGCAGCGCATGCGATTGCAATATCTGACCGTAATGCATCAACCGCCGCACTTTTTCCGCCGTCGGCGTGAGCGTCGCCCCCACGATCATGTCCATCGCCTTGCTGGCCGCCAGATGGTGGCTCACCGGGCAGATGCCGCACAGGCGCTGCACCATCACCGGCGCTTCCCAGTAGGGGCGCCCCTGAATGAATTTCTCGAAGCCGCGAAACTCCACGATATGCAGCCGCACCTGCTGCACGCGGTTGTTCTCGTCCAGCAGCAGCGTCACTTTGCCGTGGCCTTCCACGCGCGACACGGGTTCGATGGCCACGCGGCGCAGGTTCTCCGGGTGGGCGGCGGTTTCCAAGACTTTGGTATTGGTGGTATCAATCATATTTGATAAGTCCATGTCCAAGCTCGGGCGTCTTGCCCGCGATAAGGTCGGTGAGGAATTTCCAGATGGCATCGCCGGAAGGCGGGCAGCCCGGAATGAAATAATCAATCTTCACCACTTCGTGCAGCGGATGCACTTTGTCCAGCGGCAGCGGCAACTCGGGATCGTTGGGAATATGGCCGTGCGCCAGCCCCGGTTCGGTCAGGTACACCTCGGTCAGGCAGGAGCCCAAATCGAGATGGTTGCGCTGTGCGGGCAGGCCGCCGGTAATGGCACAGGAGCCGATGGCGATGAGTATCTTGCAGTTCTTGCGGAACTCGCGCAGCACGTGCACGTTTTCCGCGTTGCAGATACCGCCCTCAATCAGGCCGATGTCGCAGGGGCTGCAATGCTTGATGTCGGTGATGGGCGAACGGTCGAACTCGACCAGTTCCAGCAGTGTCAACAAGCGCTCGTCGATGTCGAGGAAAGACATGTGGCAGCCGAAACAACCGGCGAGCGAGGTGGTGGCGACGCGCAGTTTTTTGCTCATGATTCCCCCTCGCAAGCAGAACAAACACCGCCGCCGGGCTGGCGCGGCGCATCGTCCAGCGCCTGCGCGCTGATCGGACGTTGGTCGTAGCGCCGTTCACCGATAGGCTGGCTGAAACCGACGCGCTTCTTAAGGATCACGCCGACCGGGCAGACCTGCATCGCCTTGTCTGCCAGTGCGATGTTGGTGTCCTTCAACTGACCGGAGGCCGCATTAACGATGAGGTGCTTGGTAGCACCCCGACCCGATAACGCGAACACGTTTTTCCCGTCCACTTCGCCCGAGGCGCGTACGCACAACTCGCACAAAATGCAGCGGTTGAAATCGAGCAGGATATCGGGGTGAGTGGCATCCAGCGGGCGATCCGGAAACTGGTGGCGGAAACCGGCGGTATGCACACCGAGGTCGTAGCCCAGCGCCTGCAACATGCAGTTGCCGCTTTTCTCGCACGAGGGGCAGAAGTGGTTACCTTCGGCGAACAGCATTTGCACCAGCGTGCGGCGCAACGCATTGATCTCCTCGATATTGCTCTCGATTTCCAGCCCGGCTTCCGCAGGCATGGTGCAGGAAGCCGTGGTACGACTACCGATCTTCACTGTACACAACTTGCAACTGCCGTGCGGCTTGAACTCGGGGTGGTAACACAAGTGCGGGATGTATTGTCCCGCCGCGAGCGCAGCCTGTAGCACGGTCTGGCCGGGTTCATAGTGAACCTCGACGCCGTCGAGATGGAATGTATCGCTCATGCTTCCTCCGTTTTCAAATGGGCTCCTGCATCGTCGCGCCCGGTCATCTGGCGTGCACGGGCGAGTGCGCCGTCGAGATCGAAAGCCGGTTCAAAATCGAGCGACTTCAAGCGGTTTTCGTAAGCGGGACGGAAATGTTTCAGCGTATGCAGCACCGGGTTGCAGGCCGTGCGCCCCAAGCCGCAATGCGAAGTGGTTTGCAGTACGTGATCCAAGTTCTCGATCTCGGCGAGGTCGTGGCGCGTACCGTGCCCCTCGGCGATCTTGTCCATCGTCTGCTGGAGCATGGCCGTGCCGACGCGACACGGCGTACAAAAACCGCAACTCTCGTGCGCGAAGAAATGCACATAGTTGCGCGCCACCTCGAACATATCGCGACTATCGTCGAACACCATGAATGCGCCTGCGGTAGGCAAATCCTCGAAGCCCAGTTTGCGGTTGAATTCGCCCTCCCCCACGCATGCACCGGACGGCCCGCTGATCTGCACTGCGTGCGTATTCACCGCACCGCAGTCTTCGAGTATCTCGCGCACGCTCACGCCAAACGGATATTCGTAGATGCCGGGGCGCGGACAATCGCCCGACACCGAGATGAGTTTGCTGCCGGTGGATTTGGCCGTGCCGATGGCTTTGTAATTCTCCGCGCCCATCTGCACGGCAAGCGCGGTCTGGCAGAAGGTCTCCACGTTATCCAGCGCGGTCGGCTGCTGCAAGTAGCCGTGCGTGACCGGGAACGGCGGACGGTTGCGCGGCACGCCGCGCTTGCCTTCCAGCGATTCGATCAGCGCCGACTCTTCGCCGCAAATATAAGCTCCCGCCCCCAAATGTATGGCGATGTCAAAATCGAAACCGGCTTGCCCGAGAATGTTCTTGCCGAGCAGATTGGCTGCGCGGCGGCGTTGCAGCACCGCTTCGAGCGGCTCCAGCATGTAGCGGTATTCGCCACGCACATAGAGGAATCCGCGCTGCGCACCCACCGCCAATGCGGCCAACGTCATGCCCTCGAACACCAGATCGGCATAGGACGTGAGCAGCACGCGATCCTTGAACGTGCCGGGTTCGCCTTCGTCGGCATTGCACACCACATGCTTGACCGCTCCGGCAGCATTGCGTGTCGCCTCCCATTTCGAGCCGGTAGGAAAACCCGCACCGCCGCGTCCGCGCAAACCGGAAGTCTTGACCGCATCGACGATGCCCGCCGCGCCCAGCGCAAGCCCTGCGCGTAAAGCATCACCCGGTGCAAGCTTGTTATCGAGCAGCAGCCCTTTGCGGCGGATATTGTCTTCGACGCGAAAAAAATCGGCAGGCCATTCATCCAGCGGTGTGCGGTTGCGAATCAGGTGGCCGATTTCCTGCACGCGCTGATGGGTGAGCCGCGTGATCGCGCGACCATTGACCAGCATGGCTGGCCCCTGATCGCACATGCCCGTGCAGGAAGTCATTCCGATACTGACCAAGCCGTCTTCCGACACCTTGCCCGGTTGCAGCCAAAGCTGACGGCACATCTCGTCGAGCAAGACTTGATTGCCCAGCATGCGGTCGGTGATGTTGTCGGAAAACAGCACGCGGTATTCGCCGTGCGGCTTCAGATAGAGGAAAGAATAAAAACTTGCCACGCCCTCTATTCTGGCGCGCGGCAACTGCAATTTCAGACTCAGGTAACTGATCGCATCGGAATGGATGTGACCGTAATGCTCTTGCGCTTCGCGCAAGATTTGCAGCAGATCGCTCGCATTGTGCTGGTGACGAACGAGTATCGGATCGAGATACTCGGAATGCGTGTTAATTTGACTGGCCATATGAACCCTTTCAAATTGGTACAAGCTGTACAAGGCATCCTTCGTTTACAGGCGGAATACTACCCCGATGAAACCCGCTTTGATAGCCACGCGATCACAACCAAGGGCGAGGTGAGGCAACCGGCCATCTTAAACGACTCAAAGATGATTTGAAGCTTAGTTTAAAGAACTGTCATGACAACTTCATTGCACTATTGCTTAGTGCCCGTTGAAATTTCATGACTGCCGATTTTCAATCCTCTATCCGAATTGCATGCTTCCATATTGACACAAGCAAAGCCGACCGAATGCAACTCAATGTCGGCATCTATACCGCAAAGCAACCCACTACGGCAGCAGCCTATCCTAATTTAACTATCAGAATTTTCCGAGCACTCATTTTCTTCCGCTTGTGTGATATATAGTCAGAGCACCAGCTGTCTTACTAAGCACAAATAAAATTAACACCGCTGCAATATCCAAGGACGACAATATCTTCATCACATAAAACCATCACCCACCAAAAATCAAATAAGGATGAACACCATGAGTACCCAAGTCACTCCACTGTCTCCCGAAGAAGTCCAACGCATCGACGCCTACTGGCGCGCCTGCAACTACCTCGCCGCAGGCATGATCTATCTGCGCGACAACCCGCTGCTCAAAGAACCGCTCAAACTCGAACACATCAAGAACCGTTTGCTCGGACACTGGGGCGCAAGTCCCGGCTTGGCCTTCGCCTACATTCACATGAATCGCCTCATCAACAAATACGATCTGGATGCGATATTCATGGCAGGCCCAGGTCATGGCGCGCCCGGCGTATTGGGGCCGGTGTATCTGGAAGGCCGCTACAGCGAGGTGTATCCGAACAAGGGCGAAAACGAGGAAGGCATGCGCCAGTTCTTCAAAGAATTTTCGTTCCCCGGCGGCATTGGCAGCCACTGCACACCGGAGACACCGGGGTCTATCCACGAAGGCGGCGAACTCGGCTACAGCGTATCGCATGCTTTCGGCGCGGCTTATGACAACCCCGATCTGATCGTGACCGTGATGGTGGGCGACGGCGAATCGGAAACCGCTCCGCTGGCTACTTCATGGCACTCGAATAAATTCTTGAATCCTATCCGCGACGGTGCAGTACTCCCCGTCTTGCACCTCAACGGCTACAAGATCAACAACCCGACCATCCTGTCGCGCATCTCGCACGAGGAACTGGAAAACCTGTTCAAAGGTTACGGCTGGACACCCTATTTCGTCGAGGGTAGCGATCCTGCCACCATGCACCAAGCAATGGCCGCCACAATGGAAGCCTGCGTGCTGGAAATCCGCCGCATCCAACAGGAAGCGCGCAGCAGCGGCAAACCGGTACGTCCGCGCTGGCCGATGATCGTGTTGCGTTCGCCCAAGGGCTGGACTGGCCCGAAAGAAGTGGATGGCAAAAAAATCGAGGGCTTCTGGCGCGCACACCAAGTGCCGATCGGCGACGTCAAAACGCCAGAACATTTCGCCAAACTGGAAGAGTGGCTCAAGAGTTATAAAGTGTCCGAGTTGTTCGATGCCAACGGCGCGCTACGTCCCGAACTAAAAGCATTGGCTCCCAAAGGCAATCGCCGCATGAGCGCCAACCACCACGCCAACGGCGGCCTGCTGCGCAAAGCGCTACACATGCCGAATTGCAAAGATTACGCGATTGAAGTCAAAAAACCGGGCACGACCACCGCCGAGAATACCCGCCCGCTGGGCAAGTTCCTGCGCGACATCATGCGCGACAACATGAATAACTTCCGCGTGTTCGGCCCGGACGAGAACAGCTCGAACAAACTCGACAACGTGTATGAAGTCAGCAAGAAAACCTGGCTCGCCGACATGCTGCCGGAAGACGCGGGCGGCGGCGAGCTGTCGCCGGACGGGCGCGTGATGGAAATGCTGTCCGAGCACACGCTGGAAGGCTGGCTGGAAGGCTATCTGCTCACCGGCCGCCACGGCTTCTTCTCCACTTACGAGGCCTTCGTCCACGTCATCGACTCGATGTTCAACCAGCACGCCAAATGGCTGGCCATGTCCAAAGACGTGCCATGGCGCGCGCCAGTTTCCTCGCTGAACCTGCTCATCACTTCGACTGTTTGGCGCCAAGACCACAATGGCTTCACCCACCAGGATCCCGGCTTCCTCGATGTGGTAGTCAACAAGAGCCCGGAAGTCACGCGCATCTACCTGCCGCCCGATGTGAACTGCCTGCTGTCGGTCGCCGACCATTGCCTGAAGAGCACCGATTACATCAACGTCATCGTCTGCGACAAACAGAAACACTTGCAGTTCTTGGATATGGACGCCGCCACCAAGCATTGCAGCAAGGGTATCGGCATCTGGGATTGGGCATGCAACGACCAAGGTGTGGAGCCGGATGTGGTCATCGCCAGTGCGGGCGACATCCCTACCAAAGAAGCTTTGGCAGCGGTGGTACTGCTGCGCGAAAATTTCCCCGACTTGAAAATACGTTTCATCAACGTGGTCGATCTGTACAAACTGACACCCGCCAGCGAACATCCGCATGGTCTGTCAGACAAGGACTTCGACAGCCTGTTTACCAAAGACAAACCGGTCATGTTCAATTTCCACGGTTACCCTTGGCTGATCCACCGCCTCGCCTATCGCCGCAACAACCATAAGAACTGGCATGTGCGCGGCTACAAGGAAAAAGGCAGCATCAATACGCCGCTGGAACTCGCGATCCAGAACCAGATCGACCGCTTCAGTCTGGTGATCGACGTGATCGACCGCAACCCTGCACTGCAAGTGGCGGGCGCGCACGTCAAAGAGAAGATGCTGAACATGCAGATCGACTGCCGCAACTATGCGTATGAACACGGCATCGACTTGCCCGAGGTGGACAACTGGACTTGGCCGTACTAAGAAAATAAAGCAAGGATAAGTGGGAAGGGATAAGGGTAAAAGCCGCTGCGCTTTCTCCCTTGAGCACCGCAGGCGTGCGCCCTTCCTCTTCACTCCTCTCTCTTTCCCAATCTCCCTTCCCGAGGCTTTAACATGCCCACTATCCTCACCATCAACAGTGGCTCCTCCTCGATCAAGGCCAGCCTGTTCGCAGCCGACGGTTCACGGCGCAATTTTCGCTATGACCATCTGCGCGACCATGCTCCTGCCTTCGATCAGTTAATGAGCGAACTGGATGGACATAGTCCGTCCATCATTGGACATCGCTTCGTGCATGGCGGAGAGATCGCGGATGCCGCGCGTTTGGTGGACGCGGCAGAACGGGCGCGGCTGGAAAGCATCATCCATCTCGCCCCGCTGCACCTGCCGGGCAACCTGATGGGACTGGATCTGTGCCGGCAACGTTTCGATGTGCCGCAGGTCGCCTGCTTTGACACCGCGTTTCACAACACCATGCCTGAACTGGCCAAACGCCTGCCGATCCCGCAGGAACTCGGCCTGCATCGCTTCGGATTTCACGGCCTCAACTACGCCCATGTTGCGACGCGGCTGCCGGATATACTGGGAGATGTCATCCACGGCAAAATCGTCGTCGCGCATCTCGGCAGCGGTGCCAGCCTATGTCTGCTGGAAGATTTGAAGTCAATCGACACCACGATGGGTTACACCCCGGCGGGCGGCATCACCATGGGCACACGCAGCGGCGATATGGATCCCGGCGTCATGCTCGAATTGGCCAAGCGCTACGACGCCACCCAATTAAGCGATCTGGTCTTCCACCGCATGGGCTTGCTGGCTCTGTCCGACGGCGAGAGCAGCGAGATGAGTCACCTGCTGTGCAGCGACAAAGATCAGGCAAAATTCGCGGTCAACTACTTCTGCCATCAGGTGCGTGCCGCCATCGGCAGCCTTGCCGCCAAATCCGGCGGGATTGATGCACTCGTCTTTACCGGCGGCATCGGCGAAAACAGCGCCGAGATCCGCAAGCGCATCTGCGGAAAATTGGGCTTCATGGGATTTGTGCTCGACGAGAACGCCAATGAACAGAGCTTTACGCGAATATCGGCAGCGGCCTCAAAACCGGTGCTCGTCATCAAAGCCGACGAGGAAGACATGATGCGCAAGCTGTGTACCCGGCACATCAGCAACCTGCGCCATTAGCCGGCTGTTACCCCGCCGTCGCAAAGGGCGGTATGATTCGCCCCCTGAAAACCATCACCCGATTGGCAATCCCCGACCGAAACGCATGCGCGCGACACTCGTCCAAGCCTGCATTCCCAAAGGAGCTTGCCTCATGTCAGATGAAAATTTGCTGGCGAGTCCCGCTTATCTTTTGCTTGTCGCTCCCCGTCGTCCACGCAGGCGAACTCGAACTATCGTACGGCTACGGCCTGCGCGATGAAAATTTGCGCTGGGCCATCTCCGGGGACATCAGCGGCAACGCACCGAATATCATGTCCGAATTAACCTGGCGCAATCTGAAAGGTTATGAGCATTACTTCGGCTTGGATTACACCACGCAGTCCGGCTGGATGGGACGGGCAGATATTCGACTCGCGGATTTTCACAGCGGGGGCGAGGTACGAGACTCCGACTACAACCTCGACAATCGTCAGGGAGAATACTCCCGCTCCCTATCCGCCACGCATGGCTCCAATGCACAGGATGTCGCACTTCTGATCGGACAGCGGCTCTACCTGGATGAACCGATGACCTGGTCAATCACGCCAGTCATTGGCGTGTCGCGCAACGTCACCGACCTGCGCATGAATGATGGCGTGCAAGTCATCCCCGCCTCGGGTCCTTACGCTGGGCTAAACAGCAGCTATCGCGCCCAATTCGACTCCGTTATGGCCGGTGCGGAAACACGCTGGTGGTTTACGCAGACCTTAGGGTTGGACATGAAGTGGCATCATTCATGGTTCAACTATTACGCCGAGGCAAACTGGAATTTGCGTACCCAATTCCAGCATCCGGTGAGCTTCTACCAAGAAGGGCAAGGCGTGGACGACAGATGGACACTAGGCTTGCTTGCACACGTGAACCGCGACTGGACAATGGAGCTTAGCCACAACATTCGCAACGGCACGTTCCAGAACGGTTTGGATGTTTCCAATCTTGCCAATGGCACCCGGCAAAATACGCTGCTGCGCGAGGTGGAATGGTCATCCTCAGTAACGTCGCTCGTCGTGCATCGGGTTTATTAACCTCAAACTGAACCGCAGCGCTTCCGGTTGTCACCGGAAGGCTGGACACTCATCCGCGCTTCAACGCTTCAATGCGCTCTTCCAATGGCGGATGCGTCATGAACAATTTGGAGAAACCGCCGCCGCTGGAGATCGCCATCGCGGACATGTTCTGCGGCATGGCGGCAGCCTCTTCATGATTCGCCTTCAAGCGCTCCAATGCAGAGATCATCTTCTGACGACCGGCCAGATTTGCACCGCCCGCATCGGCACGGAACTCGCGCTGACGCGAGAACCACATGACGATGATGCTGGCCAGCACGCCCAACACCAGTTGTGCCACGATCTCGGCCACGAATGCGCCGATGCCGGGGCCTTCGCGTTCATCGTTCTTGAGCAGCACGCGATCCACAAAATAGCCGAACAGCTTGGAGAAGAACACCACGAAAGTATTCACCACACCCTGAATCAACGCCAGCGTGACCATATCGCCGTTGGCGACATGGCTGATTTCATGCGCCAGCACCGCTTCGACTTCATCCTTGCTCATATTGTTGAGCAATCCGGTGCTCACCGCCACCAGCGCGTCGTTGCGGTTCCAGCCGGTTGCGAACGCATTCACATCCGGCGCGTCGTAAATCGCCACTTCCGGCATGCCGATACCGGCAGCCTGTGCCTGACGGCGCACCGTTTCCACCAGCCAGCGCTGGGTCGGATCGAAAGGATCGGTGATAACTTCAGCCCCGACCGACTGCTTCGCCATCCATTTGGACATCAGCAAAGAAACGATGGAACCGGCAAAGCCGATCACCGCCGACAACACCAGCAAGGCGGTGAAATTAATGCCGCCGCTTTGATCCATCCAGCGATCCACCCCCAGCAAGCGCAGGGTGATATTGATGACAAACAGGACAGCGATGTTGGTCAAAATAAACAGAAAAATACGTTTCATTACTCGTCTCCGAAATAGCTAAATTTTTTAACGGCGCGCAGTCTATCACGCCATCCTCACGGCTCCCCAGATGGGGATGTCCAACGGAATTTCAAGTCCATAACTTGCGGTGATACACTCGCGGCGCATTGGAGCATCCTCAGGAGAAAAAGTTGCAAGCACTACTCAGCCACCCCGCCATACAAGCCGGACTCATCCCTTTCATCGTTGCGCTGGCAACCGCCGAACTCTTCCTGCGCCTGCGTTTGAGCGGCTTAGCCGTCATTGCCGGCTTCGCGGCCACGGTCTATTTCGCCAGCGATTTCGGCATGGCCCCCCTCACCGAAACACATAAAATCATCTGGCTCGCCCTTGGCGCAAGCGCCCTCGCCATCCCGCTCACGCTGTTGACATGGGCGCACTGGCGCCCTGTGCTCGCCGTACTGGCGGCTATCGCAAGCGTGTGGACGCTCTGGAATACGCTGGAACAGCACGCCATCGCCGACGCGCTGCTATGGGGCGCAGGCTGCGCGCTGTATGTAGCTTGGCTGGTATTCTGGTTCGACGCACTGCGCGACAAATCCGTGGCCGCAGCCAACGCGGGGATCGCGCTGGGGATAGGAACCGGAATGGCGGCACTGCTCGGTGCGGCGTTACTGCCCGGCAAGTTCGCCCTTGCCGCAGGAGCCGCCGCCGCCGCTTACCTGCTCATCCAGCTCATCACCAACAACCGCCTGCCCTGCGGACGCACTTTCACCTTGCCCTTGTCGCTCGTCGCCGGTCTGGCCGGATGCCTCGCGGCACTCGGCGCCCGGCAACCCTGGTACACCCTCCCCGCCCTCGGCATGATCCCGCTCGCGGGACTCATCCCTATTCCCGAAAAATGGGCAATCTGGCTGCAATCGCTCACGCTCTCGCTGCTCACCGCAGGATGCGCGGCGGGTGCAGTTTATATGACCTGGCATCCGCCGTTTTAGGAGTGAAACGCGAGCCCTCTAAAGCGAATGCGAGGGAGGCTTGAAAACAATCCGAACACGCCCGCTTTAATTGAACTCAACGCGATTGCGCCCCTTTAACTTAGATCGATAGAGCGCCTCGTCCGCCTTGGCTAGCGCCTCATCAATACAAGTGATGTCCGCCCCCAGCATAACACCGCCAATACTTGAGGTTATGTGTAAAAGCTCTTTCTTGTCGTTCAGTAGCTGCGTCGCCTCGACGGCACAACGGATGCGCTCAGCGACAATTTTTGCGCCTTGCAACGAGGTGTCCGGTAACAACACGGCGAATTCATCTCCGCCGAGTCGCCCCAGCAAATCGACATCACGCAATTCATTCAGACAGGACTTAGCGAACCCAATAATCGCGCGGTCGCCGATTGCGTGACCTTGGCTATCATTAAGCTGCTTGAAATGGTCAATATCAATCATCAGAATGGCGAGCCCAGTACCGTGGCGTTGCGCGCGTTTAAGTTCAATATTGGCACGCGCAAAAAAACTGCGTCGATTGTCGACACCAGTTAGCATGTCTGTATTGGCCAACTTTCTGAACTCCTCCCTCATCTGTATCACTTCGGTGATGTCTGTTGAAATACCGACGAATGAGGTTACCTTGCCGTCTTTTCGAATGGGTAGCTTGGTAGACCAGAAGTGCCGCATCTCGCCGTTGGTGTTGGTGAACGTTTCTTCACCGACACTCTTTTCTCCCGTATCGAGCACATGCCGGTCGAGTGCCGCAAAGCCATCAGCCACTTCTTGCGGCATCAGATCGGTATCGATCTTGCCAACAATTTCGTCTGGGCTGTAGTCAAACAAACCGGCCACACTCGGGTTGACGTACAAATAACGCCGCTCCTGATCCTTCATGTAAATATGCGAGTCGATATTGTCCAGCACCGTATTGAGCAACTGCTTCTGCTCCTTCACCCGCTCTTCCAGCAACTTGTGCTCGGAAATATCGATAAGCATACCGATCAAGTTTAAGGCTTTACCATTCTCATCTCTTTTGGTCACCCTTGCTTTTGCGGCCAACCATTTAGGAGGATTAAAAGAGTTGGACGGGTATTCAACATCGTAGAATTGATACTTGCCCGACCATGTTCCTTGAAATTGTTCCAATACGTATTCCACAAGATGAGGATCATCTTGCTTTTTCATAAAATCAATCCAAACATCATCGGTATAAAATTTATCGGGGCTAATTTCCCCTCCGATTAACTCTATAGTTTTATCTTGGGCATAAAAGTAATTGGGGTGCGTTTCAAGGTCGTAATAAAAAATGCCGATGCCCGCATTATCCGAAGCTAACTGAAATAACTCATTTAACAGTACAACTTCACTTGATATGGAATTGATTTTCACTTTCATGTTTCATGATAACAGTTTGCTGATTTTCGCCAGATGCCTTGCGGGGCTTTTATCTACGAATGCCGCGCGAACTTCTACGAATTATTGACGCCATCTATTTTCGGCAGACCACATTCCGTAGAATGGCGCCATGACAGAAACTTCTTATCCCGCCCTTCACGCCCGCTGGCTGTCCAAACCCGAACCAGACGATACAACCGAAGTCGTGTCACAACGCAGGGCGATGCCGATTCCAGCGGAACTCGGGCAGGCATGGATTGAACGATTTCACCTTGCGCAAGGCGTATCGGTGATGCACTCGGAAGTTCGCTTTCTGCCGGGGATGGCGGGGGAATTAATTCCGCTGGGGGACTTTAATATCGACTACGGTTGTACGGCGTTTTCGGTACATACCGCCCACAGCGGACCGATTGTTCAACGGGAGTTTTATCCCGAAGCCGATTTAATTTACAAGCCCGGCTACGATCTTTTTCGCTACGCCGACCGCACCCGCTCGATTCCGATGGTCGCCAGCGATATCGAGATGAGCTTCCTGCGCGTGAACGAAAACACGCTGGGCGAGTTGATGGGGGCAGACATAGCGGAGCAACTGCTGGATAAGCTGGGGCTGACCCCGCCACCGGTGGTGAAGGTATTGCCGATCCCGCTGCATGTCTCCGCGCCTTTGCGCGCGTGCATTTCGCCGACGCTGACCGGCTCACTAAAAAAATTGTTTGCGCAAGCCAAGACGCTGGAATATTTGTGCGCATTGTCGACACATGTTTGCGTGCAAGCTGTTGAAGCGCCGCAGGTGAACCGCAGGCGCAAGGCGGTGCGCGAATTGCGCGAGTATTTGGTGCAACTGGAAGGCAAGCTACCGACACTGGAAGAGCTGACCGTGCGCTACGGCATTTCCGCGCGCTGGCTGAACGAGGCATTCGAGCGCGAATACGGTCAGACGATTTACGCCTTCATCACCGACCACCGCCTCAACGAAGCGCATGTCGCACTCAAGGAGGGCAATCTGCCGATCAAGACGATTGCGGCGCGGCTGGGCTATTCGCACGCCAACCACTTCACGATCGCGTTCAAGAAAAAGTTCGGTTATCCGCCGGGGAGTTTGCGCAAGGGCGGAACGGTTGAACTCGGATAATGAAGGCGCGCTAATTACGGCAGCAAACAAAAAGGGCAAGCCGTCGGCTTGCCCTTTT
>JBBIJL010000039.1:0-14625 GCA_037446005.1 Gallionellaceae bacterium | reverse complement strand
GACTCGGGTGGGAGGCCATATTGCGCTGATTGGCGTGCTTACGGGTATTGCCGGCGCAATTCCGACTGCGGAACTTATGGCACGACAGATCCGCCTGCAAGGCGTGGTGGTGGGGAGTCGCCATCACCAACTTGAGCTGGTTCGGGGTTTGGAAGCAACCGGAATCCGACCGGTGATTGACCGATCCTTTGCCTTGGCCGACATTGCGGAGGCATTCCGCTTGCAGCAGGCGGGCGGACATTTCGGAAAAATCGTATTGGAGTTCTGAGCCGAGGAAGAATGCTTCGCTTGGGATGGCTGGCAGAAAACTTATATGCCCGTAAACAGCATATCCAGCGCGGCGATGATTTCATCGCGCTTGTTCTTGAGCGAGGCAATCTTGTCTCCCAAGGTGCGGCTTGGGAGACCGGCCAGTTCAGCCGTGGACATGACAACTGCGACGCCCTTGATCTTGAATTGTGGATTCAGTTGTGTGGCGGCGAGGGGCATTTCTTCTGCAACGATCAGCGGTACGACGACTCGGGTTGCCAGCCGATCCAGCAAATCGGCCTGTACATCCAGCAGGAAAGGAATAGCGTCGCTGGTATCCCTATTGGGGTTCTGGTATACGTCGAATTGGGCCATCAGAATTTTCTCAGTCCATCGCTGAATGTGCCGCGCGTTTCAATACGGCGATTGTATTCATTCAGCGCATCCTGATTTTCCGCCAGCCACTGCTCGCGCCGGGTTTGACGGACGATCTCGGTCAGATGCAATTCCAAAGTTTGCGAAAGGTTGATGTTGAGTTGCTTGGCTTGTTGTAGCAGCTCGGCGTTGATGCTGAGGTTGGCCGACTTTTTGGGGCCGGACGGATTGAACGATAGGTTTCCCACTTAAATTTCCCTTGCATTTTTAATGCGCATAATCTACGCGCATGATATACCCCCGTCAAGAATGCCGCGTCACCTCCGGCGGCTTGCTTTTGCGAAGCCTTTCCAGTAACTTGCGCGCCTCGCTAGGGGTCTTCGTTACGAAGTGAGATACACCCTTTGAACCTGTACGGGTAATGCCGTCGTAGGGAAGCATCCTCCGGTGCTTCTTTTGATTTTAGGAGCACCACCATGAATGCCAATCCCCAATTTCTCGCCACTACCGCGCATGTCGATGAAGCGGCCGTTAAACCATTGCCGAATTCGCGCAAGATTTACGTCGAGGGCTCGCGTCCCGACATCCGCGTGCCGATGCGCGAGATCACATTGACCGATACCCATCTGAACAACGGCATCGAAAAAAACCCGCCGATCTATGTGTACGATTGCTCCGGCCCTTACACCGACCCGGCAGTGAAAATCGACATCCGCTCAGGCCTAGAAGAGATGCGCGCCAAGTGGATTGAAGAGCGCAACGATACCGAAGCGCTGCCGCGCCTGAGCTCGGACTACGGCTGGCAGCGCCTGAACGACCCGGCACTCGCCGACATGCGTTTCAACTTGAAGCATACGCCGCGCAAAGCTAAGCCCGGCAAGAACGTGACGCAGATGCACTATGCGCGTCAGGGCATCATCACGCCGGAGATGGAATACATCGCCATCCGCGAGAACCAGAAGCGCGACGGACTATCCGAGATGATGCTCAAGCAGCATCCGGGTGAGAACTTCGGCAAGGCCATGCCCAAAGAAATCACGCCGGAATTTGTGCGCGCCGAAGTCGCCGCCGGGCGCGCCGTCATCACCGCCAATATCAATCACCCCGAAGTCGAGCCGATGATTATCGGCCGCAACTTCTTGGTGAAGATCAACGCCAACATCGGCAACTCCGCATTGGGTTCCAGCATTCAGGAAGAAGTGGAAAAAATGACCTGGGCGATTCGCTGGGGCGGCGACACGGTGATGGATTTGAGCACCGGCAAAAACATCCACGAAACGCGCGAATGGATCATCCGCAACGCGCCCGTGCCCATCGGCACCGTGCCCATCTATCAGGCATTGGAAAAGGTGAACGGCAAGGCCGAAGACCTGACTTGGGAGATTTTCAAGGACACGCTGATCGAGCAAGCCGAGCAGGGCGTGGACTACTTCACCATCCACGCCGGCGTGCTGCTGCGCTACATCCCCATGACCGCCAAGCGCATGACCGGCATCGTCTCGCGCGGCGGCTCTATCATGGCCAAGTGGTGTCTCGCGCACCACAAGGAAAACTTCCTTTACACGCACTTCGAGGAAATCTGCGAAATCATGAAGGCCTACGACGTGACCTTCTCGCTCGGCGACGGCCTGCGTCCCGGCTCGGTCTACGATGCTAACGACGAAGCGCAACTGGGCGAACTGAAGACGCTGGGCGAGCTCACGCAAATCGCGTGGAAGCACGACGTGCAGGTGATGATCGAAGGCCCCGGCCACGTGCCGATGCACATGATCAAGGAGAACATGGATCTGCAACTCAAGTGGTGCCACGAAGCGCCGTTCTACACGCTGGGCCCGCTCACGCAAGACATCGCCCCCGGCTACGACCACATCACCAGTGCTATCGGCGCAGCGATGATCGGCTGGTTCGGTACTGCCATGCTGTGCTACGTCACACCCAAGGAACACTTGGGCTTGCCCAACAAGGCCGACGTGAAGGAAGGCATCATCACCTACAAGATCGCCGCCCACGCCGCCGACCTCGCCAAGGGACACCCCGGCGCGCAGATCCGCGATAACGCGATGAGCAAGGCGCGCTTCGAATTCCGCTGGGAAGACCAGTTCAACATCGGCCTCGACCCCGACCGTGCGCGCGAATTCCACGACGAAACCCTGCCCAAGGAATCAGCCAAAGTCGCCCACTTCTGCTCCATGTGCGGCCCGCAATTCTGCTCGATGAAAATCAGCCAGGACGTGCGCGACTTCGCGGCGAAGGAAGGCTTATCCGAACAAGCTGCTCTGGAAAAAGGAATGGAAGTGAAGTCGGTGGAGTTTGTGAAGAAGGGGGCGGAGGTTTATCACAAAGCATGACGCTGCAATGCCGTGAGGGGTGCGGCGCCTGCTGCATCGCTCCCTCTATTACTTCGCCCTTGCCGGACATGCCAAAGGGTAAACCCGCCGGTGTGCCGTGCATTCAGCTCGATAGTGAATTGCGCTGCAAGGTATTCGGTCAGCCACAGCGCCCCGCTTTCTGCGGAGGACTGCAACCCTCGGCCGAGATGTGCGGCGCATCGCGCGAACAGGCTTTACGCTGGTTGAATAATTTGGAGTCGGCAACACGCCCGTCGGTATAATCACACCATGCAACAATCCCTAGCCGCTCCCGCCGAAATTACTGCTGACTCTCCTTGCAGCGGACATTGCACCACCGTGTTGGGTGATGATGTGTGTCGCAGTTGCTTGCGCACTTTTGAAGAGATCACGCGCTGGGTGGAGATGAGCGAAAACGAACGGCGGCAGGTCAATCAACGCATCGTAAACGAACAATCACAGAGTTAATTCCATATGGACATCTTGCTACTTATTAAAGCCGCCATTCTCGGCGTGGTGGAAGGTCTCACCGAGTTCTTGCCGATCTCTTCCACGGGGCATTTGATCCTCGTCGGCGATCTGCTGAATTTTAACGACGAGCGCGGCAAGGTGTTCGAGATCGTGATCCAGTTCGCCGCTATTCTTGCGGTGTGCTGGGAATACCGCGCCAAGCTGGCTTCCGTAACCACGGGCTTGCTACAGAAGCAGGAGGCCGCGCAGCGTTTTACCTTCAATCTGTTCATCGCGTTCCTGCCGCTGGCCATTCTCGGTCTGCTATTCGGCAAAGCCATCAAGGCGCATCTGTTTGCCCCCGTTCCGGTGGCGCTGGCGTTCATCATTGGCGGCTTGATTATTTTGTGGGCGGAGAAGCGTCAACATACCGAACACATCCAGAGCGTGGACGACATGCACTGGAAAGATGCGTTGAAGATGGGCTTGGCGCAGGCGCTGGCTTTGATTCCCGGTACGTCGCGTTCGGGCGCGACCATCATCGGCGGTCTGTTCTTCGGGCTGTCGCGCAAGGCGGCGACAGAGTTCTCGTTCTTCCTCGCGATCCCCACGATCACGATGGCAACGCTGTATGAAGTGGTGAAATACCGCCACGACTTTCATGCCGACGATCTGGGCATTTTTCTGGTCGGCTCCATTGCCTCGTTTGTGAGCGCCTTCATCGCGGTGCGCGGTTTGTTGCGTTACATCAGCCGTCACGATTTCACCGTGTTTGCCTGGTATCGCATCGCGTTCGGTTTGATTGTGTTGCTTACGGCATGGACCGGCGCGGTGAGCTGGTCGGCAGCGTAGCGGCTATTTTCGCAACTCGCGCATCAGTTTTTGGGCTTCTTCGGGCGTCAGATTGACGTCCTTGTTTTCCCGGAACAGCAGCCAGAATATGGCGCCGTTGACGAGCACCAGAATTACTTCCAGATAGAGCAAGGTTGTGACCAGCACATGCTCGGGGCGCGCTTCGAACACGAAATAAAATCCCTGAAAGCTGGGCAGGATGGCGCTGTTCATGTCATCCGCATTTTCAAACGGCGGAAATAACAGGATCAGCACCAGATTGAGCGCGACGACGATCAGTGTTGCATTCTGGTAATTGATCTTGCGCCGCGTGACCGAATATTTTCTATCTTGCAATAACAGCCACGCGATACCGGTATTGATGAGCACCACCGCAGCTTCAAGGTACAACATGCTGGCGTTGACGGTTTCGGATTTCGTTACATCGAAGGCGAAATGAAAACCGGAGAAGACCGGGATGGCGGCATTGGCGAAAGAAAATGTATCGAACGGCGGAAACAGGAAAATCACCGCCAAGTTGAGGAGGGAAACCAGAACCGTTAATTTTTGCTTTCGATTCATTCCTTCCGCCCTCGCCGCTTTCGGCTTAGCTTTGCACCCAAGGCAACCCGGCAGCGCGCCATCCGTTTACTACATTGCGATGATCGCTGGTGTCTTTGTCGCCCTCGAAGCCTTCCAAGATGTTGTAGACCTCGTTGTATCCGGATTTTTCCGCAGCAACGGCGGCGTTATGCGAACGCGCTCCGCTACGGCAGATGAACATTACCAGCGCCTCTTTATCGACTTGCTGCTCAAGCGCGGCGAGAAAATTCGGGTTGGCTTTCATGCCCGGATAGGTTGCCCATTCGATCTCGATCGCTCCCGGAATGTGCCCCACGAAATCCAACTCAGCCTTGGTGCGCACATCCACCAATTTTGCTCCCGGAGCCAATTGCATGATTTGGTAGGCTTCGTTTGGCAGTAATCCGCCGGAATAGGGGGCGCTGTTCTGCTTGGCCCGTTGTTGAGCTTGTTCCAATATTGCGGTGATTTTTCCCATAGTCTCAGTTCCCGTTCATGTTCAAAGTAGGCCGTGTAATGCAATCTTTCGCGGCATTGCGCCCACTATACCCAATGCCGGGAAAAAGCACACCCACTCGCAATTTTTGCGATAAATCTATGGCGGCGCGGCGCGTTTGTGCCGATATTGCCGGGCATAACGTGGGTTTCCGTTGCATCCGGCTTTGCTTGAGCTGTGCCCCAAATTAGTGCAAGGCATCAATTTTTCGCCCCATTTGTGGGCGCGCATTGTCTGTCCACCTGTCGGCCAAATATGGCACAATGCGCCCCTCACAGGACTCCGGGTGTTGGCATAATTTCTGCTCTATCGGGCTTGTTCCAGTAATTGGTTTTGTTTCACAAAAAAGCTTCGTCTTAATTTTTCTTGGGAGATTCGAGTATGTCTAAAACAGCCGCCGACGTTCTGAAACTGATCAAAGAGCAGGGCATCAAGTTCGTCGATTTACGCTTCACCGATACTAGAGGTAAGGAACAGCACGTAGGTGTGCCTATTTCTCATTTTGATGCCGACAAATTCGAAAGCGGTCACGCCTTCGACGGTTCTTCTATCGCTGGCTGGAAGGGCATTCAAGCTTCCGACATGTTGCTGCTGCCGGATCCTGATTCTGTTTATGTCGATCCGTTCTTCGACGAACCCACCATCGTGTTGTCTTGCGATGTGATCGAGCCTACCGATGGCAAAGGTTATGACCGCGATCCGCGCTCTATCGCCAAGCGTGCCGAGGCTTACCTGAAGTCTTCCGGTATCGGCGACACAGCTTACTTCGGCCCGGAGCCGGAATTCTTCATCTTCGATTCCGTGGAATGGAAGATCGACATGTCGGGTTGCTTCGTCAAGATCAACTCCGAAGAAGCTGCTTGGTCTACAGGCGAGAAATACGACGGCGGAAATACCGGCCACCGTCCGATGGTGAAGGGTGGTTACTTCCCGGTTCCCCCCGTTGACAGCTTGAACGACATCCGTGCTGCGATGTGTATCGCCTTGGAAGAAATCGGCATCCCCGTTGAAGTGCATCACCACGAAGTGGCAACTGCCGGTCAATGCGAACTGGGCACCAAGTTCAGCACGCTGACCAAGCGCGCTGACTGGACACAGACGCAGAAATACGTGATCCAGAACGTTGCTCACCAGTACGGCAAGACTGCGACTTTCATGCCTAAGCCTATCGTTGGCGACAACGGTTCCGGTATGCACGTGCACCAATCCATCTGGAAGGATGGCAAAAACCTGTTCGCAGGCAACGGCTACGCCGGTCTGTCCGAGATGGCGCTGTACTACATCGGCGGTATCATCAAACACGCCAAGGCACTGAACGCGATCACCAACCCGGGCACCAACTCCTACAAGCGTCTCGTTCCTCACTACGAAGCGCCGGTGAAGTTGGCTTACTCTGCGAAGAACCGTTCTGCTTCGATCCGTATCCCGCACGTCGCCAGCGACAAGGCTCGCCGTATTGAGACACGTTTCCCGGATCCTTCCTCCAATCCGTACCTGTGCTTTGCTGCACTGATGATGGCCGGTCTGGATGGTATCCAGAACAAGATTCATCCTGGCGATCCAGCGGACAAGAACCTGTACGACCTGCCGCCGGAAGAAGATGCAAAGATCCCAACCGTGTGTGCTTCGCTGGATGAGGCACTGGATGCGCTGAAGAAAGATCACGAGTTCCTGACTCGCGGCGGCGTATTCTCGAAGGACTTCATCGAGGCCTACATCGACCTGAAGATGGAAGAAGTGAACCGTATCCGCATGACGACCCACCCGGTCGAGTTCGACATGTACTACAGCCTGTAATCGCTGTGTATTCGGAAAAACGGAGCCTGCAAGGCTCCGTTTTTTTGTGCCCGGACGTTTGTCACATAAACAACCTTCACCTATACTTTCCATCCCCTCATCAGGACATGACTATGAAGCTGCATTACCTTCTTGTTCTATGGAGCTTGTGCTATGCCGGCTGGGCGCAAGCCGAGATATACAAGCGCATTGATGCCGATGGTCACGTGACCTATTCCAGCACCCCGCTCAAAGGGGCGAAGAAACTCCATCTGGAGCCGCTGCCGACGGTGCCTCCGCCCGCGCGTCCGCGCAACAATGAAGGCGCCGCCGATTTTCCGCGCGTGGATTCCGCCACCCAGAAAGGCCGCGACAATACCCGTAGGCAGATACTGGAAGACGAACTGGCGACCGAGGAAAGGGCGTTGGCAGATGCGCGCCGGGATTTGCAGGAGGGCGCTGAAAATCCGGAAACCTATGCCGCCAAAGACGGCAAGATTTACCGGAATGTGGCGAAACAGGACGAGAAAATGAGCGGGTTACAAGAACAGGTGCAGATGCATGAAAAAAACATCGAAGCACTTAAAGTCGAGCTTTCCAAGCGCAACAAATAACCCGGTTTAATTTGGCATGTTTTCTGCTTAGAAATAAACATGCCGAATTCCACCTTCCCGACACTGGAACATCTTTCTACTGCGATCCTCCTGCTGGATGGGGAGTCGCGCATCGCCTACCTTAATCCGGCGGCGGAGCATCTGTTCGGACTGAGCAACACCAACCTGATCGGGCATCCGCTGCAATATGCTTTCACGCATACCGAGCAGTTGTTCGGCACCATCCAGTCGGCGCTTGCCAGCCACGCCAGCCATATTGAGCATGACTTGACGCTGGGTACGCACGCGTTGGGCAGCCGGCTGCATCTGAGCTGTACCGCCACGCCTTTGCAACTTGGGCGCTATGCCTTGCTGCTGGAATTTCACACCATAGACCGGCCGCTCAAACTGGCGCGCGAAGAGCAGATGCTCGACCAGACGCAGGCCAACCGCCTGCTGTTGCGCAATCTCGCGCACGAGATCAAAAACCCGCTGGGCGGCATACGCGGCGCGGCGCAATTGCTGGAGCAGGAGCTGGAAAAACCCGCGCTGCGCGAATACACCCAGGTGGTCATTCAGGAGGCGGACCGTTTGCGTTCGCTGATGGAGAAGCTGCTTACCCCGCAACACGCTCCCCATTTCAGTGCGCTCAATATCCACGAGGTGTTGGAGCGCGTGCGCAGCGTGGTGCTGGCGGAATTGCCGGAAGGGCTCACCATCCAACGCGATTACGACTTGAGTTTGCCCGACTTGCACGGCGACAAGGAACAGCTGATCCAGGTTGTGCTCAACATCGTGCGCAACGCCGCGCAGGCCATGAAGGGCAAAGGTCAGATCGTGCTGCGCACGCGCATCACACGCCAAGTCACGCTGATGAAAAAACTGCATCGCCTCGCTATAGCCGTGCAGATCATCGACAACGGCCCCGGCATTCCCGGGCATTTGCGCGACAAAATTTTCTACCCGCTGGTGTCCGGGCGCGCGGACGGGCACGGGCTGGGGCTCACGCTGGCGCAGGACTTCGTGAGCCAGCACCAAGGCAGCATCGAATTTGAAAGCGAACCGGGACGCACCTGCTTTACCGTGATGCTCCCGCTTCCCCACTTAGGAAAATAATCATGACCAAACCTGTCTGGATCATCGACGATGACCGCTCCATCCGCTGGGTGCTGGAAAAAGCGCTGGCGCGCGAACAGATCGAATTCAAAAGTTTCCCGAGCGCCGACGAAGCCCTAGCCGAACTGCCCGGTAACTTGCCGCAGATGGTCATCAGCGACATCCGCATGCCCGGCAGTTCCGGCCTGGATTTGCTGCAAAAGCTGCGCAACGACTATCCCAATTTGCCCGTCATCATCATGACCGCCTACTCCGATCTGGAGAGCGCGGTGTCGTCGTTTCAGGGCGGCGCATTCGAATATTTGCCCAAACCGTTCGACGTGAATTACGCCGTCGAACTGATCCGCCGCGCGCTGGTGCAGAGCCAGCGCAAAGACCCGCAAGCCGAAGATGCGCAGGCCGCGCCCGACATACTCGGCCATGCGCCCGCCATGCAGGAAGTGTTTCGCGCCATCGGGCGTCTGGCGCAATCCAACGCCACCGTGCTCATCAACGGTGAATCGGGTACCGGCAAAGAGCTGGTCGCACATGCGCTGCACCGCCACAGCGCCCGTGCCGACAAACCTTTCGTGGCAATCAACACCGCCGCGATCCCGAAAGATTTGCTGGAGTCGGAACTGTTTGGCCACGAAAAAGGCGCGTTCACCGGCGCGACCACCACGCGCCACGGACGTTTTGAGCAAGCCGAGGGCGGCACGCTGTTCCTCGATGAAATCGGCGACATGCCCGCCGAATTGCAGACGCGTTTGCTGCGCGTGCTGTCCGACGGCAACTTCTACCGTGTCGGCGGTCACCAGCCGATCAAGGCCAATGTGCGCATCATTGCTGCCACCCACCAGAATCTCGACGAGCGCGTCAAGCAAGGGCTGTTCCGCGAGGATTTGTTCCACCGCCTCAACGTCATCCGCCTGCGCCTACCGCCGCTGCGCGAACGCCGCGAAGACATTCCGCTGCTGGCAAAATATTTCCTGCAAAAAAGCGCGCGTGAATTGGGCGCTGAACAAAAAATCCTCAGCGAAACCGCGCTGAATTATCTTTCCGCGCAGGACATCCCCGGCAACGTGCGCCAGTTGGAAAACCTGTGCCACTGGCTCACCGTGATGACGCCCACGCAGCAAGTGGAGATCGCCGACCTGCCCGCCGAGTGGCGCGAGGCGCACACCGGCGTTGCGCCCAATCAGGATTGGCGCAGCGCCCTTGCGCAGCAGGCTGCGCTTGCCTTGCAGCGCGGCGAGCCCAATATCCTCGATACCCTGACCAAGCAATTTGAACGCACGCTTATCACCCAGGCGCTACAGCATACCGGCGGGCGCCGCATCGAAGCCGCCACCTTGCTCGGCATGGGGCGCAACACGCTGACGCGCAAGATTCAGGAACTCGGGCTGGAGGAACTGTAGTTGAGGCGCATGCAGGCGGCACGTTCCGGCAGCAGATGACTGGCGCAGTAGTTTTTCGACAGCCTGCTAGAATGTCCGCATCATTTTTCGCAGGCAGTCACATGGTTCCGCATCTCACCACCGCATTAAAAGGCCCGTTGCTCGACTTGGAGCGCCGCATTCTCACCGCCCAGCCGACCATCGAGCATTGGTTCCGCACGCAATGGCAGGAACATACCCCGCCGTTTTATTCTTCGGTCGATTTGCGCAACAGCGGCTTCAAACTTGCGCCGGTAGATACCAATCTATTTCCCGGCGGTTTCAATAATCTCAATCCCGACTTCCTGCCGCTATGTGTGCTGGCAATGCAGAGTGCAGTGGAGAAGGTGTGCCCTGAAGCGCGCGGCGTGCTGCTGATTCCGGAGAATCACACGCGCAACCAGTTCTATCTGCAAAACGTGGCGCAGCTCGTCACCATCCTCAAACAGGCGGGGATGCATGTGCGCGTCGGTTCGCTGCTGCCGGAGATTACGCAGCCCACCACGCTGGAGCTGGCCAACGGCAATTCGCTCACGCTGGAGCCGTTGGTGCGTAGAGGTAATCGCTTGAGCGTGGCGAATTTCGACCCATGCGTCATTGTGCTCAACAACGATCTTTCCGCAGGCGTGCCGGACATCCTGAAGAATTTGGAACAGAGTGTGTTGCCGCCGCTGGAAGCCGGCTGGTATGCGCGGCGCAAGTCCAAACATTTCGCGGCCTACCATCAGGTGGCCCGGCAGTTCTCCGAATTGCTGAGTATTGATCCGTGGCTCATCGACCCGTATTTCGCCGTATGCAATCAAGTCAACTTTCAGGAGAAAGTCGGCGAGGAATGTCTCGCCGCGCAGGTAGATATGGTGCTGCAACAGATACGCGCGAAGTACGCCGCGTACGGCGTGAAGCACGATCCTTTCGTGATCGTCAAAGCCGATGCCGGTACCTATGGCATGGGCATCATGACCGTGAAAGATGCCGGCGAGGTGCGCGACCTCAACCGCAAGCAGCGCAACAAAATGGCGGTGGTGAAAGAAGGCCTGCAAGTTTCCGACGTGCTGGTGCAGGAAGGCGTGTATACCTTTGAAGACCTCAATGGTGCGGTAGCCGAGCCGGTGGTGTACATGATCGACCGCCATGTGGTGGGCGGCTTCTATCGCGTGCATACCGAGCGCGGCGTGGACGAGAACCTCAACGCACCGGGCATGCGCTTTGAGCCGCTGGCATTTGAAGCGTGTTGTACGCTGCCGAATCCCGCCTGCGAACCGGACGATATGCCGAACCGTTTTTATGCCTACGGCGTGGTGGCGCGACTGGCGATGCTGGCGGCTGCGCTGGAGCTGGAAGAGATGATCGCATGAGGCAACTTGTTGTGCTGCTGTGCCTGTTGCTTGCCGCTTGCGGCAAAGAACCGCTGTATCAGGAAGAAAGCTACGTCTTCGGCACGCGCGTCGAGATCAGCATCTACGGCGACGACGAAACTCATGCGCGGGCGGTCGTCGCCTCGGTAATGCGCGAATTCCAGCGTCTGCACGATTTGCTGCATGCGTGGAAACCTTCCGAATTGAGTGCATTGAATGCGGCTTTTGCCGAAGGCAAAAGCCGGGAGCTCCCCCCCGAGGTGGTAGCGATGCTGCAAGATGCGGCGCGGGTTTCCGCCCAAGCGGATGGGCTGTTTAATCCGGCAATCGGCGGGCTGATTCAGGCATGGGGATTTCAGGCGGATGAATTCAAGGCGCAATTGCCGGATGAGAAGAAGATTGCGGCGCTGGTAAGGGCGAATCCGCAGATGAGCGATTTGGAGTTCAGCGCATCCGCAGTACAGAGCAAAAACAGGACGGTGCAACTCGACCTCGGCGGTTACGCCAAAGGCTACGCGCTGGATCGTGCGGCGGCATTGCTCAAGCAGCAGGGCATCCACAATGCGCTCATCAATATCGGCGGCAATGTGCTGGCGCTTGGTCAGCATGGCTCGCGCGCCTGGAAGGTGGGCATCCAGCATCCGCGCAAGCCGGGGCCGTTGGCGACACTGGAGTTGCACGACGGCGAAGCGATCGGCACGTCGGGCGATTACCAGCGCTACTTTGAACTCAACGGCAAACGCTATTGCCACTTGATCGACCCGCGTAGCGGTTATCCGGCGCAAGGGGTGCAGGCCGTGACTATTCTTACGCACGGCGAACGCGCGGGATTGTTGTCCGATGGCGCCTCCAAGCCGTTGTTCATCTCCGGCGCGGCGGGCGGGCTGGCTGCCGCGAATAAAATGCAGCTCGCGGAGGCGCTGTTGATTGATGCCGACGGTGTGGTACACCTCACCGCGGCCTTGCAGAAACGGCTAGAATTCACGGACAAATCCACGGTCAGGAAAGTCGAGCCATGAGCACACCGCAAGAGGACGAGCTGCATAAGAACATCCGCCGTGCCGCGAGTGTGCATGCGCTCAAGGAGATTCATGCCATCGTGGAAGAAGAGCGCAAGACGGATGCGCTGGTGGCGCGCGCCTTGCACGCTTTTCTGCTGTACGGCTGGGTGGTACTGCTGTTGCTCGCCGGTGTGGTGGCGCATTTTATGGGAGTGATTTGAGTGGTCGGAATTTTGTTGGTTACGCATAACGGCCTCGGCGACAGCCTGGTCGATTGCGTGCGTCATGTGATGGGCAGCGCGCCCTCGCACCTGAAAGTGTTATCCGTGCTGGGGAGCGACGACCCGCAACAGAAAGAGGCCGAAGGGCGCGCGCTGGTGGCGCAACTGGATACGGGCAAAGGCGTGCTGATTCTGTGCGATGTGTTCGGCGCCACGCCGAGCAACATCGCGCAGCGTCTGCATGAGCCGGGTCGCGTGGAAGGCGTGGCGGGGGTGAATCTGCCGATGCTGCTGCGCGTGGTGGTGTGCAGCCGCGACAAGCCGCTGGCCGAGATGCTCCGGCGTGCGCTGGACGGCGGCCGCGAATGTATTATTCCGATGAACTCTGAATCGAAGGGCTGCGATGTTGCAACAAGATGTGCTGATAATTAACAAGCTGGGGCTGCACGCCCGCGCTTCCGCCAAACTCACCCAGCTCGCTTCGCAGTTTCCCTGCGAAGTGTGGCTGTCGCGCAATGGCCGCCGCATCAATGCCAAAAGCATCATGGGAGTGATGATGCTGGCCGCCGCAAAAGGGTCAACCATTGCGATTGAAACCAGCGGCGAGCGGGAGCAGGAAGCGATGACGGCCTTGGTGGCGCTCATCAATGATTATTTCGGAGAAGGCGAATGAGTTTCGCGTTACATGGCCTTCCTGTTTCGCACGGCATCGCGATTGGGCATGCGCATCTGGTGTCGCATGCCGCGCTGGAAGTTACCCATTACGTGTTGCCCAAGCATCTGGTGCAGGACGAAATCACTCGCCTGAACGAGGCGCTGGAAACCACGCGCAACGAGTTGACCGGGTTGCGCGATTTCCGCCCGCAACAGGCAGCAGCTGAGTTCGATGCGTTCCTCGACCTGCATTTGATGATCTTGGGGGACGAGCATATCGGTACGGCCGCGCGCGAGATGATCGCGCGCGAACAGTGCAACGCCGAATGGGCACTGAAGACGCAGATGGAGGCGCTGGTCGCCCAGTTTGAAGCTTTCGAAGACGCTTACCTGCGCGAACGCAAAACCGATGTGGTGCAGGTCGTTGAACGTATTCTCAAGACCATGGGCGGTCAGCCCGGCCACACGCCGCCCAGCACCCAGCACGACTTGAACCTGATTCTGGTGGCGCACGATGTGAGTCCGGCGGATCTCATCCAGCTCAAGCCGCACCAGTTCTCCGCCATCCTGACCGACGTGGGCGGCGCGACTTCGCATACGGCCATCGTGGCGCGCGGATTGAACACGCCTTGCGTGGTCGGTTTGCATCATGCGCGCGAGCTCATCAAAGACAACGACATGCTCATCGTGGACGGCGAGCACGGCGTGGTGCTGGTCAACCCGGACAAGCAACTGCTCGCCGAATACAAGCTGCGCCATAGCCAGCTGGAACTGGAGCGGCAAAAGCTCAAGCGCCTGAAGACGGCCCATGCGAACACGCTGGACGGTACGCACATCGAGTTGCACGCTAACATCGAGATGCCGCACGATTTGTCCGACGTGAAGGAAAACGGCGCGACGGGAATCGGCTTGTTCCGCAGCGAATTCCTGTTCCTCAACCGCGATAACTTGCCCGACGAGGAAGAGCAGTTCGAAGCTTATCGCTCCGTGGTGGAGGGTATGGACGGATTGCCCGTGACCATCCGCACTTTCGACTTGGGCGCGGACAAGCAGATTAAGGGCGCCGTGCGCGTCGCGAGCAATCCGGCGTTGGGGCTGCGCGCGATCCGTTTGTGTCTGGCGGAGCCGCAACTGTTCCGCACGCAACTGCGCGCCCTGTTGCG
>JBBIJL010000038.1:0-14800 GCA_037446005.1 Gallionellaceae bacterium | reverse complement strand
GCTCCAGATCAATCTGCTTGCCGAGTCGCACATCCTTCATCATGTCCTGCATCAACTTATTGGCATTGGCATACAAGTTTTTTGCGTGATTGAATTGCCCTGCGGGCGAGAGATTCGCGATGATGCCGGGGGCGAATGCCGAGGGTTCGAAGACCGGATCTTTGCTAGTGAATTTCGCCGCCGCCACATCCGCACCCAAGGCGGGATCAATTTCGATTTCCGCGATGCCCGATAGCCGAATTTTTTGCAAAGTCGCTTCATCTTCGATCAGGAAACATTGCCACGCGAACGGATGCTTCTCCCAAACGAGGTTCAGGTCGTAGACATACATGCCCGTCTGCAGTTGATCTATGGGTATTTTTTTAGTCATCTCAATTTGCGCTCATTGTTTTGTGTCCCGCTTGGGATAAAACCCTGCCTGAATATCAGGAAATGTCAGCCTTGCGGGCGCGCGCATGATGTATGAGATGAGGCCACATTAATATAGGCCAAATGGCCTAGTACTTGGATTAAATTATCTAGGCCTTTTCTTACATCTTTGTGATGGCGAGTGGAGTAATACATTAGTCTGTCAGGCTGCCTTGCTCTGGCGCTTATAATTTTCGGCAGTAGGCTTGAAGCCCATGCCAATCTGGAAGGCGACGCCCACTGCTTCCCTGCGGTTTCGCACACGCAAGGCTTGGTACACCGCTGCTACATGCACCTTGACGGTTCCTTCGGCAAGGCCGAATTTTCTGGAAATTTCCTTGTTACTGAGACCTTCAGTCAGACACCCCAGCATTTGTATCTGGCGCCGGGTCAGGCAATACGTTTTGGGATCGGGAGCGGGCTTCAGCATTTGTGGCGGCACAAAAATGTCGCCTGCGGATACCAGTTTCAATGCGCTTAGCAACTGGGTCTCCGGCGCACTTTTGCCCACAAAACCGCTTGCGCCATGGTGCAAAACTTTGGCGATGATCTGGGTATCTTCATCGCCCGACACGATGACAAGCGGGATGTGCGGGTAGCGCTCGCGGAAAAGCTTGACGGAGGACGCTCCTCTGCAGCCATGGGATCTGATTTCCAGCAATACCATATCCAGATCGGGATGTTGTTCAACGCATTGCAAGCCTTGTTGCCAATCTGCGGCTTCCAACAATTCGTCCACACCGCCGGGCAGCTTCCGCAGCATGTAGTGCAGTCCGTTGCGAAACAGCTCGTGATGATCGACCAGTAGTATTTTCATGCCGCTAGATTCCGGGAATGGGAGCAGGTGGCGCACTTTACGCAGCATTCGCCAATATCAGAATGGTCCAAAAAGACCATTTGGAATTTCTTGCGGAGCGTCTTGCCTTGCTGGTTTAATGCGTGCCATGACTTCACCCCGAATTTTGTTGATTGACGACCATGTGATGTTTCGTGCAGGGCTGCGCATGGTGCTTGAACGCGGCATCGCCGCTGCCGCGTTTTTTGAGGCAGGCTCATTGGATGAGGCGATCAGCAAAACGCCTGATGAAGTGGATGTGGTGTTGCTGGACATCCACCTGAACGGTCCGAATGGACTGGACGGACTAGCGCTGATTAACCGCAAATGGCCACTGGCTCCTATTCTCATGTTGTCATCCCAGGACGAGCCGGAAACCGTGGAATTGGCACTCGCGCGCGGGGCAGCCGGATTCGTTTCCAAAGCGGAGTCGCCGGAAAATATTGTTGATGCCATCAATCGCGTTTTGCGCGGCGAAGTTGCGGAGCGATTCCCCGTAACCAAAAATACGACGCTGCAACGTTTGACTCCGCGCCAATGCGAAGTGCTCAATCTTTTGCATCAGGGGCTGTCGAACAAGCTGATCGCGCGCGAGCTGTCGCTTTCGGAAAATACCGTGCGCAGACATGTGCAGGATATTCTGGAATTTTTCGGGGTGGTAAACCGGTCGGAGGCCGTCTTTGCGGCGCGGCGGCGCGGCTTGGTTGCATGAGGCCGGGCGCTGCGTCACTCTCAGCCTCGCTGGCCCCCGAGGGATCCTTGCCAAGCCGGGACTCACGGCCTGTCTTTGCAGTGTGCCAGAGGGTGCTCCGGTAAAATCGGAGCGTGATAAAGGGCGCCTCTAATAATTCGTCGCACCGGCGAAATTTGAATTATTAGAGGTGCCCTAAATGAACAATTCAAGATGAAAAATAAACCGCCACCTTTAGCCCTCGGGCGCATTTTGATTGAGCGGTTGCGGACTTTACTGAGTCATCCGGGCAATGTCGTAATCCCCCTGACCGTATTGCTGATCGTCGGGGCGACCATGAGTTGGGTCGCCTTTGACGAGTATCGGCAGACGCAGGAGTTCGAGTACCGCCTGCTTGAAGCCCACGCGCGCAATGCCGAGGAGCAGATAGCCGAAGCATTAGACGATGTTGTGCATTTTCTGAGTCAGGTCGCCGATGCGCGGCTGCACAACCGTCCGCTTGAGGGAAAGGCATCAGCTGAATTCATCGGGCAGTACAGTAAAGATATTCCCGCGCTCGGCACGCTGCTGGTGACCGATGCCGCCGGCCGCATACGCACGGCCACCGATGCGGCGATAGTCGGGCGGGATGTTGCACAGGAACCGTACTTTACCGCCCACCTTGCGCGGGAACGGACGCCGCAGCTGTTTATGTCGCGCCCCGATAAACGCCTGCTCGGCGTGACCGCCGTGACTTTTACCTGGCCTATTGTTGCTGCCGATCACCAGTTTCTCGGCATCGCGGGTGTCACGGTCGGCTATCAATTTTTCCCCGAGGTATTGCAGGCGATTAATCCGGACGATTCGGCCAGCATGTCCGTTATTGTTAATCGTGACGGCGATCTGGTGTACCGCCGCGGCGAACCGGAAAAATTTTTCGGCAACAACATCATCAAGGTCAGCAAAATATTCCGCGAGCACTCCCAAGTTGACCGGCGGGAGACGCGCCACATCGGCCCCTCCGCCCAAGACGGCAAGACCCGGCTATTTCTCGTGCGGGATGTGGGCGATACGGGCCTCAGTCTGATCCTGTCGCGCCAGCTCGATGAGGTTGTCGCCAAGTGGCAGCGTAACGCCCTTCTCTATGCGCTGATTTTTTTGTTCACCGTCGCGGTGGTGATCGCACTTGCCGTCGTTGCCGCGCGCCGCAGACAGCTGGAACAGGCGCGGCAGGAGGCGCTGGCGCGCATTCATAAAATCGCCAGTCAGGTGCCGGGAGTGGTCTTCCAATATCGTTTGTATCCAGACGGGCATTCCTGCATGCCTTTCGCCAGCGAAGCCACCCGGGAAATTTTCCGGTTCAGCCCGGAAGAGGTGCGCGAGGATGCTGCCAAATTATTTGCGCTTGTTCACCCGGATGACTACGAAACTTTCGTGGCCAATATCCAAAAATCGGCGCGCGACTTGAGTCGCTGGCAGCAGGAATATCGGGTGAGATTTGACGACGGCTCGGTTCGCTGGCTGCTCGGCAATGCCATCCCGCAAGCGGAAGAAGATGGCGGCGTGCTCTGGCACGGCTTTATCACCGACATTACCGAGCGCAAGCGGATGGAAGAAGATGTCGTTGCAGCCAAGCTCAGGGCGGAAGAGGCAAATCTCGCCAAGTCCAAATTTCTTGCCGCCGCCAGCCACGATTTACGCCAGCCTGTTCATGCCCAGGGCTTGTTTCTAAACGTGCTGAGCCACACCGAGCTGAATGCGCACCAGCGCGAGGTGCTTGCCCATGCGGTGACGGCTTCCAAAGCATCCAGCGCGATGCTCAACGCGCTGCTCGATTTCTCGCGTATCGACGCGGGTGTCATTACCCCCAAATTGCAAACGTTCCGCTTGCAACCCTTGCTCAACAAGCTGGAACGGGAGTTCGAGGCGCAGGCCGATGCCAAAGGGATAGCCTACCGTTCGCGCGAAACCGGTCTGATTGTGCATTCCGATCCGATGCTGGTGGAGCTGATTTTGCGCAATCTGGTCGCCAACGCCATACGCTACACCGATCGCGGCGGTTTGCTGGTGGTAGCCCGCAAGCGCGGCGATCAGGCCGTACTGGAAGTCTGGGATACCGGTATCGGTATTGCGCCCGAAAATCAGCAGGAGATCTTTCGCGAGTTTTACCAATTGGGCAATCCCGAGCGCGATCAACGCAAAGGCTTGGGCTTGGGGCTGGCGATTGCCGATGGGCTGGCACGCACACTGGAGCATAGCTTGACGCTGGCATCCACGCCGCATCGCGGCAGCGTGTTCCGCCTGACGCTGCCCATCGACACCGCCGCCTTGCCCGTGGAGCAGCCCGCCGCCGAAAGCGGAAATGCGCAACTGTTCAATGTTCGGGTGCTGGTGATCGACGACGATGAAACGGTGCGTACCGGCATGCTGCATTTGCTGCGCAACTGGGGCTGTGCATGTGATACGGCGGAGACCATCGAAGACGCGCTGGCACTGGCGCGCATTCATGCGCCGGATCTGGTCATCAGCGATTACCGTTTGCGCGAGCAGCGCACCGGGGTGGAGGCCGTCGCCGCCCTGCGCGCCCTGCTGGGGCGCGATTTGCCCGCCCTGCTGATTACCGGCGATACCGCGCCGGATCGTCTGCGCGAGGCGCAGGCCAGCGGTCTGTCGCTGTTGCACAAGCCCGTGGCGGCCAACGAGTTGTACTGCGGGATGGTGACAGCACTGCAAAATGAAAAGTAATCCGCTACATCTGGCCGAAGGGCGCATTCTGGTCGAGCAATTGCGGCTCGTGCTGGGCAATGCGCGCAGCTCTGCTGCCCACGCCTTGTTGCTGGTGGCGCTGTTGTTCTTTACTTTGTCCAATGGCAGCAACACCGCGCTGTTGGGGCTTTGGTGCGCGGCGGTGATGCTGTCCAATCTGAACTGGTTTTACTACGCGCGCCGCCGTCTTTCCGGCGGTATCGCTGCCGATCAGGCGCATCGCGCGGTGTGGATGCTGATACTGATGAATATCGTGGACGGCGCGCTGTGGGGGATGTTGACCTGGGTCACGCTGGATACCTCCACTCTGGCCGGCAGCATCCTGGTGGTCGCGGTGGCGGCGGGAATGGCCGGCGGCGCCATGGCATCGCTATCGCCCGTGCTGCCGGTGTTCGTGGCCTTCATTGTTCCCGAAGTGGCCGCCGTCGCGTCGAAAGTGTGGTCGCTGGGCGACCCGGCGTATAACGCGCTGGGTGTCGCGGGCATTCTGTATGTTTCGGCGCTGCTCAGTCAGGCGCGCAATAGCGCCCGCGCGGCGCGCACCGCGATTGAATTACGCTTTGAAAATGCAGATTTGCTGGGGCAGTTGCGCGTGGAGACCGACATCGCCGAACGCGCGCGCCATGAGGCGGAGCAAGCCAACACCGCCAAATCCAAATTTCTTGCCGCCGCCAGCCACGATTTGCGCCAGCCCATCCACGCCCAGGGTTTGTTTTTAAGCGTGCTTGCGCGCTCGGAGCTCAATAGCCAACAGCACGAAGTGCTCGACAATGCGATGGCCGCTTCCAAGGCTTCCGGCGAAATGCTCAATGCGCTGCTCGATTTTTCGCGTATCGAGGCGGGCGTGGTCGAGCCGCAGTTGCGGGCGTTCCGTATCCAGTCCCTGCTCAACAAAATCGAAAGGGAGTTCGCCGCCCAGGCCGATGCCAAAGGGATCGCATACCGTTCGCGCGAGACAGATTTGGTGGTGCAGTCCGACCCGGTTCTGGTGGAATTAATTTTGCGCAATCTGGTTTCCAACGCGATTCGCTATACCGAACGCGGCGGTCTGCTGGTGGCCTGCCGCCGGCGCGGCGAACAGGCGCGGCTGGAAGTGTGGGATAGCGGACGCGGCATTGCACCCGAAAATCAGCAGGAGATATTTCGCGAATTCCACCAGCTGCACAATCCCGAACGGGATCGCCGCAAGGGGCTGGGTTTGGGACTCGCCATTACCGACGGGCTGGCACGGACATTGGGACACCGCTTAACGCTGATTTCCGTGCCGCAGCGTGGCAGCGTATTTCGACTGTCGCTACCGCTGGCAGACTGTGCCGCATCTGTCGAAGAGCTGCCCAAGGCGCAAGCTGCCGCGCAGATGCTGGATGCGCGCGTGCTGGTGATCGACGACGATGAAACCGTGCGCACCGGGATGCTGCATTTGCTGCGCGACTGGGGTTGCGCATGTGATGCGGCGGAATCCATCGAAGAGGCGCTCGAATTGGCACGTGCCCATATGCCCGATTTGGTTATCAGCGATTATCGTTTGCGCGAGCAGCGCACCGGGGTGGAGGCCATCGCCGCCCTGCGCGCCCTGCTGGGGCGCGATTTGCCCGCCCTGCTGATTACCGGCGATACCGCGCCGGATCGTCTGCGCGAGGCACAGGCCAGCGGCTTGCCGCTGCTGCACAAACCCGTGGCGGCCAACGAGTTGTATTGCGGGATAACAACGGTGCTGGATGACGCAGAGTCGTTACGCGAGCCGCGTGCGGTTTGAATTGATGCGAATCAGCGTTGCCAGAAGCGCGGCGTGAACAGGATCAGGAACGTGAAAATTTCCAGTCGGCCGATCAGCATGGCCAGCGTGCAAATCCAGGTTTGAAAATCCGTCAGGCCGGAATAATTACCCGCCGGTCCCACCGCATTCAATCCCGGTCCCGCGTTGTTGATGCACGCGATGATGGCGGAGAATGATGAGATGAAATCCAGCCCGCTGATGAGCAGCACGAAGGTCAGGCTGGCGACCGTCATGAAATACAAAAAGATGAAGCCCAGCACGGCGAACACGATGTTGTTCGGTACCACGCTGCCGCCGATTTTCATCGGGTTGACCGCAGACGGGTGCAGCAGCTTGATGAATTCGCGCCCGGCCTGCTTGAACAAAATCAGCGTGCGCACCATCTTGATGCCGCCGCCCGTGGAACCGGAGCTGGCCGTGACCGAGCTCAAAAACAGCATCCACATCGGCGCGAAGATCGGCCACTGGTTGAAGTCCACGCTGGCGAAGCCGCAGTCGGTCGCCAGCGAGACGAGGTTGAAGCTGGCATGGCGCAACGCTGTTAAGTAGCTGGGGTAGGTGCCCTGCCACCACAGGAATAGCGCTACACCGAAACAGCTGGCGACGATCACGCCCACCGTGGCCAAGCCTTCCGTGTCCTGTAAATACACGCGCAAAGTCCGGCCGCGCACCGCGAGGAAATGCGTGGCGAAGTTCATCGCCGCCAGAATCATAAAGACGATCAGAATGAATTCGATGAGCGGTGAATTGAAGTAGCCGACGCTGGCATCGTGCGTGGAGAAGCCGCCCAGACCCATGGCCGCAAATGCGTGGCAGATCGCGTCCAGCCAGTTCATGCCCGCCAGCTTGAGCAATACGATGCAGGCCGCAGTAATCATGCAATACACCAGCCACAGGTTGCGCGCCGTTTCGGTGATGCGCGGCGTCAGTGCGGTATCTTTCATCGGTCCCGGCGTTTCCGCTTTGAACAATTGGCGTCCGCCGATGCCGAGCAGCGGCAGGATCGCCACGGCCAGCACGATGATGCCCATGCCGCCCAGCCAGTTCAACTCGTGGCGCCACAGGTTGATCGAAGGCGACAGGTTGTCCAGACCGGCCAGCACCGTGGCACCCGTGGTGGATAGGCCCGACATGGTTTCAAAATAGGCATCGGTAAAGGAAAGACCGTCGATGACCAGCAGCAGGGGCAGGGTGGCGAAGGCCGGCATCGCCGTCCACATTCCGGTCACCAGCAGGTAGCCGTGGCGGATCGACAATTCGCCCTTGTAACGGCGGGTCGCTATCCACATCAAGACGCCGGCTGAAAATGTCCACACCATCGCCAGCAAAAAATCCCACAGCACAGAAGTCTCGCCGTAAATCAGCGCGCTGATGACGGGCATGATGTAGGCGAGGCTGAAGACTACCAACAGCAGTCCCAGTGCATGAATAACGGTGAGCGTGCGTTTCATTTAAAAGAATCCGACGTTCACTTGGAACAGCTTCTCAACTTTGCGGATCATCTGCTTGTTGATGACAAAGACGATGACGTGGTCATCCTGCTCGATCAGGCGGTCATGGTGTCCCATGATGACCTCGCCGTTGCGTACGATGGCGCCGATGGTTGCGCCCTTGGGCAGGTCGATCTCGTCGATGCGGCGCCCCACCACGCGCGAAGACTGGCGGTCGCCGTGCGCCACCAGCTCCAGCGCTTCCGCCGCGCCGCGCCGCAATGAATGCACCGCCGCCACGTCGCCCTGACGCACATACGCCAGCAGCGAACCGATGGTCACATGCGCCGGGGACAGGGCGATGTCGATCTTGCCGCCCTGTACCAGACCCACATAGGCGCTGCGGTTAATCAGCGAGATCACTTTGCGTGCGCCGGCTTTCTTTGCCAGCAGAGAGGACATGATGTTGTTCTCGTCGTCGTTGGTGAGCGCGCAAAATACATCGACATCGCCCACCCGCTCCGTTTCCAGCAGGTTCTCGTCGGTGCCGTCGCCGTGCAGCACCAGCGCGCGGGTCAATTCGCCGGCCAGGCCCTCGCAGGCTTTCTTGTTGAACTCGATGAGTTTGACCTGATAATCGTGCTCCAGCGATAGTGCCAGTCGCCGCCCGATGTTGCCGCCGCCCACGATCATCACGCGGTGGGCGGGTTTGTCCATGCGCCGCAGCTCTTTCATGATGCTGCGGATATTTTCGGTCGCGGCGATGAAAAATATTTCGTCGCCTTCCTCGATCACCGTGCTGCCCTCGGGGATGATGGGTCTGTCCTGGCGGAAGATCGCCGCCACGCGCGTATCGACCTGCGGCATGTGGGTGCGCAGATATTTCAGTTCGCGCCCCACCAGCGGGCCGCCCTCGAATGCGCGCACCGCCACCAGCGAGACCTTGCCGTCGGCGAATTCCAGCACTTGCAGCGCTTCGGGAAACTCGATGAGTTTGCGGATGTAGTCGGTGAGGATTTGCTCGGGGCAGATGGAGAAGTCGACACAAAAGTTGTCGGCGGAGAATATTTCCTGATGTGCCAGATAATCGGCGGCGCGGATACGGGCAATGCGCGTCGGTGTGTTGAACAGGCTTGCGGCCAGTTTGCACGCCACCATGTTGACCTCGTCGCTCTGCGTCACCGCCAGCAGCATGTCCGCATCGGCCAGCCCCGCCTGTTTCAATACGCTGGGATGCGAGGCGTTGCCTACTAGCGTGCGCAGATCCAAACGGTTTTGCAGTGTCGCCAACTTCGCGCCGTCGGTGTCCACCACCGTGATGTCGTTCGCCTCGCTGACCAGATTTTCCGCCACCGTCGAACCGACCTGTCCTGCTCCCAAGATCAAAATTTTCACAGCGTCCCCTTGCTTCGGCGTTATTGGTTGGCTCTGAGCCAGGCCTTCCATTTTTGGAACAGTTCGGGATCGAGCGAGGCGACCACCGAGCGATGCCAGATGTCGCTCTGGTTGAAATCGTCCTGCTCCAGACTGCACGCGCTCCCCCCCGCCTCCTGCAATACCAGCGAACCGGCGGCATAGTCCCACATCTTCTGTCCGCCATGCAGATACAGGTCGTAACGTCCGGCGGCGGTATAGCACCAGTCCAGCGTGCTCGCGCCAAAATTGCGCTGCGAAGAATAGGGCGGATTGACGGCCAACTGCGTGACCAGCTTGGTGCTGAGACGTTTCATGTCTACATTCGCCAGCGAGTCGGACAACTCCTTAGCTGTATTGCGCCCGGCCAGTTTTGTGCCGTTCAGAAATGCGCCGCGTCCCAGTTCTGCGGCGAAGGTCTCTTTCGCCACCGGATCGTGCACCACGCCCAAAGTGCTGCGCCCTTCGCGTATCAGGGCGACCGACACCGCGAAATACGGCAGGCCGCGCACAAAGTTGCTCGTGCCATCCAGCGGATCGACACACCACACTCCCTGTGCGCCCTCCGCCCAATGCGATACCTGCACTTTCTCGCTCATCTCCTCGCCGATTACCGGCACGTTGAGAATGGCTTGCAGCTTGCGCGTGAGTGCCTCCTGTGCGGCGAGGTCGGCATCGGTACACAGGCTGCCGTCGTCCTTGAGTTGCAGCGTCACCTTCATATAGCGCGGCATGATCTCTTCCGCCGCCACCAGCTTCACTGCGGCGATCACCGCTTTCAGCATCGCGCTTTGTCCGGTTCCCCGCGTCATGCCGCTTCTTTCCATTTGATCGAGCAGCCCATGCTGGCAATCTGTTCGCGCGGACCGTTGCCGGTCTGTGCTACTTGCAGCATGGCATTAAACAAATCGCGCGGTGCATCGGCGACCGCTTCCTTGCGCGAAGCGTCCAAACGCCCGCGATATTGCAATTCCAGATTCGCGTTGAAGCCGAAGAAATCCGGCGTACACACCGCATCGTAATCCTTGGCGATCTGCTGCGTTTCGTCCCACACGTAAGGGAACGGATAGGCAAACTCCTGTGCCACCTTCTTCATATTTTCGAATGAATCTTCGGCGTAGTCGGCGGGATCATTGGGCATGATGGCGATACTATTGATGCCGTGTTGCTGTAACTCGCGCACATCGCGGACAATACGCGCGCGGATGGATTGGACGTAGGGGCAATGGTTGCAGATGAACATCACCAGCAGACCGTTCTTGCCGCGCGCGCTTTCCAGAGAGTGGCGCTTGCCGTCCACTCCCAGCAGGTCGAAAGGGCGTGCCTTCCAGCCGAAATCGCACAACGGCGGTTGCAAACTGACCATCTAATACTCCTAAAATCACAAATATTTTTTGAGGCGTTATATTATCACGCCCACGCCTCCACCCCGAACCCGACCATGTCCGCACCGCGCTTCTATTGCCCGCCCCCGTTGCCCTTGAGCACCAACTACGAACTGCCCGCCGCCGCTGCGCATCATGCCAGCCGTGTGTTGCGGCTGCGTGTCGGCGATGCGGTGCAAATATTCGACGGCAGCGGCAACGCACTGGACGCCACCATCAACGAGATCGCCGGCAAACGCGTGCTCCTCGGTAACTTGCAGACTTGCATGACGCAACAGACGTCCGGCTTGCGCATCGTACTGGCACAGGCCATGTGCAGCAGCGACAAAATGGACTGGATCGTACAAAAGGCCACCGAGCTCGGCGTCAGCGAGATATTGCCGGTGCAGACCCAGCGCAGCGTGGCGAAACTGACTGGCTCGCGCGCCGAGAAACGCACCGAACACTGGCGCAGCGTCGCCATTTCCGCCTGCGAACAATGCGGCCGCAACGACCTGCCGCAGATACATGCCCCGCAAGAACTGGATGCCTGGCTGCTATCCATGCGCACAAACCCCGGCAGCAAGCTCATCCTGCTGCCCGGCGGCGCCACCCAACTGCAAGCCCAATCGAAACCCCAAGGCAGCGTCACGTTGGTGATCGGCCCTGAAGGCGGCTTCACCGCCGACGAGGCCAACGTCGCGCAACAGATGGGCTTTTCCCCCATCCTGCTCGGGCCGCGTGTGCTGCGTACCGAGACCGCCGCCATCGCCGGCATCAGCGCATTGCAAACGCTGTGGGGCGATTTCAATTAGCTTCGAAAGGAAACTGTCATGCCCTACGTCAACATCCGCATCGCCGGCACCTTGAGCCGCGAACAAAAGGCTCGGATCGCCGCCGAGATTACCGACACCCTAGAGCGCATCGCGCATAAGCCGGCGTCCTATACCTACATTGCATTCGATGAGCTGCCCGATGAGAACTGGGCGATTGCAGGCAAGCTATTGGATGAGGAGTAACGGTGTATGCGACCGTTCCCGCACCAGCGGGCTGCGCCCCACCGTGTCTCGGTCGCGACACCTACATCGCATTCGACGAACTCCCGGACGAGAACTGGGCGATCGCAGGCAAGTTATTGGACGAAGAGTAGACCGGGCGAGATCTAACTTGAGACAGGTTTTCAAATTATTGAACCCAAACGGCACCAGTCCAAGCCAGCCGGATAGATAACCGCCCCGCAATATGCCGTATGGAAGAATGCTAGCAATAAGGAATCAGTATCGCCATGTCATCATGACAGTTGTTTGTCCAAGACATTGTGCTGCTGGACAATATAAAAACAGGCTCGCCAAGGGCTTGTACCGCGCGCATTCTGGAAACAACTCAAAGTCTTTGCTGCCTTAGACTCAGGGCATTGAGTATCACCGACACCGAACTGAAGCTCATCGCCGCCGCCGCGATGATAGGCGACAGCAGCAGGCCGAAGAACGGGTACAGCACACCCGCTGCGACCGGCACGCCGAGCATGTTATAAATGAAGGCGAAGAACAGGTTCTGGCGGATGTTGCGCATAGTGGCGCGGCTCAAGCGCACTGCACGGGCGATGCCGTTGAGGTCGCCCTTGACCAGCGTGATGCCCGCGCTCTCCATCGCCACATCCGTGCCGGTGCCCATGGCGATGCCTACCTGTGCTTGGGCCAGCGCGGGGGCATCGTTGATGCCGTCGCCCGCCATCGCCACGAAACGGCCTTGCGCCTGCAGCTGCTTGACGATGGCTGCCTTCTGCTCAGGCAACACTTCCGCTTCCACCCGGTCTATGCCCAGTTTCTTCGCCACCGCTTCGGCTGTGATGCGGTTGTCGCCGGTGAGCATGATGACCTGCACGCCTTGTTCATGCAGCGCGCGGATCGCGTCCGGCGTGGAGGTCTTGATAGGATCGGCCACACCGAGCAGGCCGGCAGCTTGGCCATCGACGGCGAGCAGCATCACCGTCTGGCCTTCATTGCGCAAGACATCGGCGCGCGCTGCCAATTCGCCGGCTGCGATGCCCAACTCTTCGAACAGCTTGAGGTTGCCCAGCGCGACCATACTGCCCTCGACCGTTCCCGCTACGCCCTTGCCGGTGTACGAACGGAACCCGCTGATGGTTGCAAGCGACAGATTCTTGTCTTGCGCGCCGCTCACGATAGCCGCTGCCAATGGATGCTCGCTGGCGCGTTCCAGGCTCGCGCCCAGCCGCAGGATGCCATCCTCCTCAAATCCCGCCAGGGCGATCACCGAAACCAGCCTGGGTTTGCCCTCGGTCAGCGTGCCGGTCTTGTCCACCACCAGCGTGTCCACCTTCTCCATGCTCTCCAATGCTTCGGCATTTTTTATCAGCACCCCGGCGGTCGCGCCGCGTCCGGTGCCTACCATGATGGACATCGGCGTGGCCAGACCCAATGCACAGGGACAGGCGATGATGAGCACCGCCACCGCATTGACGATGGCGTGCGCCAGGCGCGGCTCCGGCCCAAGCAGGCCCCACACGGCGAAGGTGACGAGTGCGATCCCCTGGATGGGCGCACGTGAACGCTGCGCCTCGCTCACCATGTGCACGATCTGCGCGAGCAACGTGTCGGCGCCGACCTTCTCGGCGCGCATCAACAGGCTGCCGGTGCCGTTCACCGTCGCGCCGATCAGGTGTGCGCCTTGGGTCTTCTCGACGGGTATGGACTCGCCGGTGACCATGGATTCGTCCAGCGCAGAAGCACCTTCGAGCACCACGCCGTCCACCGGCACCTTCTCGCCGGGGCGTACGCGCAACACGTCGCCGGGCTGCACCTGCTCCAGCGGGATGTCTTCCTCGCTGCCGTCCGCGCGCACGATGCGCGCGGTCTTGGGGGCCAGGCCCAGCAGCAGTTTGATCGCGGCGCTGGTCTGGCTGCGCGCACGCAGTTCCATCACCTGTCCCAGCAGCACCAGCGCCATAATGACGGCGGCGGCTTCGAAATACACCGGCACCGTGTCCATCATGCTGCGCATGGCGGGGGGAAAAATGCCCGGCAGCAGCATCGCCACCATGCTGTAGCTCCATGCCACGCCCACGCCCAGCGCGATCAGCGTGAACATATTGAGGTGACGATTCAACAGTGAGGCCCAGCCGCGCTGGAAGATGGGCCAGCCGCCCCACAGCACCACGGGGGTGGCCAATGCAAATTCGAGCCATTGCAGCGCTGTCATCGAAATGGTTTCCGGCAGAGTTTGCGGAAACAGGTCGGTGCCCATCGCGATAACGAACACCGGCAGCGCCAGCGCAGTGCTGAACCAGAAGCGCCGCGTCATGTCGCGCAGCTCGGTGTTGTCTTCGGTAGTTGTGTCACGCGGCTCCAGCGCCATGCCGCACTTGGGGCAACTGCCCGGATGATCCTGCATGATCTCGGGATGCATGGGGCAGGTGTAGGTCGTACCGCTCGCGGCGACCGGTGCCGGGCGAGGCTCGACATATTCATCCGGCGACGCTTGGAATTTTGCCAGGCACTTTGCGCTGCAAAAGTGGTATTCGGTGCCGTGGTAGGCATAGTGGTGCGGCGAGTCCGGTTTGACCGTCATGCCGCATACAGGATCGATTGCCATGATCTGCTCCTTTCGATTTATTGCATCAGCCATTTGAAGGTCCTCGGCGAGGGATCACTGGCCAGGCGTAGCCGCAGTTCCAGTACGCGCGGCGGCGGTGTAATGGCGGGGAAGCGCAACACCCCCTTGCGATGATGGCTCCCGGGCGGCGCCCCTTCCCAGGCCAGGGGCGCGTATGGTCTTCCGTCGGCAATGAGCTGCGCTACCTTGGCAGGGTCGTCGTTCAGGTTCCGGGTATGCGTTTCCATGCTCACCTCGAACTCCCAGGCCTGGAGCGCGGCTCTCGGTGTGACGGTCACCTTGATGGCATGCGCATCGCTGGTCTGCGAGGCCAGTCCTGCGGCTGTGGCGTTGCAGGCCAGCAACGTTATGGACAGAAGAATGGATGTGGAAATGTATCGTTTCAGCATTGCTCGTGCTCCTTTGTCGTCTGGATGACTCTTGAAGTGATGTAGGCGATGCCGGCAACGTTGAAGGCCAGTCCCAGCCAGAACAGCTCCACCTGATATTCCGCCACGACAG
>JBBIJL010000037.1:0-14986 GCA_037446005.1 Gallionellaceae bacterium | reverse complement strand
TCTGGTGCTGGAGTTGGATGGTGAAGTGGTCGAGCGTGCCGATCCGCATATCGGTCTGTTGCATCGCGCCACGGAAAAGTTGGCGGAACATAAAACGTTCTTGCAGTCTGTGCCTTACATGGATCGGCTGGATTACGTCTCCATGATGTGTAACGAGCATGCTTATGTGATGGCGATCGAGAAGCTGGCCGGTATTGAAGTTCCGCTGCGAGCCCAGTATATCCGCGTGATGTTCGACGAGATTACACGCCTCCTGAATCACCTGCTCTGGCTGGGTGCTCACGCTCTCGACCTCGGTGCGATGTCGCCCATGTTCTATACCTTCCGCGAACGCGAAGACTTGATGGACGTGTATGAGGCGGTATCCGGCGCGCGTATGCACGCCGCTTATTTCCGTCCGGGCGGGGTATACCGCGATTTGCCGGACACGATGCCGCAGTATCAGGCTTCCAAGATACACAACGAATCGGCGATCAAGCGCATGAACGAGAACCGTCAGGGTTCGATGCTCGACTTCCTCGAAGACTTCACTCAGCGTTTTCCCGGTTGCGTGGATGAATACGAAACATTGCTGACTGACAATCGTATCTGGAAACAGCGCACGGTTGGCATCGGTGTCGTTTCACCCGAGCGTGCTTTGGCCATGGGGTTTACTGGTCCTATGCTACGCGGCTCTGGCGTGGCTTGGGATTTGCGCAAGAAGCAGCCTTACGAAGTGTACGACCGTTTGGACTTCGATATTCCGGTCGGTGTGGAGGGCGATTGCTATGACCGTTATCTGGTTCGCGTTGAGGAGATGCGCCAGTCCAACCGCATCATCAAGCAGTGCGTCGATTGGCTGCGCCAGAATCCGGGTGCAGTGATTACCGAAAATCACAAATTTGCGCCGCCCAAGCGCGAGGCCATGAAACAGAACATGGAAGAGTTGATTCACCACTTCAAGCTGTTTACTGAAGGTATGCATGTGCCAGCAGGCGAGGTGTATTCGGCAGTAGAACATCCCAAGGGTGAGTTTGGTATTTATTTGGTTTCAGATGGTGCGAATAAGCCGTACCGCATGAAGATTCGTGCGCCGGGCTATCCGCATTTGGCAGGGTTGGACGAGATGTCCCGCGGTCACATGCTTGCGGACGTGGTGGCGATCATCGGCACACAGGACATCGTTTTTGGAGAGATAGACCGCTGATGTTATCCGAACAAATTCAAGCAAAGATTGAGCGCGAACTCAAGAAGTATCCGGCGGATCAACGGCAGTCAGCAGTTATGGCCGCGTTGCGTTTCGTGCAGGATGAGAAGGGCTGGATCGCGCCGGAAGATATGGCCGACATCGCCGCTTATATCGGTATGCCGCAGATGGCCGTATACGAAGTGGCGACGTTCTACCACATGTACAAACTCAAGCCGATGGGTGAATACACCCTGACAGTATGTACCAATCTTTCTTGCCAACTTGGCGGCGTGAATGAAACGCTGTTGCATCTCAAAAACAGATTGGGTATTGGCTTGGGGGAAATCACGGCCGATGGCAAATTCGGTTTGCACGAGGGTGAGTGCATGGGCGCCTGTGTGGATGCCCCGATGTTCTCGATCAACAACAAGAAGTTGTGCGGTCGTCTGACCGGGGAAAAAATCGACCAGATATTGGCTGAACTTGGGTCGGAAAGTAAGGGAGGCAAGCAATGAGCGCCCCGATTATTTTAAACACGCTGCATTTCGACCGGCCGTGGACGCTGGAGAATTACCTCAAGGTTGGCGGTTATCAGGCTTTGCGCAAGATCATTGCCGAGAAGATGTTGCCTGAAGCGATTATCGCCGAAGTGAAAGCTTCCGGTCTGCGCGGTCGCGGCGGTGCGGGTTTTCCGACCGGTTTGAAGTGGAGCTTCATGCCGCGCAACTATCAGGGCGACAAATATCTGGTGTGCAACTCGGACGAAGGCGAGCCGGGCACCTGCAAGGATCGTGATATCCTGCGTTACAACCCGCACATGCTGATCGAAGGTATGGCCATCGCGGCCTACACCATGAACGTCAAAACCGGCTACAACTATGTGCATGGAGAGATATACGAAGCTTACGAGCGCATGGAAGAGGCTTGTGAAGAAGCCCGTAAAGCCGGCTATCTCGGCAAGAACATTCTCGGATCGGACTTTGAATTCGACCTGCATAATCACTTGGGTTACGGTGCTTATGTATGCGGCGAAGAAACCGCGTTGCTTGAGTCCATCGAAGGCAAGAAAGGACAGCCGCGTTTCAAGCCGCCGTTCCCGGCCAGCTTCGGTCTGTACGGCAAGCCGACTACGATCAACAACACCGAAACTTTCGCCAGCATTCCCTACATCATCAACAACGGCGGGCAGAAATTTGCCGACTTGGGCGTGCCGAACAGCGGCGGTATCAAGCTGTTCTCGGTATCCGGTCATGTGAACAATCCGGGCAACTTTGAAGTGCCGTTGGGTACGCCGTTCAAGAAGCTGCTGGAAATGGCAGGCGGCGTGCGCGGTGGCAACAAGTTGAAAGCAGTCATACCCGGCGGATCTTCTATGCCGGTATTACCGGGCGAGATCATGATGGATCTGAACATGGACTTCGACTCTATTCAGAAAGCCGGATCTTATTTGGGTACTGGCGCGGTCATCGTGATGGACGAAACCACCTGTATGGTAAAAGCGCTGGAGCGTCTGTCCTATTTCTATTACGAAGAATCCTGCGGTCAATGCACACCTTGCCGCGAGGGTACGGGCTGGTTGTACCGCATCGTGCATCGTATCGAGCACGGCGAGGGCAGGCCGGAAGACTTGGATCTGCTGCTGGATTTGTGCAACAACATCGCTGGCCGCACCATCTGCGCATTGGGCGATGCAGCGGCTTGGCCGGTACAGGGTTTCCTCAAGCATTACCGCAAGGAATTTGAATACCACATCGAGCACAAGCGTTGCTTGGTGTAAGGCAGACGGATAGGTGAGCAATGATCAACATCGAAATTGACGGCAAGCGCATCGAAACGGAAAACGGTACGACCGTGATTGAGGCCGCGCATCGGGCAGGCATCAGCATTCCGCATTTTTGCTACCACAAAAAACTATCCATTGCGGCGAATTGCCGCATGTGTCTGGTGCAAGTTGAAAAGGCGCCTAAACCGCTGCCGGCCTGTGCCACGCCGGTGACCGAAGGCATGAAGGTGTTTACCGCTTCCGAGCAGGCAGTGAAGGCGCAAAAGGGTGTGATGGAATTCCTGCTGGTAAACCATCCGCTGGATTGTCCGATTTGCGACCAAGGCGGCGAATGTATGCTGCAAGATATGTCGGTCGGCTACGGCGGCGGTGCTTCGCGTTACCACGAAGAGAAGCGCACGGTGTTGAGCAAAGATATCGGCCCGCTGGTTTCCGCCGAAGAAATGAGCCGTTGCATCAACTGCACGCGCTGCGTTCGATTCGGTCAGGAAATTGCCGGACAAATGGAAATAGGGCAGGCCTTCCGTGGCGAACACGCCGAGATCATGACTTTCGTTTCCGGCACGGTGAACTCCGAACTGTCCGGCAACATGATCGACCTGTGCCCGGTTGGCGCGCTGACCAGCAAGCCATTCCGCTACAAAGCGCGTTCTTGGGAATTGTCGCGCCGCCGCTCGGTGAGTGCGCATGACAGTTTGGGTACCAGTCTCGCCGTGAACACCAAGAACAACCGCGTATTGCGCGTGTTGCCGATCGAGAACGAAGATATTAACGAATGTTGGTTGTCCGACAAGGATCGCTTCGCTTATGAAGGCTTAAACTCTGCCGAGCGTCTGACCAAGCCGATGATTAAGCAGGACGGCAAGTGGATGGAAGTGGAATGGCAAGTCGCGCTGGAATACGCCGCGAACGGCTTGCGTCACATTGCCAACGGTGCCGGTGCCGAACAAATCGGTGCGCTGGCCACGGCAAATTCCACACTGGAAGAACTCTACCTGTTGCAAAAACTCATGCGTGGCATCGGCAGCAACAACGTCGATTTCCGCTTGCGCCAATCCGATTTTAGCGCCGACGGCAAGCAAGCCGGAGCGCCTTGGCTGGGTATGTCGATTGCCGACATTAGTCGTGCCGATCGTGTGTTGGTCGTCGGCAGCTTCCTGCGCAAGGATCATCCGCTGCTCGCTGCACGTATCCGCCAAGCGGCGAAGAAGGGCGCGCAAGTCAATATCATTCATTCCTCCGACGACGATTTGCTGATGAGGCCGGAGAACAAGTCCATTGTCGCGCCGGATGCGCTCGTCGATGCGTTGGTGCAAGTCGCCAAGGGCGTGCAGACCAAACAAGCCGACGGCATTGCCGGCAGCCTGCTCGGCGGCGAGCGCATTGCGGTGCTGTTGGGAAATTTTGCGCAGCAGCATCCGCAAGCCGCACAACTGCAAGCGTTGGCGCAACAAATTGCCAGCTCGACCAACGGTAAGTTCGGTTTCATCGGCGAAGCGGCCAACAGCGTCGGCGGCTATCTGGCGCAAGCCACGCCGGGCGCGCAGGGCTTGAATGCCGCCGCCATGCTGGCCGCGCCGCGCAAAGCCTACGTGTTGCTGAACGTGGAAGCCGAACTGGATACCGCCAATGCGCAACAGGCGATGGCCGCAATGCAGTCCGCCGATCTGGTGATTGCCATGTCAGCTTACAAACATCACGCGACAACTTACGCCGATGTGCTGCTGCCTATCGCACCGTTTACCGAAACTTCCGGCACTTTTGTGAGCACCGAGGGGCGCGTGCAAAGTTTCAAGGGAGCCGTCAAGCCATTGGGTGAAGCGCGTCCCGCATGGAAGGTGTTGCGCGTGCTCGGCAATCTGCTGAAAGTATCCGGCTTCGAACAGGACACCTCCGAAGCTGTACGCGATGAAGCGCTGCAAGGCATCGATGTCGCGGTCAAGCTGAATAACGCTGTTAGCGGCGTGGAAGTAACAACTGCCGCAGCGAGCGGTGGTTTGCAACGCGTGAGCGATGTTCCGATCTACGCGACCGATGCCGTGGTGCGCCGTTCCGCACCGTTGCAGGCTACGGCGGACGCTGCTGCGCCGCAGGCTTGGTTGCACAGCGACGAATTGAAAAAACTGGGCGTGCAATCCGGCGCGCTGGTCAAGGTGAGTCAGGGGCAGGGCAGCGTGAGTTTGATCGCAGCGGCGGATGACAAACTGCCCAAGGGCGTAGTGCGTGTGGCTGCGGGGCATAGCGCGACTGCGGCTCTGGGGGCGATGTTTGGAACAATTACAGTGGAGCGCGCATGATAGAGTTACTGCAAACCATAGAACAGATGGGGCAGGGTCTGCTCGGGCCGGTTTGGCCGCTGGTGTGGGCTTTGGTCAAGATCGTCGCCATCGTGGTGCCGCTGATGCTCGGTGTGGCTTACCTGACATATGCCGAGCGCAGGGTGCTGGGATTGATACAAGACCGTATCGGCCCGAACCGGGTCGGCCCTTACGGTCTGCTACAACCCATCGCTGACGGTATCAAGCTGTTGATGAAGGAAATTATCGTTCCTACCGGTTCGAACAAATTCCTGTTTGCCATCGCGCCGGTGTTGTCGATTGCTCCCGCATTGGCCGCGTGGGCAGTCATTCCGTTTAGCGACGGGCTGATCCTGTCCAATGCAAATGCAGGTCTGCTCTATATCTTGGCGATGACCTCGCTCGGTGTGTACGGCGTCATCATCGCCGGTTGGGCATCCAACTCAAAATACGCCTTCTTGGGCTCGTTGCGTTCCGCCGCACAGATCGTCTCGTATGAACTGGCGATGGGCTTTGCGCTGGTGTGCGTGCTGCTGATGGCGCAAAGCATGAACATTGGTGACATTGTGCGCGGGCAGCAAAACGGCCACGGCCTGCTGGGTTGGTATTTCATCCCGCTGTTCCCGATGTTTGTGGTGTATTTCATTGCCGGTGTGGCCGAAACCAACCGTGCGCCGTTCGACTTGGCGGAAGACGAGTCGGTCATTGTGGCGGGTTTCCATACCGAATATTCCGGCATGGGCTTCGCGATCTTCTTCTTGGCCGAATACGCCAACATGATTTTGATCGCGGCATTGACTACGGTGCTGTTCCTCGGCGGCTGGTTGCCCCCGATTGATATCGCACCGTTTAACCAGATTCCGGGGCTGTTCTGGCTGTTGGCCAAGATGTCGATTTTCCTGTTCATGTTCCTGTGGCTGCGCGCGAGCTTCCCGCGTTACCGCTATGACCAACTGATGCGTCTGGGTTGGAAAGTATTCATTCCGCTGACGTTGGTATGGGTGGTGGTCATTGCTGCCTGGATGCAAACACGCTATTGGTTGTGGTGAGAACGAAAATGGAAAAGATCACACATTTCTTTAAAAGCTTCATGTTGGTCGAGCTGCTCAAGGGCTTGGCACTGACCGGCAGACACTTGTTCTCGCACAAGATTACAGTGCATTACCCGGAAGAGAAGACGCCGCAAAGCTTCCGTTTCCGAGGCCTGCACGCGCAACGCCGCTATGCCAACGGCGAAGAGCGTTGCATCGGCTGCAAACTGTGCGAAGCGGTTTGCCCCGCGATGGCAATCAAGATCGAAGTGGCCGAGCGCAGCGACGGTTCGCGCCGCACCACGCAGTATGACATCGACCTGACCAAGTGCATTTTCTGCGGCTTCTGCGAAGAGTCCTGCCCGGTGGATGCCATCGTTGAAACCCGTGTGCTGGAATATCACGGCGAAAAACGCGGGGACTTGTACTACACCAAACCGATGCTGCTGGCGGTGGGTGAAAAGCACGAAGCGCAGATCGCCAAGGATCGTGCTGCAGACGCCAAATACCGTTAAGGATCAGGACATGATAGGTATCGATACATTAGCTTTTTATTTTTTTGCCGCGCTGTCGGTGTTTGCCAGCCTGCGCGTCATTACTGCCCGCAACCCGGTGCACGCCGCGCTGTTTCTCGTGCTGGCCTTCTTCAGCATGTCCGGTATCTGGATGCTGCTGGAAGCCGAGTTTCTGGCGATCACGCTGGTGCTGGTTTACGTCGGCGCGGTGATGGTGCTGTTCCTGTTCGTGGTGATGATGCTGGATATTAATCTGGAAGAACTGAAAGAGGGCTTCTGGCGCTGGTTCCCGATTGGTGCAGTGTTGGCGGGGATCATGGTGTTCGAGATGGTGTGGGTGCTGGGTAGCCGCCAGACCGCCGAGACCGGTGCGCATCTGGCCAAGCATGCGGCTGAATACAGCAACACCAAAGAACTGGGACGTTTGATTTATACCGATTACGTCTATCCGTTCGAATTGGCGGCTGTGATATTGCTGGTTGCCATCGTGGCGGCGATTGCGTTGACCTTGCGTCATCGCCGCACCAGCAAAAAGCAGGATCCAAGCAAGCAGGTTCTGGTTAAGAGCAAGGATCGTGTGCGTTTGATTTCGATGCCATCATCCAAAAAAATATCTGTGCAGACAGATGCAGCCGATCAAGCGAAGAGCTAAAAATCAGGGGGAAGTATGTTGAGCTTAAATTTGTCTCATTACTTGGTGTTAAGTGCGGTGCTGTTTGCCATTAGTGTGGTGGGCATATTCTTGAACCGTAAAAACATCATTGTGTTGCTGATGGCGATTGAACTGATGTTGCTGGCAGTGAATACCAATTTTGTCGCGTTCTCGCATTACCTGAACGACGTGTCCGGTCAGATTTTCGTGTTCTTCATCCTTACCGTTGCCGCTGCTGAAGCCGCGATTGGTCTGGCTATTCTGGTGGTGCTGTTCCGCAATCTGCGCACCATTAACGTTGACGATCTCGGCAGCCTGAAAGGTTAAGCGTACACATGAGCAATATGCAAAATCTCTATCTGCTGGTTCCCTTGGCACCTTTGGTTGGTGCGGTTGCGGCCGGCCCGTTCGGTAAAGTACTGGGGCGCGCTTGGTCACATCGCGTGACTATCGCTCTGGTGGCGGTCTCCTTCATCGCATCACTGGCAATTTTCCAAGATGTGTTGGCCGGGCATCAGTTCAACGGTACGGTATACAAGTGGATGACCTCCGGCGACACCAGCTTTGAAGTCGGCTTCCTCATCGACCGCTTGACGGTCATGATGATGCTGGTGGTGACCTTCGTCTCGCTGATGGTGCACATCTACACCATCGGCTACATGCAGGAAGACCCCGGTTACCAGCGCTTTTTCAGCTACATCTCGCTGTTCACCTTCTCCATGCTGATGCTGGTGATGGCCAACAACTTCATGCAACTGTTCTTCGGTTGGGAAGCGGTGGGCTTGGTGTCGTATCTGCTGATCGGCTTTTGGTACACGCGTCCCACGGCGATCTACGCCAACCTGAAAGCGTTTCTGGTCAACCGCGTCGGCGACTTCGGCTTCCTGCTCGGTATCGGTCTGGTGCTGATGGTGTTCGGTACGCTGGATTACGCCTCCGTGTTTGCCAATGCGCACCGTTATGTGAACGACATCGCGCCGATTCCCGGCGTGACATGGAATCTGATTACCGCGATCTGTATCCTGCTGTTTATCGGCGCGATGGGTAAGAGCGCGCAGTTCCCCTTGCATGTGTGGCTGCCCGATTCGATGGAAGGCCCGACTCCAATTTCCGCGCTGATCCACGCCGCGACCATGGTGACTGCCGGTATTTTCATGGTGGCGCGTATGTCGCCGCTGTTCGAGTTATCCGACACTGCACTGTCGTTTGTAATGGTGATCGGCGCGATTACCGCGCTGTTCATGGGCTTCCTCGGCATCATCCAGAACGACATCAAGCGCGTGGTGGCGTATTCCACGCTGTCGCAACTCGGTTACATGACCGTGGCACTGGGCGCGTCGGCCTACTCGGTGGCGGTGTTCCACCTGATGACCCACGCGTTCTTCAAAGCCTTGCTGTTCTTGGCTGCGGGCTCGGTGATTATCGCCATGCACCACGATCAGGACATCCGCAACATGGGCGGTCTGCGCAAGTACATGCCTATCACTTGGATCACTTCTTTGATCGGTTCGCTGGCTTTGATCGGCACGCCGTTCCTGTCCGGTTTCTATTCCAAGGACAGCATCATCGAAGCGGTGGAGTATTCCCACTTGGCCGGTTCAGGCTTTGCCTACTTTGCCGTGCTGGCCGGTGTATTCGTGACCGCGTTCTACTCCTTCCGCATGTACTTCCTCGTGTTCCACGGCGAGGAGCGCTTCGGCAAGGCTCATCATGCTGAAGCAGCGCACAAAGATCATCACGATGTTCTGCATGACGCCAATGATGAAGCGCACGAAGAGCATCAGGGCGATCACGACGATGAAGAGGTTGCACACGACCATCATCACGGTCTGGCTCCGGGCCAGAAGCCGCACGAGACGCCTTGGGTAGTGTGGCTGCCGCTGGTGTTGCTGGCGATTCCGTCGGTGGTGATCGGTTTCATTACGATCGGGCCGATGTTGTACGGCGACTATTTCCTTGATGCGATTTACATCAGCCACGAACACCATGCGCTCATGGAAATGCGTGAAGAGTTCCACGGTGCGGTAGCGATGGCGCTGCACTCGTTCTTGTCCATGCCCTTTATCTTGGCGCTGGCCGGGGTGGCATCGTCGTGGTTCTTCTACATGAAGCGCCCCGATATTCCCGCTGCGATCAAGCAGCGTTTCGAGGGCATTTATACCTTGCTCGACAACAAGTATTACTTCGACCGCTTCAACGACTGGTTTTTTGCCGGCGGCGCGCGCGGTGCGAGCCGCTTCCTGTGGAAATTCGGGGACGTGCAATTGATTGACGGGGTACTGGTGAATGGTACTGCACGCTTTGTGGGGCGCCTCTCGGGAGTGTTGCGCAACTTGCAGTCCGGCTACATCTACCACTACGCTTTTTCGATGATCATCGGCGTGTTCGTGTTGTTGACCGTCCGCACTTGGTTTGAATAACGTCGCCGCAGAATACTGAAGGATATAAGCATGATTTTTGGATTCCCATTGTTAAGTGTTGCCATCTGGCTCCCCATTATTTTCGGTGTGCTGGTATTGGCGACCGGAAATGACCGCAATGCGCCTATTGCCCGTTACATCGCTCTGGTCGGCGCGATTCTGAGTTTCGCGGTGACGCTGCCGCTGTATACCGGCTTCGACAAAATGACCAGTGCCATGCAGTTTGTCGAGATGCGGGACTGGATCGTCCGCTTCAATATCCATTACCACCTCGGCGTGGACGGCATCTCGATGCTGTTCATTTTGTTGAACAGCTTCTTTACGCCATTGGTGGTCATCGCCGGATGGAAGGTTATCGAGAAGCGCGTGGCGCAATACATGGCGGCGTTCCTCATCATGTCCGGTATCGTTAACGGCGTGTTCGCCGCGCTGGATGCCGTGCTGTTTTACGTGTTCTGGGAAGCGATGCTGATCCCGATGTTCATCATTATCGGCGTGTGGGGCGGCCCGAACCGCGTGTATGCGGCAGTCAAGTTTTTCCTGTACACCTTGCTCGGCTCCCTGTTGATGTTGGTGGCCTTGTTGTACCTGTTTAATCATTCCGGCGGCAGCTTCGAGATTCTCGACTACCACCAGATGGCGATTCCGCTCTCGGCACAGATACTGGTGTTCATCGCCTTCTTCATGGCGTTCTCGGTGAAGGTGCCGATGTTCCCGGTGCACACCTGGTTGCCGGATGCCCACGTGGAAGCGCCTACCGGCGGTTCCGTGGTGCTGGCCGCGATCATGCTGAAAGTCGGCGCGTACGGTTTCCTGCGTTTCTCCATGCCGATTGCACCGGACGCGAGCCACAGTTTGGCCGGAGTCATGATCGCGTTGTCGTTGATCGCGGTGGTGTACATCGGTCTGGTGGCATTGACTCAAGCCGATATGAAAAAGCTGGTGGCTTATTCTTCCATTTCGCATATGGGCTTCGTCACACTGGGCTTCTTTATTTTCAACGCCTACGGCATGGAAGGCGCGCTGATCCAGATGATCTCGCACGGCTTTGTGGCGGGTGCATTGTTCCTGTGTATCGGCGTGCTGTATGACCGCGTGCATTCGCGTCAAATTGTCGATTACGGCGGCGTGGCCAACAAGATGCCGGTGTTCGCCGCCTTCTTCATGCTGTTCGCGATGGCTAACAGCGGCTTGCCCGGCACCAGCGGTTTCGTCGGCGAGTTCATGGTCATCATGGGCGCGGTCAAAGCCAATTTCTGGTACGCCTTCCTGGCGGCCAGCACGCTGATCTTCGGTGCGGCCTACACGCTGTGGATGTACAAGCGCGTGATCTTCGGTGCTGTCGCCAACGACCACGTTGCCCACCTGCATGACATCGACATGCGCGAAAAAATCATCTTCGTCGTGCTCGCGATTACCGTGCTGGGCATGGGGCTGTATCCCTTGCCGGTCAGCGAGATATTGCATGCGTCGGTGAGCGATCTGCTGGTTCACCTTGCCCGTTCAAAAATTTAAGTTGCCGCTAAACCGAGCCATTCGCAATTGAGGAAAATATGAGTTTCTTGTCTACCTTGTTTCCCGCCTACGCAGAAATTTTTCTGTTGGTGATGGTGTGCGTGATCCTGATCGCGGATCTGTTCACTTCCGGCCATACTAAAACCGTGACCTACCTGCTGGTGCAGCTCACATTGCTCGGATGCTCGCTGATTACCGTGGCGACACACCATAATGGCGTGGCGCACCTGTTCCACAATATGTTTGTGGACGACCTGATGTCCGATGTACTGAAGCTGTTGAGCTATCTGGCGGTGTCCATGATGCTGGTCTATTCGCGCACTTATTTGCTGGCACGCGGCCTGTTTTCCGGCGAATTTCTTGCCTTGGTATTGTTTGCGCTGCTGGGCATGATGGTGATGATCTCCGCCAGCCACTTCCTCACGCTGTATCTGGGCTTGGAGTTGCTGTCGCTCAGTCTGTACGCGATGGTGGCGTTGCAACGCGACTCTGCCACTGCAACCGAAGCCGCGATGAAATACTTCATCCTCGGCGCGCTGGCCTCCGGCTTGCTGCTGTACGGTATGTCCATGCTGTACGGCGCGACCGGCACGCTGGATGTGAATGCGGTTTCCGCTGCGATTCAACACGGTGTTTCCAACAAGGCGCTGCTGGTGTTCGGTCTGGTGTTCATCGTTGCCGGCCTAGCCTTCAAGTTGGGCGCGGTGCCATTCCATATGTGGGTTCCCGATGTGTACCAAGGTGCTCCGACCGCGATGACCATGCTTATCGGTACCGCCCCCAAACTGGCCGCATTCGCATTCGTGATGCGTATTCTGGTTGAAGGCATGCAGCCGCTGATGATCCACTGGTCCGGCATGCTGGCAATTCTGGCCGTCTTGTCCATGGCAGTGGGCAACATCAGCGCGATTGCACAAACTAATATCAAGCGCATGCTCGCGTATTCGACCATCGCCCATATGGGTTTCCTGCTGGTCGGGGTGATGAGCGGCGGTATCGAAGGTTACGGTTCGGCCATGTTCTATGCCGTGGTTTATGTGCTGATGAGTCTGGGCGGTTTCGGCATGATTATGTTGCTGTCGCGCGAAGGTTTCGAAGCCGACAACATCAACGACTTCAAGGGGCTCAACCAACGCAGCCCGTGGCTGGCATTTATGATGCTGCTGTTGATGTTCTCCATGGCCGGTGTACCGCCGACAGTAGGTTTCTACGCCAAGTTCTCGGTGCTGAATGCAGCGGTGGCGGCGGGGCATATCCCGCTGGTTATCATGGCGGTGCTGTTCTCTCTGATCGGCGCGTTCTACTATTTGCGCATCGTGAAGCTGATGTATTTCGATGCGCCGGAAAGCCATGAGCGTATCTACATGCAGCCCGATAGCAGTCTGCTGATTTCCATCAATGGTTTTGCGGTGTTGGCGCTGGGTATTTTGCCGGGCACCTTGATGTCGGTATGTGCCGTTTCTGTGCAGCAGTCGTTGTTACTGCATTAACCAGATAGCAAGTTTTTGATTGATGACACTCCCGCCACGGCGGGAGTGTTCGTTTGTAGGCTTGGAAACTAGAGGATATTCAAATGGACTTAAAAGAGACCCAGCTGGACACCCAGTTGGTTTATGCAGGCAATTTCATTCAAGTACATAAAGACCATGCGCGGTTACCGGACGGCAGTATCAGCACGCGCGAGTACATCAAACATCCCGGTGCTGTGGCCATTCTCGCTTTGCTGGACAATGGCAACCTGGTGATGGAGCGCCAGTTCCGTTATGCACCGCAGCAGGAATTCATCGAGCTACCCGCCGGAAAGATAGACCACGGCGAAGACACTTTGCTGACGGCGCAGCGCGAGTTGCTGGAAGAGACCGGCTATGTGGCGCGCGAATGGACGCACATCTCTACGGCATGGCCTTGTATCGGTTTCTCCGATGAGAAAATGGAATATTTTCTGGCGCGCGTGCTGACGCACCAAGGGCGCCAGCTAGACGAGGGCGAGTTTCTGGAGGTGTTCGAGTTGTCGCCGACTGAGGCAATCGCGTGGGTGCTGTCGGGCAAAATTACCGATAGTAAAACGATCGTCGGTTTGTTTTGGCTGGAAAAGCTGCTTGCTAATCGGGCGTAGCCTCGCACTAAATAAAGGCGCCATCGTGGTGCGGATTAATTTGCAATGCACCGATATGGTGAATTGCGGATTGCATGTCACGCGAACGAACTGAATAAAATCTTTTTAAATCAGTCGGACGTGTCGCTGGAATGGAACTTGCATTCCGTTTCGCCGTTTGCACTTATTGAGGGAATTATGGAAAACCTGAAAGTTGGCAGTGATGCACTATTTATTCTTCTTGGCGCCATCATGGTGCTGGCGATGCACGCGGGCTTCGCATTTCTGGAGCTGGGTACCGTCCGGAAAAAGAATCAGGTCAATGCGCTGGTGAAGATACTCACCGATTTTGCCATTTCGACCTTGGCCTATTTTTTCATCGGCTACAGCATCGCTTACGGCGTCAATTTTTTTACCGGTGCGGATGTGCTGGCGCAGAAGAACGGCTATGAGCTGGTGAAGTTCTTTTTCCTGCTCACCTTCGCGGCAGCGATACCCGCCATTGTTTCCGGCGGTATCGCCGAGCGCGCCAAGTTCAATCCGCAACAGGCCGCGACTTTTATGCTGGTCGGCTTTGTGTATCCGTTCTTCGAAGGTATTGCCTGGAACCATCGCTTCGGTATTCAGGATTGGCTGAATGCCACATTCGGCGCGGAATTTCATGACTTCGCCGGCTCGGTGGTGGTGCATGCAGTAGGCGGCTGGATCGGCCTTGCCGCAGTGCTGCTGCTCGGTGCGCGGCGCGGGCGTTACAACAAGGAAGGGCGCATCTCCGCCCATCCGCCGTCCAGTATTCCATTCCTGGCGCTGGGTGCATGGATACTGACCGTGGGATGGTTCGGCTTCAATGTTATGTCCGCGCAGGAAATCGGCAAGATCAGCGGCTTGGTTGCGGTCAATTCCCTGATGGCGATGGTCGGCGGCACGCTGGTTGCATTGTGGGTGGGCAAAAACGACCCCGGCTTCGTGCATAACGGCCCCTTGGCCGGCTTGGTTGCGGTGTGCGCAGGTTCCGATTTGATGCACCCGCTGGGGGCGCTGGTCGTCGGCAGTGTCGCGGGGGGATTGTTCGTGTGGATGTTTACGCTGACGCAGAACCGCTGGAAAATTGACGACGTGCTGGGTGTATGGCCGCTGCACGGTTTGTGCGGCGCGTGGGGCGGCATTGCCGCAGGTATTTTCGGTGCCAAAGCATTGGGCGGCGTCGGCGGCATTAGCTTTATGTCGCAACTTGTCGGCACCTTGCTCGGCATAGTCATCGCACTGGCCGGGGGCTTCCTCGTTTACGGTATGCTCAAGAAGACCGTGGGTATCCGGTTGGATGCGGAAGAAGAGTTCAACGGCGCCGATCTCAGCATTCACAAAATTACCGCAACGCCGGAGCGCGAATCGGGCTGGTGATGGGCTTTGTTGTTACATGCCAATAAAGGCTTGAATGGCGATTAACGCCATTACAATATAGCTATGAACGACGACCTAAATTAGGTCGTCGTTTTTTTTTGCTTTGGAT
>JBBIJL010000036.1:0-15035 GCA_037446005.1 Gallionellaceae bacterium | reverse complement strand
CTTGCAAATCGAGGAAGTACTTGCCCACTTGGTCGGCCAGCAGCATGCCCTTGTAAACGATGGTGCGCGAAGACAGGGAAGGAATGTAGAAGCCCTTGCCTTGCTCTTTCGCCAGCTTGCGCACTGCGTGTTCGGTCGTCTTGCGGATCACGAACAGCTTGCGCTCGAAACTATCCTGATCCTTGGTCTTTTTGCCGCGCCCGATAAACACTTGGCGCACCACGGGCTCAACCGCCTTGACGCTGACACCGAGACCGCTGCTGTCTACCGGCACATCGCGCCAGCCGATCAAGGTTTGCCCTTCGGCTGCAATTTTCTTGGCGATTACTTTTTCGCAGGCTGCGCGCGCCGCTTCGTCGCGCGGCAGAAATATCATCCCGACACCGTACTCACCGACAGGCGGCAGCTGGATATTGCCCCAGCCCATTTCCTCACGCAGAAATTTATCCGGAATCTGAATCAAGATACCCGCACCGTCACCCGCCAAAGGGTCGGCGCCGACCGCGCCACGGTGCGTAAGATTTTCCAGTATCTGCAAGCCCTGACTCACCATATCATGGCTTTGTTTTCCCTTGATGTGCGCCACAAAGCCCACACCGCACGCATCGCGCTCCTGGCGCGGATCATATAAACCTTGTTGGACTGGCAACCCTTGTGGTACAGACACCGACACCCCAAGGTTTTCTTGCAACGAAGAATGGCTCACGTTGTTCCTCATCAAATCTCTACGACGAAAATGTAACGGCACACGCCGCCACGTCTAATTTCAAAAGCGAAAGGGCGCGAATGTTACCTTGTCTCGCAGCTATCAGCAATATCGTGATGCGGACGATACAAATGGCTGTGATCGCAACGGCGATTCGTTGTTAACAAGCGTTGCTAACGTATTGTGTTAAGAAATCTTTTGTTGTAGTGTGCAGCATCTGAAAATTGCGCGTGGCGCGAGAGAGGAAATATTTTTATGTTGCGTTCGATTAAACCAAAAGCTGGGGGTGTGTTTTTTGGCGTTCTGACTATAGCGGCCATCGCTTCTTTGGCCGGTTGCGGCGGATCTCCCGCAACAACCACTACCACGACTGCAACCACTACCACGACAACCACTACCACAACGCCGGCGCCGACCGTTGCCTCACTCGCCCTGTCCGCCACCCCGACTACGGTCAAATCAGACAATTCGACTGCGGCAACGGTCTCACTTACCACGATTAGCGCTGCCAATACTGCCGTATCGAATGTTGCTGTTGCGCTATCGGTAGACACCGGTCTTTTGGACAAGAATTCCGTGACCACCGATGGTACGGGCGTGGCCACATTTACCTTCAGGGCTGCCGGTGCCAACAGATCCAACCGCACTGCAACGATTACCGCCACCGCAGGCACGGTCACGGCTACATACCCGATACAGATCGTCGGTTCGACTGCGACCGTTACTTCCACCGTGAACAACTTACCCGATAACGCTACGCTGCCTTCAATATTAACGGTCACAGCCAAAGATTCAGCCGGAACGATTGTGCCGAATGCCAGCGTGGTGCTGACCCAAGCGGGTACCGGTGTCGTTACTTTCACCCCGGCCTCCGGGGTTACTGATGCAAGCGGTCTATTCACAAGCCTGATTAAAGGAAGCACACAAGGCTCAACCACGGTTACGGCAACAACACTGGGCGCAACTGCAACAAGTAGCTTCACCGTAACGCCAACAGCCGCAACGTTCGGCATTGCCAGCACGACATTAAACGCAGGAACAGCTATCGCCCCGGGAACGGCTCCAGTACCAATGAAAATAGGCGATACACTTACTGTAACGGTAAATGCGGCGGGCGCAACTCAAGTGCGCTTCGTCTCCTCGCTGGGCACATGGAATACGCAAACTCTGGCACCGGGCGCGACCGTAGTAAATGCCGTTGGCGGGACGGCAACTGCTACGTTATCCACGACGCAAGCCGGTATCGCAAACGTCTACGTCGACAATCCTGCGGCTTCCAGCACGAACGCCAGCCTTACCGTCGCGATGACTGCCACTACGGCGTATAAAATAACGCTGCAGGCAACGCCCAGCCTGCTGTCCAAGAGCGTAGGAACAACCAAAGGTGTTTCAACATTGGTCGCTACGGTGACCGACGTCAACGGAATGCCGGTCGGCGATGCGCCCATTTCCTTCAGTATTGTCAATCCAACGGGGGGGGGCGAGACCGTTTCCCCGGCCTTTGTGCTTTCTGCTTCAACCACCACTGCCAGCCTTGGCTTGGGACAAGCAAGCACCAGCTTTACTTCGGGCTCTCTTTCGTCACCTCAGACCGGTATTCAGGTGCGCGCGCAGGTGCTTGGAGTCGGTGGGGTATGCCCGGGGGCAACTTGCGTAGCAACCGAGGCAAACCTCCCCACAGTTCAGAATGTTTCTCCCTCAGGCAATGATGCCAGCATCGTCATAGGCGGCTCGGCAGGTTCGATTGCTTTCGGCAGTGCCACTGTTGTTTCTGAAAACAGCAACAAAACCGGTTACATTTATCCCATGTCTGTGCTGGTGGCCGACTCCAACGGCAATCCCGCTCCTGCCGGAACTGTAGTCAATTTGAGTGCTTGGCCCATCGGCTGGAGTACCGGATCAGCTTGTACATTCGATGCGGATACCGCCACAACGGGCACCTTCCTCAATGAGGACGTCAATGAAAACCTGTTCCTTGACCCCGGCGAGGACGGGGTACGCAAGTATTACGCTACGGGTACCACTACAAGTGCTGGCGGGATAGCTTCAAGCGCAATTACCACGAAAGACGGCTTAATTACTCCGGTCAACTCGGCTGGCGGCACCGTGCCGGGAACGGTTACAACCGATGCAAATGGACTTGCTACTTTTGATTTGACCTACGGGAAAAACAGCGCCATCTGGACGATCACCCGGATTCGCGCCCGAACCGTAGTTCAGGGTTCGGAAGCAATGAGCGAACTCAAGTTTAGGCTTGGTGCTTTGAAAGCTGACGTAGGTCCACCTTGCGTTCTTCCGAATAGCCCATACCAATTCTAATTCGGCTTCGACTTATACTGAGGGCGCCCAATATGGGCGCCCTTTTTATTTCCTAACTGACTGTTAAAACGTAGTGGGCAAAACTTATCTTGCAGATAAGCGAGAAAGTAAGTGATTCGCACTGTAGCAGATGACCACCGCATAACCAGCGACTTGGCCATTGTGTTTGGACGGCCTAGTCAAATGGCTAGTTGTTCCATCAGTGGTTTTTCAACAAACTGCTAATTCTCTTCCACTGCAAACAAGCGCCGATGCTCCCTGATCGCATAGCGATCCGTCATTCCCGCAATATAGTCTGCCACCGAGCGCGCATGCTCCATCTCGGCCGCCCGCAAAAACTGCGGTGGCAATAAGCGGCGATCTTCCATGAAGGCTTGAAACAGTTCGCTGATAATTCTGTGGGCTTTGGCGCTCATGCGCATAACACGGTAATGGCGGTACAAGTGCGTGCGCAGAAATGCCTTGAGTTCGCGATTGAGTTCCAGCATTTGCGCACTGAACGCCAGCAACGTAGGGGCATTGCGTACGTCGTCCACGCTCCCCAGCGACTGGGACTGGATATTGATTTCGGTTTGACGAATCACATCGCTCACCAGCGTATTAATCATGCGGCGTATGGTTTCATGTACCACGCGACGCTCGGCCAAGGCGGGATAGGTCTTGCGCACTTCGTCCAGATGCTCGGAAAACATGCGCACCGAGGCGAGCTGTTCCAAAGTAATCAACCCCGAACGCAAGCCGTCATCCACATCGTGGTTGTTGTAGGCGATCTCGTCGGCCAGATTGGCGATTTGCGCTTCCAGCGTCGGGCGCTGGTCATTAAGGAAGCGCTCGCCCACGTCGCCCAATTGCGCGGCATTCTCCGGGGAACAATGCTTGAGTATGCCTTCGCGCGTTTCGAAACACAGATTTAATCCGTCAAAATTGGCATAACGCTCTTCCAGCACATCGACCACGCGCAACGATTGCAGGTTGTGCTCGAAGCCGCCGTAGTCTTTCATGCAGGTGTTGAGCGCATCTTGCCCCGCATGGCCGAAAGGGGTGTGCCCAAGATCATGGGCCAGAGAAATCGCCTCAACGAGGTCTTCGTTTAACCGCAATCTTCTGGCAATGGAACGGCCTATCTGCGCCACTTCGATGCTGTGCGTCAGCCGGGTGCGAAATAAGTCGCCCTCGTGATTGACGAAAACCTGGGTTTTGTATTCCAAGCGACGAAAAGCGCTGGAGTGAATGATGCGGTCGCGGTCGCGTTGAAATTCGCTTCTGCCTGACGGTACATCTTCATGAATTTTACGGCCGCGTGAAAACTGCGGGCGGGCTGCGTAAGGCGCAAGTTCAGTCATGTTTAACGCAAGCCGTTAGTGTGTGCCGCAACAGGTCTTCCGGCACATCTCCGCTCACCACGGCATGGCCGATGGCCTTGAGCAGCACGAAGCGAATCTTGCCGCCGACGACTTTTTTGTCCAGCCCCATCAATTGCAGATACGTCTCCGTGCCCAGAAGCGGCCCGTCCACCGGCAAATCAGCCCGTTCGAATAGGCGACGGATACGCGCAACATCCTCTGCGCTAATCCAGTCCAAACGCCGCGACAGGTCGGCCGCCATCATGGTACCCGCCGCCACTGCTTCGCCATGCACCCAGTTACCATATCCCATGCCGTTCTCAATGGCATGACCAAAGGTGTGACCGAGATTGAGCAGCGCGCGTTCGCCGCTCTCGCGCTCATCCGCCCCCACCACTTCTGCCTTGTTCTGGCAGCTGCGTGCGATAGCATATTGGAGTGCTTCCGTGTCGCGCGCCAACAGTTTCTCCATGTTCTGTTCCAGCCACTCGAAAAACGGCAGGTCACGAATCAGGCCGTATTTGATGATTTCCGCGATACCTGCACGCAGGTGCTGATCCGACAAGGTGTTCAGCGTGGTAATGTCAGCAAGCACCACTTGCGGCTGGTAGAACGCGCCGATCATGTTCTTACCCAGCAGGTGATTGATGCCGGTCTTGCCACCGACTGAGGAGTCCACCTGCGCCAGCAGCGTGGTGGGTATCTGGATGAAGGGAACGCCGCGCAGATAGGTCGCGGCGGCATAGCCGGTCATATCGCCAATGACGCCGCCGCCCAACGCGATCAGCGGGGTGTTGCGCTCGCAACGATGCGCCAGCAACTCATCGTAAACTTTCCCTAAGTTTTCTGCATTCTTGAAGTGCTCACCATCCGGCAAGACGATGGTGACGATCTCCACGCCGTGACTTTGCAGCGTATTGCGTAGTTGCTCGAGATAAAGCGGAGCCACCGTGGTGTTGGTCACAATCGCCGCGCGCTTGTGCTGCAGGTGGGGCAGCAACAGATCGGCATGACCGAGCACACCGCTGCCGATATGGATGGGATAGCTGCGCTCACCCAGTCCGACGTTTATTGTTTGCATGATATGGCGCATTTGAACGATGTTGTTTTGGGAATTTATTTTCTTTATCAACCGTGCAATCAGCGTCTGCACGCTTTGTTTACCGGTGTGGACGATATGGTCGGCAACAGCACTGTAAATCGGATCGCGCTGTTCGAATAATTCTTGCAGCTTGGCGCGCGGATTGGCGGTTTGCAATAAGGGACGATTGTGGTCGTGACGGGTGCGCTGCCACAAATCGTACACACCGCTTTTCAAGTAGATAACCACCCCGTTCTTCCGTAGCGCTTCGCGGTTGTCGGCCTTGAGTACCGCGCCGCCGCCGGTTGCCAATACGATATTATCGAGCTGGATCAAATCCTGTATGACCGAACTTTCGCGCTGGCGAAACCCTTCTTCGCCCTCGACATCGAATATATGGGAAATCTTGACGCCGGTACGTTTCTGTATTTCTTCATCGCTGTCGATGAACGTTTTACCCAGTTGCTTGGCCAGCATTTTACCGACTGTTGTTTTCCCTGCTCCCATCATGCCAACCAAAACGATGTTTCCGGAAGGACGCTTCTCTACTGTTGTGCTGGCTGTTGTCATGGTTGGAATTGTAGCGGAAATACTCTGCTTTAAGCATTCCCCAAAAAACCAAAAGCCCGGATTCACCGGGCTTTTGGTTCAGTCAGGCATAGCCTAATTAAGACTTAGGCTTTCTTTAAGTATCTTCGGCGTAATAAAAATCAGCAATTCTTTCTTGGCATCGGTTTTGGTGTTGTTCTTGAACAACCAGCCGAGCACAGGAATGTCACCCAACAGCGGCACTTTCGAACTTGAGTCAGTGGTGTCCTGTGTATACACCCCGCCAATCACTACGGTTCCCCCGTTCTCCACCAGGACAGTAGTCGTAACCTGTTTCTTGTTGATACTCGGCACACCGCCATACATGTTACCTACCGTATCCTGCGTCACGTCCAATTGCATGGTCACTTTGTCATCAGGAGTGATCTTGGGAGTAACCACCAGACTCAACGTCGCATCCTTGAAAGCAATCGAGGGGCCGCTCGTCGAACTGCCCGCCACCGCATAGGGTATCTGCACACCGGACTTGATCGTTGCAGGCGTGGAGTCGCCGGTCATGACTCGCGGGCTGGCAATTGACTTGGTTGTTCCGTCAAGCTCCGAGGCAGTCAACTCCAAGCTCAGCGTTTTGGAAGCCAGTTGATCGAACAACGATAACGACAGCCCCCCCATACCCGATGAAGCACCCGGCAAATTGACGTTCGCACTAGTGAGTTGCGCACTTGCCCCTGTTCCGCCGATAGCCGTGCCACCGCCAGCCGTCACAGCGGGGCCCTGATACCCCAAGCGCCCACCAAGAGTACGGTTGTATGAGTTTGTAGCCTCCACAAATCGCGCTTCGATCAACACTTGGCGCACGGGCACATCCAGCTTCTTGATAATTTCGCGAATCTGGGACAAGCGGGAAATCGTTGCGCTGATGTACAAAGTGTTGGTGCGTGTATCAAAAGCGATATTTTCTCCGCCCGCCCCCTTGGTATCGGCTTCACCTTCATTGGCAGCGGACTGTTTTTGATAGCCCGCCAACACTGCTTTCACATCCGCCACCTTTGCGTAACTCAGCGGGAAGGCTTCCGTCTGAACGGGCTCGAGTTGGCTGATTACGCGTTGCGTCGTTAATGCATCCTTCTGCCGGGCGGCAATTTCATCACGCGGCGCGACCATGATGACATTACCTTCTTTTTGCTGGAGCAATCCACGCGAATCAAGAATAATTTGCAACGCCTGATCCCAAGGCACATCCTTCAAACGCAACGTCAGATTGCCGCTGACCGTATCGCTAATCACCATGTTCAAATTGGTAAAATCGGCAATCACGTTTAGCGCCTCGCGGGTCGCAATATTCTGGAAATTCAAGCTGAGCTTTTCGCCCGCATAATTTGAACGGCTTCCTTTGACCGACTCCACCACCGTTTTAACTTCAATGATGAATTTATTGTCGGTTTGATAGGCCGCGTATTCCCATATACCTTTCGGCTCAATCACAAGACGGACATTCTCGCCCTGTGCAAACGCATCGACCAATTGCACAGGCGTGCCGAAATCCACCACATCCAATTTGCGCTGTAAATTTCTGGGCAAATTGGTTTTGGCAAAGTCCACCACCAAGGTTTTGCCTTGCTGTTTGATATCAATACCCACACTGGCATCGGACAGGTCAATCTGAACACGCCCCTCGCCATTTTTACCGCGTCTAAAATCGACATCGCGCAGACTGTGCGCCTGAGTACTCGGCTTCGCTTCAGCGAAGCGCGCGGTAGTCACCGGCTCCACATTGCCGGTTGCCACCTTCCCTTGGAGCGTAATGAGAACGTTGTTCCCATCTATCTGGGTATCGTAACTCAGCATCTGATTGAGATTCACCACCAGCCGTGTTCGACTGCCGGCTTGAACAATATTGACGCCGCGCAAATCACCTTCACCAAATTCTTGTGTTGATTTGCCTAGCCCGTTCGAGGTATTCGGAAAATCAAATGCGATACGCGGTGGAGTGTTCAGCGTGAATGCCGCCGGCTGATTCGCCGGTGCATTTTTCAGAGCGACTTTAAGTACAAGTTTTCCGCCTGCTGCAGGACTTGCACTGAGCGACAGAATGCTATTGGCATCCCCTCCGGCAACTTCTGCATTTGCGCCAACGGCCCATATTGAAATGGCCACGATAGCTAACTGGATAATGCCTCGGACGGGGTTAAAAAACTGTCTCATAATTTACTCCTGATCACTCAACCAACTGCAAACTGCTTTCGCGCTCCGACCAATCGCCAGCACCATCTTGCACCATTTCTTTAATTTTTATCTCGGTATCGGTCACCGAAATAATTTGTCCAAAATTCATCCCGACGTAGTTGCCCGTCTTAACGCGGTGCAGCTTGCCATTGGAAGACCTGATGACCGCGTATTCAACATTTGCTTGCTGCAAATACCCGACCATTTTCAAACTTTCCAATGGAAATTCTTCCAACTCCTCTTTGGGACGATCCAAGTTAGGTTGATTTTGGCCCGCATGGCTGGAGTTTTTCAAATCCGTTTTGCGCGGTTTGAACGGATCTTGTATCGCTGAAGAGTTGTCGTAAGTGAATGGTTCATACGGCTTTATTTCGGGAGGCGGTTCAACTTTTCCGCGCATATCAGCGCCGGCATTCTTTACGAAATCACGCAAATCCTGAAACTCTTCACCACCGCATCCTGCAAGAATCAGGGACGCCAACATTATCGTGCAAGCGGCTCTCATTTCTTGGCTCCTGCTGATTTAGCTGTCTTTTTCTGCGCGGCCAACTCGTCTTCATCAAGGTAGCGATAAGTTTTGGCTATCGCGTCCATGCTCAAAACTCCGCCACCGGAAGGCGCAATACTGATTTCATTCAAGGTAACGATTCGAGGCAATTGAGAAATATCGCTGCTAAATTTTCCCAAATCGTCATAGTTTCCAGTCACCCGAATTGAAATAGGCTGCTCGGTAAACACCCCGGTAGCCACCTCTGCGCCCGGACGGAACAAATCGAATTGCAAACCGCGCCCCAAACCAGCTTGGTTGATATCCGTCAACAATGCATCCATTTCGGATTTGCTCGGCAATTGTTTCAATAACGCGCCAAAAGACTGCTGCGTTTCGATCAGCTGCTTTTTGATAATGTCCAGATTGATGGCTTCCTTCTTTTTTACCAAAAAGGTGTCTCTCAACTGTGTTTCTTCATGTTTGATACCCTGCAAACTCTCCCATTGTCCTTGCCAGTCGGCTACGGCACCGATTGCCACCACGGCAATAAATATCGCCAGAAAAGCAGCTATTTTTATAAGCCACGGCCAACTCCCCGGAGTTTTGGGATCAACATTTTTAAATTCTTCCAGCAGCTTCATTGCCATCTCTTAACCTTTCGTACCGGCTTGCTTGACCGGTGCGCTTGCTGGCGCAGCAGGCGCCTCCTGCACGGTCAAGTTAAAGTTCAGAGAAAATTCGCTCAGCCTTGCTCCTGCAGCCGTTGAGGCACGAACCTCCACCAACGTTGGGGAATCCAACCATGGGGAATCTTCAATAGCGCGCATCAAGGTTGAAACCCTTGCATTCGATTGCGCAAATCCGGTTAGGCTAATCTTATTTCCGGTTTGTTTAAGGCCTTTCAAATACACGCCGTCCGGCAATATGCGCAGCATCTGATCCATTAAATGAACAACACTCGAACGCGTGCTTTGCAGATTTTCCACAACGGTTTTACGTGCCAACAAGGATTGTGTTTGCTCACGCAATTTTTTAATTTCGGCGATCTGCTTATCAAGCTCGACAATTTCTTGCTTCAAATATTCGTTGCGGCGCTCTTGATACGAAATTTGCGTACTGATTGCCACATGCACAAAACCAATAACGACAACCCCTAACGCCAAGGAAATACCGCTAAGAATGATGAATTGCAACTGGCGTGCGCGACGTTTTTCGGCACGATGAGGGAGCAAGTTTACGCGTATCATGATGGATCAAACCTCCGCATCGCCAAGCCGCAAGCAATCATCAGTGCGGGCGCATCCGTTTGTAGTTGCCGGGGTTTTATCCGGCTCGACAATGTCATTTGCGCAAACGGATTGGCAACCAATGTGCTGACTTGCGTACGCGTTGCAACTGCATCATCCAATCCCGACAACGCCGCACACCCTCCGGCCAACACGACATAGTTCACTTCGTTGTATTGCGTGGAAGTAAAGAAAAACTGCAACGCCCGCGTCACTTCCGTTGCCACATTTTCCCGGAAAGGCGTCAGCACATCGCTCTCGTAATTATCCGGCAGCCCGCCGTTGCGCTTGGCAGCCTCAGCATCTTCGGCAGACAAGCCGAATGCATTCTGAATTAACTGGGTTAACTGCGCTCCGCCGATTTGTTGGTCGCGCATATACACTGACTGACCGTTTCTCAAAACATTTACGTTCATCACATTGGCGCCGATATCCACCAGCGCGATGCACTGATCTGTCGCGCCACCCGGCAATTGGCTGCGCACTTGCTCAAATGCCGCTTCGGCAGCATACGGCTCCACGTCAACAACGATGGTTTTTAAACCGGCAGCCTGTGCGGTTGCTACGCGATCATCCACATTCGCTTTACGGGATGCGGCCAACAAGACTTCCATTTCTTCCGGATTGGATTGTGACGGCCCGATCACCTGAAAATCCAAATTAACTTCCTCTAGCGCAAAAGGAATGTACTGATTGGCCTCCGCCTCGACTTGGCTTTCCAGTTCATTTTCGCGCAGACCGCTAGGCAACAATATCTTTTTGCTGATTACCGCCGCTGCGGGTAAGGCGAGACTGACATTCTTGATGCGCGTGCCCATACGCTTCCAGGCTCGGCGCAAAGCTTCTGAAACAGCATCCAAATTATTAATGTTGCCATCTGTTACCGCGTCTTGCGGCAATGCCTCAATCGTATAACGCTCGACGACATAACCGGATTTCTTGGGAGCTTCACTCAATTCCACCATTTTGACTGAGGACGAACTGATATCCACCCCGATCATGGGTGGAGTGGACGTGCTCAAGAAATCCAATTGGATATCAAAATTTCCTTTAATCATAGGCTGGTTAGAGCTTTTTCGTACAAAGTGGTTTAAATCCTAGCAATAACACCCAACTGTGTAAAGTTTTTTCTACAGACTTATTTTGCAGGCGCAGAGTCGATATAATCAAACAACATACATAAAACTCATTTGTCATGACATCTCGTTGGTGGTTCCTTCCTGCTCTCGCGCTCCTTGCTTTGCCGTTATTGCCATTGTTACTGGTCATATTCGCGGCAGTTTTAACTTACCCCACCTTGCCCTCTCTGGAGTCTTTGACCGATTATCGCCCGAAAGTACCGTTGCGGGTATTCAGTGCGGAAGGCATGTTGATTGGCGAGTTCGGCGAAGAGCGCCGCGAACTGATCAAGATCAACGAAGTTCCAGACCTCATGAAAAAAGCCATTTTGGCAGCGGAAGATGACCGGTTCTATGAACATGGCGGTGTGGACTATGTTGGCGTAGTGCGCGCCGCAGTCACCAACATCGTTTCCGGCAGCAAGCGTCAAGGGTCGTCAACCATCACGATGCAAGTTGCGCGCAATTTTTTCCTGTCTTCGGAAAAAGCCTGGACGCGCAAATTCAACGAGGTGCTGCTCGCATTCAAAATCGAGCACAACTTGAGCAAAGACGAAATCTTGCAGCTTTATATCAACCAAATCTATCTCGGCCAGCGCGCGTACGGATTTGCCGCCGCCGCGCAAACCTATTATGGCAAGCCCCTGAATCAACTCAGCATCGCTGAAACCGCCATGCTGGCAGGCCTGCCCAAGGCGCCTTCCTCCTACAACCCGGTGGTAAACCCCAAGCGCGCCAAGCTCCGTCAAATGTATGTGCTACGCCGCATGCACGAATTGGGATTCATTACTCCGGCCCAATTTGATGCCGCTCAAATCGAGCCCATCATAGCCAAACACGGCAATCAGGAATTTTCCGTCAAAGCCGACTACCTTGCAGAAATGGTGCGCCAAGTGATGTACGAACGCTATCAGGAAGAGGCATACACCCAAGGCTATAACGTTTACACCACCATCCGCCAGCAAGATCAGGCGGCCGCATATGCGGCCGTGCGCAATGGTGTTCTGGAATACGACAGCCGGCACGGTTACCGGGGACCGGAAGGTTTTGCCGACTTGCGCAATGACAAGAGCGAAGAATTTCTGGAAGATGCTTTACAGGATGTGGCCGACAGCGACGACCTGATTCCGGCCATCGTCGAGTCGGTCAGCCCCAAGAGCATCAAGGCCTATTGCAAGGGCGGCCAAGTCGTTGAGATCAGCGGCGAGGGTTTACGCTTTGCCCAACGCACGCTCAGCGACAGGCTTCCCCTGAATCAGCGAATCCGCGTCGGCTCACTAATCCGCGTCCAGAAAAATGACAAGGGCAACTGGCAAATTACCCAGATACCGCAGGTTGAATCGGCTTTCGTCTCCGCCAATCCGCGCAATGGTGAAATCTATGCCCTAGTGGGCGGATTCGATTTCAACCACAACCAATTTAACCACGTCACCCAAGCCTGGCGTCAGCCCGGCTCCAGCTTCAAACCGTTTATTTATTCCGCCGCACTGGAAAAAGGCTTTACGCCCGCGTCCATCATCAACGATGCGCCGCTGGTATTTGATGCCGCCCAGACCGGCGACCAGCCGTGGCAACCTAAAAACTTCGACGACAATTTCGACGGCCCCATGCGCATGCGCCAGGGTTTGATTAAATCCAAGAATCTCGTCTCCATCCGTATTCTTCAGGCAATCACGCCGGAGTACGCACAGGACTACATCACCAAATTCGGCTTCGATAAAGACAAGCACGGCCCCTATCTCACCATGGCACTGGGCGCGGGTTCTGTCACCCCCATGCAATTGTTGACGGGATATTCCGTCTTCGCCAACGGCGGCTACCGCGTCATGCCCTACTTCATCCAGCGCATCGAAGACGCACAAGGCAAGTTAATCAATCAGGCCGCCGCCGTTGTAGCAGGCGAGGGGGCCGAACAAGTCATCGACGTGCGCAACGCCTATACCATGGTCAGCATGATGCAGGACGTCGTGCGCCACGGCACCGCCATCCGCGCCATGTCGCTGGGACGCCAAGATCTCGCGGGAAAAACCGGCACTACCAGCGACTCGATGGATGCCTGGTTCTGCGGATTCCAACCCACCATCGTGGGCATCTCGTGGATAGGCTTCGATACCCCGCGCAGTCTGGGCGACAAAGAAACCGGAGGCGGTGCCGCGCTGCCTATGTGGATGAGTTACATGGGAAAAGTGCTCAAGGATGTTCCCGAAGCCGAGTACACCATGCCGGAAAACATGGTTGCCGCGCGCATCAACGACAACGGCCAGCGCGACCCGGACGGCGGCAGAGTGGAATATTTCTATCAGGAAAATGTCCCGGCAGCAGTTGGTGAAACACAACCCGGCGACAATGCCGAACGCATCGACTCAGTGAAAGACCAATTATTCTGATGAGCAAACCCCACCCGCAACGGCGCGACCTCATGCGCGAACAACTCGCGCACCTCGCCGCCCGCATGATCGCCAAGGATGGCATCACCGACTTCGCTTTCGCCAAGCGCAAAGCTGCGCGCCAACTCGGCGCGGCCGACACCCAACACCTGCCCAGCAATCAGGAAGTAGAGGAGGCGCTGTCCAGTTACCGCGCGCTGTACCAGCAGGACAGCCACCCAGCCATCCTCCATCAGCTGCGCGAAGAAGCCCTTGCCGCCATGCAGCTGCTGGAACCGTTCCACCCCTACCTTGTCGGCTCGGTATTGAGCGGCACGGCAAGCGAACACTCCGACATCAACCTCATGCTGTTTTCCGATGACGCCAAAGCCGTGCTGTTACTTCTGCTCAAGCACAACCTTGAATTCGAAGACGGGGAATGGAAAGTGCGCGTGGGCGGGCACGAAGAGAGCGTGCCGAGCTACACCCTGACCGGCGAATCCGGCACTCAGATACACATCATCGTGTTGCCCGAAAATGCACGCCACAGCGGCAGCCGCCATCCCGAGACGCATGCGGATATTGCGGCGGTGGAAACATTGTTAGCAGGTTAATGCGGGATAGGCGCACGTTGCGCTGACGCTGTTTACTGCGTAGAGAATCGTGTTTGACCTATCCTGCTGGCTAGCCTTCCGGAAAGAACACAAACAGCATACAACCATCTGTTGACTGCGGCACATGCGAACTACCCGCAGGATGGTGAATAAAGGTTCCGGCGGAGTAAGTATTTTTGCCGTCGCAAAAAGTGCCGGAAACAACAAATACCTCTTCGGCTCCCGGCACATGAACATCTAGGCCGGGATATACCGCACCCGGAGCGATTTCGAAAATTAGCGCCTTGCGTCCACTGGGCTCGGCCCACAAAAGCCGGGTACTGAATCCCGGATAAACCATCTCCTTTGCGGGCACCTCTTTCCAATGTGTCGCAACCACACCTTCCAGATTCATGTCCTGCGGACTGGTGCGTTTCATTCACACTTCCCGATTATTTGTGGGCTTCTTTCAGCCAGCGCGCCGCATCCAGCGCAAAGTAAGTCAGTATCCCGTCCGCCCCGGCACGCTTGAACGCCAGCAACGCTTCCAGCACGCACGCCTCTTCGTTCAGCCAGCCGTTCTGCGCAGCCGCTTTGAGCATGGCGTATTCGCCGCTCACCTGATACACGAAAGTGGGGGCTTTGAATTCATCTTTTACGCGACGCACGATGTCGAGGTAGGGCATGCCGGGTTTAACCATGACCATGTCCGCACCTTCCTGCAAGTCGAGACCGACTTCCCACAGGGCTTCATCGGAGTTGGCGGGGTCCATCTGGTAGGTGTATTTGTTGCCCTTGCCCAAATTGCCGCTGGAGCCGACGGCGTCGCGGAACGGGCCGTAGAAGCTGGAGGCGTATTTGGCGGAGTAGGCCATGATGCGGGTGTGAATGTAGCCGTGGGCATCCAGTGCGGCGCGCACTGCACCGATGCGTCCGTCCATCATATCGGAAGGGGCGA
>JBBIJL010000035.1:0-15465 GCA_037446005.1 Gallionellaceae bacterium | reverse complement strand
AACTTGCCCGGCAAGGCGGAGGGCTATTGGGAATGGCGTTTCACCTGGGAACAGGTGTTGCCCGCCCATTCGGAACGGCTGTATGAAATAAGCGCGGTGCATGGACGTTGTGCCGCAGATCGCTTGAAGTTCTAACAGCCCGTTAACTCAGCAGCGCACTTTCAATATAAATATCCACGCCATGCGCCGGCGTTATCGCGGCTGCGGGAATCGGTATGCCTGAACGCCAATTGCCGACCGCCTGCGCCTTGCTGTTTCCCGTGACAAGAAACATGAGTTGACGCGTCTCGCTCAGGCGGCGCGCGCTGAGCGAGACGCGCTGCGGCGGCGGTTTGGGTGCATCGAAAACGGCCAGCGCGGCGGGTGCACCGGGGAGTTCTCCCGCATCATGCCCGGGAAATAAACTGGCGGTGTGTCCGTCCTCGCCCAGGCCGAGCAAAACCAGATCGAAGACTTTCACTTTGTTTACGACCAGCGCGTATTTTTCAGCCGCGATTGATGCGCCTTCCTCCGCCGGAATGGGGTGAATCTGCGTTGCGGGAATGGCGACATGATCCAGCCAGGCCAGCGCTGCCATGCGGCTGTTGCGTTCGATATGGTTGCGCGCCAAGCAGCGTTCGTCGCCAAAATACACATGCCATGCGCGCCATTCTGTTTTGGCATTGCGCAGCGCTTCATATACCCTGCGCGGCGTCGTTCCTCCCGCCAGCACAAGATGAAAAGCACCGTGCATATTGATGGCGCGTTGTGCGGCATGCAGTATTTCCGCTACCGCCGCATGCTCAAGTTTTGCCGTATTGTCAAAACGGTGCCAGCGGCAAGTTTGCGCCACTTGGTCGTGGTGTAATGAGGGCATAAGATTCGTCCAGTAAAATGTTGCGTCAGGTATGATTCTACGGCGAGTAGACTCGATTGCGCAGTTAATCTTAGAGGAGGCAGCAATGCGAATGGCAATGATTGGATTGGGCAAGATGGGCGGCAACATGGTGCGCCGTATGCGTCGCGGCGGGGTTGAAGTGGTAGGGTACGACCGGGCTGGCGATATGGTCGCGCAACTCGCCAAAGAGGCCGGCATGATTGCGGCCAGTTCGGTTGAAGATGCCGTCTCCAAATTATCCAGTCCGCGCATCGTGTGGCTGATGTTGCCCAGCGGCGACCCTACCGAGCAGCAGATACGCGCACTCGCACCGCTGTTGAGCAAAGGCGACATCATTGTGGATGGCGGCAATTCGAATTATCACGACAGCCAGCGGCGCGGCGCATGGCTGGCGGAGCAGGGCATCGGCTTTATGGATTCCGGTACTTCCGGCGGGATATGGGGGCTGGAGAACGGGTACTGCCTGATGGTGGGCGCCAGCGACGCAGTAGCGCAAACCATGACGCCGATTTTGCAGGCATTGGCTCCGGCGGCAGACCGCGGCTGGGCGCATGTCGGACCGGTCGGCTCCGGCCACTTCACCAAGATGATCCACAACGGCATCGAGTACGGCATGATGCAGTCGCTGGCCGAAGGCTTGGATTTGCTGAAAGGGAAACAGGAATTCAATCTGGACTTGGCGCAGATCACCGAGTTGTGGCGCCACAGTTCTGTGGTGCGCAGCTGGCTGCTCGACCTGACGGCGGAAGCCTTGAAGGGCGATCAGGAATTGGCGGGCATTGCGCCGTTCGTGCCGGATTCCGGCGAAGGGCGCTGGACGGTGATCGAGTCGGTGGATCAGGGCGTGGCGGCACCCGTGCTGACGCTGGCTTTGCAGATGCGCTTCAACAGCCAGAATCAAACCGGATACGGCTACCGTTTGCTTTCCACCATGCGCAATGCTTTCGGCGGGCATGCCGTCAAACACGCGAGTGAACGCTAATGAAAATCATCGAACCTTGTACGCTGGCGATTTTCGGCGCGGGCGGCAACCTGAGCCGACGCAAGTTGATCCCCGCCTTGTTCCGTCTGGAGATTGCCAAGCGGCTCCCGGAGCAAATGGTGATTCTGGGTTGCGACATTGCGCCGCGCAGCCGTGAAGACTGGCTCGCTCTGGTTTCCGAGATTTTGCGCGGCATCTATGCCAAAGGAATCGACGAGGCGGCGCTGCAACGCTTCTGTCAACGCTGGCACTACTTTGCCATCCCGCCCGGTGACGATGCCGCATATACCCGTTTGCATACGCTGCTGGGGGGGAGCACCGACTTTCCGCCCAACGTGGTGTACTACATGGCGGTGCGTCCGGCGGACTATCCCACCATCGTGGACAAGCTCGGCGATGCCGGGCTGCTCAAGCAGAACAGCGGTTGGCGCCGCGTAGTGATCGAAAAGCCGTTCGGCTACGACCTGCTCAGCGCGCAAACGCTGCAAGCCAGTCTGTACCGGCATCTGAACGAACCGCAGATTTATCGCATCGACCATTACCTCGGCAAGGGCACGGTGCAGAACGTGATGGTGTTCCGTTTCGCCAACATGCTGCTGGAGCCGCTGTGGAACCATCACTATATCGACCATGTGCAGATCACGCATTCCGAAACGTTGGGTATCGAGAATCGCGCCGACTATTATGAAGGCGCGGGCGCTTTGCGCGACATGATCCAGAGCCACTTGCTGCAACTGCTGGCGCTGGTGGCGATGGAGCCGCCCGTGACTTTGTCGGCCGAACACTTGCGCGATGAAAAAGTGAAAGTGCTCAAGGCGATTCGCCCGATCACGCAGAACTCCGTGCATGCCCATGCCTTCCGGGGGCAATACGCCAGCGGGGTGATCGACGGCAAGGCGGTGCCCGGCTATCTGGAAGAAAAAGGCGTGGCGGAAGACAGCGTGACGGAGACCTATGCCGCGCTGAAATTATTCATCGACAACTGGCGCTGGGCCGGCGTGCCGTTTTATTTGCGCACCGGCAAGCGCATGGCGGAAAACAGCTCGGCGATCTGCATCCGCTTTAAAAATCCGCCGCAGGATTTATTGCGCCGCAGCCGCCACGGCCCGTCGCAGCCGAACTGGATCATGCTCGGCATCCAGCCCAACGATTGCCTGAAAATGGAGATGCAGGTGAAAGTGCCGGGGCTGGATTTGCACACGCGCACCATGAGTCTGGATGCGACCTACCGCAAAGAAAGCGATGAAGACTACGATGCCTATGAGGGACTGTTGCTGGACGTGATGCTGGGCGACCATTCCCTGTTTTTGCGCATCGACGAGGTCGAGGCCGCATGGCGCGTGGTTGATCCCGTCCTCAAGGTGTGGGCGATGGAGCGCGATTTCATCAACAGCTATCCGGCCGGCAGTTGGGGGCCGCGCGGCACCTATCGTTTGTTTGACCGCGACGATCAGTTCTGGCGGCATTCGCTGAATCTGGACGGCGCAGCGATACAGGCATACTGATGAGTTACTTCCTCGCGGGCGACATCGGCGGCACCAAGACCCTCTTGCAGATTTTCAGCGCGGGCGGGGAGCGCACGCCACTATTGCGCAAATCCTATCCCAGTGCGGGTTACGGCGGATTGGCAGAGATCGTGGATGAGTTTCTGCGCGAAGCCGGGGAGCGGGATATCGCCGCCGCATGTTTTGCCTTGGCCGGCCCCGTTTCCGTCCGGCGAGTGCGACTGACCAATCTGCCGTGGGAGGTCGATGCGGATGCGCTCGCTGCGCGTTTCGGGATTGCGCAGGTCGCGCTCATCAACGATTTTGCCGCCGTGGGGTTGGGTGTTGCCGCACTGGAACCTGCCGATTTGCTGCCCCTGCAACGGGGCGAGGCGCAAGCGCACGGGGTGCGTGTTGTCGTGGGGGCGGGCACAGGGCTGGGGGTAGCTTGGCTGTCCTGGCAGGGGGATGCCTACGCGGTGCATCCTTCCGAAGGCGGGCATATTGATTTTGCGCCGGGCGACGAGTTGCAATTCGCGCTGTTGCAGTACCTGCAACAGCGCCATGGCCACGTTTCCTACGAGCGCATCGTTTCCGGTCCCGGCTTGGTGGCAATATATGAATTCCTGCGCGATAGCGGGCGTGGCGTTCCGTCGTCCGGGCTGATTGCCGCGATCAATGCGGGCGATGCCGCTGCCGCGATTGCAAGCTTTGCGGGTGCAAAGGATGAGGCTATTGCAATACAGGCTTTGGATATGTTCATGCAGATATACGGCGCGTTTGTCGGCAATATCGCCTTGGCGGCCTTGCCGCACGGCGGTATTTATGTGGCGGGCGGTATTGCGGCAAAAATCGCGCCGCAGATGCAGGGCGGCGGTTTTATGCACGCCTTTCTGGATAAGGGGCGCTTCCAAGGCTTGTTGTCTGCGCTGCCTTTGTCGATCGTGAATAATCCGCAAATCGGTTTGTTGGGGGCGAGTCTGGAGGCTCAGCGGTAATGTGAATTAATAGCAGCTTGCGTCGGTATTTCAACCTTTGGAGGAATGAGCTATGTCGGTGAATTCAAAAAAAGCGATTGTTCGTCATGTTGAAAAAGCATTCGATGCCGCCTCAATCAGGAATGCGCTTTCCGAGCGGCTGACCTACGCGGTGGGCAAGGACTCCATCACGGCCACGGAGCGGGACTGGTTCTTTACCGCTGCTTATGTGGTGCGCGATCACCTCATTGACCGCTGGATGGAAACTATGCGCGCCTACTACGACAACGACGTCAAGCGCATCTATTATTTTTCCATGGAATTCCTCATGGGGCGGTCGCTGATGAACAGCCTGCACAATCTGGAATTGGATCAGGTGACACACAATGCGCTGCAAGAGCTGGGCGTGGACTTGGAAAGGCTGCGCGATATTGAATACGATGCGGCGCTGGGCAATGGCGGTCTCGGGCGCCTGGCGGCATGCTTTCTCGATTCCATGGCTACGCTGAATCTGCCGGGATACGGATACGGTATTCGCTACGAGTACGGCATGTTTCAGCAGCGCATCGAAAACGGCAGGCAGGTCGAGCACCCGGATAACTGGCTGCGTTATGGCAACCCGTGGGAATTTTCGCGTCCCGAAATTTTGTATCAGGTTAAGTTTCACGGACGCGTGACGGAATATACCGACGATAAAGGCGTTGCCCGTTATCAATGGATGGATACGGACGACGTGATGGCGATGGCGCACGACACCCCCATCCCGGGCTATGGCACGCGTACCGTGAACAATATGCGCCTGTGGGCGGCCAAGTCTTCGCGCGATTTCGATCTGGGCTATTTCAATCTGGGGGATTACATCAAGGCGGTGGAGGATAAAGACCGTTCCGAGAATTTATCGAAGGTGCTTTATCCGAATGACTCCACGCAGATGGGGCACGAGTTGCGCCTGAAGCAGCAGTATTTTTTCACCTGCGCCTCGCTACAGGATATTTTGACCCGCTACCTCAAGGATCACGATACTTTCGATGCGTTGCCGGACAAAGTGGCGATACAGTTGAACGACACTCATCCCGCCATATCCATCGCCGAGCTGATGCGGATATTGGTCGATTTGCACCGTCTGCCGTGGGAAAAAGCATGGGACATCACCGTGCGCACTTTCTCGTACACTAACCATACGCTGATGCCTGAAGCGCTGGAGACTTGGCCGGTCGCCATGTTCGAGAGCATATTGCCGCGCCATTTGCAGATCATTTACGAGATCAATCACCGCTTTTTGAAAGAGGTGCAACATCAGTTCCCGGGAGACAACGAGCTATTGCGGCGCATGTCCCTCATTGCCGAGGATGGCGAAAAACGCATACGCATGGCGCACCTCGCGACCGTGGGTAGCCACAAAGTGAACGGCGTGGCGGAAATTCATACGCAACTGATGAAGCAGACCATCTTCGCCGACTTTGCGCGTTTTTATCCCGACAAGTTCGTCAACATGACCAACGGTATCACCCCGCGCCGTTGGCTTAATCAGGCCAACCCGCCGCTGACGGAGCTGATTACTTCCCGGATCGGCAAGGGCTGGATCAAGGATTTGAGTCAGCTTAAAAAGCTGATCCCATTCGCGGAGGACGGGGCTTTTCGCCAACAGTTCGCGGACATCAAGCGGGCGAATAAAGTGCATCTGGCCGGGCTCATTAAACAGAGGCTCGATTTGGAGGTGAATGTCGATTCGCTTTTCGATGTGCAAATAAAACGCATACACGAATACAAGCGCCAACTGTTGAATGTGCTGCATGTCATTACGCTATACAACCGTATCCGCCACGGCGGGGATTGCGTGCCGCGCACCGTGATTTTCGGCGGCAAAGCCGCTCCGGGATATGCGGTGGCAAAACTCATTATCAAGCTCATCAACGATGTGGCCGACACGGTGAATAACGATCCGCACGTGGCGGGGCGGCTGAAAGTCGCGTTCATTCCGAATTACGATGTTTCCACCGCAGAGTTTATTGTTCCGGCCGCCGACCTGTCCGAGCAAATATCCACTGCCGGCACCGAAGCGTCCGGCACCGGCAATATGAAGCTGGCATTGAATGGCGCGCTGACTATCGGTACGCTGGATGGGGCGAACGTCGAGATCGGCGAAGAAGTCGGGCGTGACAATATCTTTATTTTCGGGCTGACTACGGATGAAGTGGCCGACTTGCAATCCAAGGGCTATGAGCCTTTGGATTATTTCAACGCCAATGCCGAATTGCGCGAAGTGCTGAACATGATCGGTTCCGGCTTCTTCTCGCCGCGCCAGCCGGATCGCTTCAAACCGATTCTGGATAATCTTCTGCTAAACGGCGACAAATATCTTTTGCTGGCCGATTACGCCGCTTACATCGCCTGTCAGGGGGAGGTTGAGGCCGCGTACAAGAATCAGGAAGTATGGGTGAAAAAAGCGATACTCAATGTGGCCAACATGGGGAAATTTTCCAGTGACCGTACCATTGCGCAATATGCCGAAGAAATCTGGGATGTGGAGCCGATGACCGAAAGGTAATATGGCTACCGGAAGATATAAAAAGGCTGATCCGGCGATGGGTCAGCCTTTTTTATTCAAAATTGCATGCAAGCGTTCTTCCCGGTGAACTTTCTCGACCGTCGCGATGACAATCTGTATTTCCGCGGATGATAGCTCGGGGAAGTGCTCTGCCAACATGTGAGCCATCGCGAAGCTGGAGACGGTTTTTATATTGTCGTTGCCGGCCACCACCGGGGCGAGCAAGGCGCAGGCGCTTGCGAAGACCTCGCGTATTTGATGATGTTGGCGGCGTTCAGATGGGGCAGGGGACGAGCTGTTCATGACGAAAATTCCAATGATTTGATGATCGTGATTGAACCCACGGAGCTTGAATTCTACACTGGGCGGCAAGGCCGTTGATAATGTAATTTACGTTACAATTAGCGTCTAGCGCCGAAAGTCAAAACCATGCTCGAACTGTCGACAAAAAACACCGGAAATTTTCCGCGCGTAGTTCATTTGGTCGATGCGGGGTGGTGGGCTGTTCGTTTATAGTACGTGCTGGTTTTTGTGAAGTGAGATGGGGTTGGCGCTGAGGATTTTAGGTCGTTCTAAATGCGCATGTGGTGGACATAAACTAACTGGGGAAACTAAAAGATGAGAATCGAAACAAGTCACAATTGGCTGAGTTGGGCAATAGCTGTGCTGGCTGTATTTTTGCTGGCAGGTTGCAGCGGCAGCTCGACGAATACCACGACGACAGTCATTCAAACTAATTCGGGCGGCAGCATACAGGGCGTTTTGATAGATGCCTCGACGCAGGAACCGATTGTGGGAGCCGTTGTGGATCTCGGCATCGCAAAAGCAACCACAAGCTCGACAGGTCAATTTAGCATTCCCAATCTGCCTGTGGCTTTGTATCGCGCCACGATTGATTTGACCGGAGTGACAAGCCCGCTGAATATGGCGAGTGCGACTGGTCTGCACTATCCCAAGTATGTGTTTCAGTCGCTGACCGCTTTCAATACGACGGGGGCTGCTTCCAGCGTTCCTGCTACCGTATCTGTCACGATCCCGGTCGGCAAACTGGCGTCAACTATTTCCGGTGTGGTAACCGATGCTGCCGGAGCACCAGTAGGTACGGGATATAACGTAACTCTTGCAACGTCCACAACTCCGACAAGTGTGGTTGCCACGACGCAAACTACGGCTACCGGCAGTTTTTCATTCCTCAATGTACAGTCCCAGGGAGCATTTGCAATCAGTGCTTCAGATAGCACGGGCGCGTTTGCGTCTGCAAGCGCGGTTGTGGTTACTGCGCCCAGCGATGGCGGGACGATCAATAAAACGATCGGCGTGGTATCAACCAGCACCTTGCCGCCGACGGTGGTCAGCGTGACTCCGCAGCATAATTCCGATATTACGCCTGCGGCCAATCAACAAGTGGTCTTCACGTTCAGCAAACCGATCAAGCAAACCGCAGTGGTAAGCAGCACCTCCGCCTCTAATCCCGCCGGTTTGTACTCGTACGTTGCGGTGAACTTTGCCGGCAATAAAGCCATCAGGGCATCGAACATTGCCCACACCCTCTCGTGGAGTGCAGACCGCACACAATTGACGGTAACACTCCCAGTTGTTGGCGTGTCGGCCACGTATATCGTCGATCTGTGCAATGCCCCGCTAACGGACGATGCGGGTGTGGGCGTTTCCGGGTTGGGCACCGCTTGCTTGAATCTCCCGCCTGCGGCTGCTAATGCGACTGCCGGAGTTGCGGGCAAGGCTTATGTCAGCTTTACCACCAATGGCGGTGCAACTGCCGCTGCGCCAACTAATGTCCTACTGACCAATTCGGCGAGTCTGGATGCAAAGAAGGGGGCTATTGCGGCAACCGCCCCAACCTTTGACTGGTTGCCTGTTTCGGGTGCCAAAGCCTATAACATCTACCGCTCAATGAAGCAGGTTTGGGGTGCCGGCGCCAGCGCTCCGGTCAATACTCACCCGGCAGTAAAGTTGAATGCGGCTCCGCTGCTCGTGACTAACTATACCGATGCGACTCTGGCAGACTATGTCGAAAATGGTTCGGTAAAGTTGGCATATGACTACACCGTCACCGCGCTAAACTCCGATAGTATCGAGTCGGCACCCAGTACTGCCGTTACCGCGCAGGATGTCATTCCGCCCAAGCTGTTGCAGGTTGGCACTTCGGCTACCGTATCCAGCATTACGCTGGCATTCGATGAGGTTGTTGATCCGGCAACGGCAACAAATAAATTGAATTACAACGTGAGCCTGACAGCCGGTGCGGTTGTCGTGCCGGTGGCATCCGTCACCGAAAATGTAAACGCTGCCAATGTGATTACCGGCTATACCTTGAATTTTGCGGCCGGGGTGACGACAGCCAATGCTTCGACTGTCACAATTACCGGCGTTACGGATGTTGCCGGCAATGCAATTTTGCCAACGGCCAGTCATGTGCTCTTTACGGCGGGTGTCGCTGGCGTGCCGTACTAATAGCTATTTTTAGTTTGTTGCATGAAAAAAGCCGGGGAAGTTCCCGGCTTTTTTCATGGTGAAATTGATCCATCTTTTCAGATGGGGCGGCAGTTCCGGGCAGCGCGGGCGAGTTGAGCGGACACATCAGTCTTGACAATTTCGCCGGCTCCCCTAAAATGCGCGCCTCTTCCGGGTCGTTAGCTCAGCTGGTAGAGCAGCGGACTCTTAATCCGTTTGTCGCAGGTTCGATCCCCGCACGACCCACCAATAAGACTTAAGGCTTGCAGAAATGCGAGCCTTATTCGTTTGTGAGCAGGCCTGAACGGGCTGTGCTTGAAATTTTTCCTTATCCTTCCTCTTTGAAAGGATTCATGAAGATCGTTCCCTACCGATGGTCGCTTGGTGTGCAGTTGCTGGTTGTGTTTTTCAGCACGGCATTGCTGATGTTCGCCTATGAGTTTTTGAAAGAATTGTTCTTTAAAGGTGCCTTGGCGCCATGGAGCTCGCACGTAATTACCATTTCCGTGACGGCCGTATTTGCCACCGTAGCCGCCTTTCTCATGCGTAAGTGGGTAGACAGAATTGATGAACACTTGCGTGTTGCCGCGACTGCTTTTGAAACCCAGGAAGGCATCCTGATTACCGATGCCCATAGCGTGATCCTGCGGGTGAACAGCGCGTTTATCGACATCACCGGCTACAGCGCCGAAGAGGCTGTCGGCAATAAACCGAGCATGCTCCGTTCCGGCAAGCACGACAAAGCTTTCTATGCGGAAATGTGGCGCTGCATCAAGCTCAACGGCAGTTGGGAAGGCGAAATTTGGAACCGACGCAAGAACGGCGAAACCTATCCCGAGCGGCTTGCCATCAGCGCGGTGAAAGATGGCAACGGCGTGGTCACGAATTATGTGGCCACTTTGACCGACATCACCATGAGCCAGACAGCGGCGGAGGAGATCAAGCATCTGGCGTTTTACGATTCGCTCACCCGGCTGCCTAACCGGCGCCATCTCATGGACAGGCTCAAGCATGCCTTGGCGGCAAGCGCGCGCAGCGGCAAGGCGGGCGCATTGCTGTTTATCGACTTGGATAATTTTAAAACGCTGAACGACACGCTCGGCCACGATGTGGGCGATTTGTTGCTGCAACAGGTGGCGCAGCGCACCGAGTCTTGCGTGCGCGAAGACGACACGGTGGCGCGTTTGGGCGGAGACGAATTTGTCGTGATGCTGGAAGGACTGAGCGAACACGAGCTGGAGGCGGCGGCACAGGCAGAGTCCGTCGGCGAAAAAATTCTCGCCGCGTTAAACCAGTCGTATCAGCTTGCGGCGCATAAACACCATAACACACCCAGTATCGGCATCACGCTGTTCAACGGCCAGCACGAGGCGATAGACGAGCTGTTCAAGCAGGCCGATATCGCCATGTATCAGGCCAAGAAATCCGGCCGCAATACCCTGCGTTTTTTCGATCCCGCCATGCAGGAAACCATCAATGCGCGGGTGGCTCTCGAAGGCGAGTTGCGCAAGGCGCTGGAGCTACAGCAATTCCAGTTGTATTACCAGGCGCAGGTGGATAGTTCGCATCGCACGCTGGGCGTGGAGGCGCTGATCCGTTGGGTGCATCCCGAACGCGGTCTGGTTGCCCCCGCGCAGTTCATCCCGCTGGCGGAAGAAACCGGGCTGATCCTGCCTATCGGGCGCTGGGTGCTGGAGACGGCGTGCGCCCAGATTAAAATCTGGCAGCAAGGCGAGCTGTCGCATGCTTTTGTGCTGGCGGTGAACGTGAGCGCCAAGCAGTTCCGTCAGGCGGACTTCGCGGTGCAAGTGCAGGATGCCGTGCGGCGACATGCCATCAATCCGACCTTGCTCAAGCTGGAGTTGACCGAGAGTCTGTTGCTGGAGAACATCGAAGAAACCATTGTGAAAATGAAAGTGCTGCGAGAAATTGGCGTGCAGTTTTCTTTGGATGACTTCGGTACCGGTTATTCATCCCTGCAATATCTCAAACGGTTGCCGCTCAACCAGCTAAAAATCGACCAGTCGTTTGTGCGCGATCTTGCCGTCGGCAGCAGCGACAAGGCGATTGTGCGCACGATTATTGCGATGGCACATAGCTTGAATCTGGAAGTCATCGCCGAAGGCGTCGAAACGGAAGAGCAGCGGCAACTCCTGCTGGAAAAAGGCTGTATTCATTTTCAGGGCTATCTGTTCAGCAAGCCGGTGCCGATTGAGCAGCTTGAGGAAAAGCTCAAGCAGTGGAAATCGCAGCGGCCATAAGCCGTAGGGGGGCACGCCATCCCCGTTATACCGTCTATAATGCGCCCTCGGATTTTTCGGTAAACCGTTATGCGTTCACACTCCCATTCCTCCCTTGATGCCTCATCCGCGACCCGCGCCGACTGGCGCACGATACGCACCCTGCTGCCCTATCTGCTGGAGTTCAAAGGGCGCGTAACGCTGGTGATTATTTTACTGGTGCTAGCCAAGCTCACTAGCGTTGCCGTTCCGCTGGCGTTGAAAGAAATCGTCGATGCGATGGATAAGCCCAAAGCGATGCTGGCGGTGCCGGTGATGCTGGTGGTGGGCTACGGTTTGCTGCGTTTGTTCAGCACCCTGTTCGGCGAATTGCGCGACGCGGTGTTCGCCAAGGTGACGCAGCGCGCTATTCGCCGCGTGGCGATCAAGGTGTTCGAGCATCTGCACAATTTGAGCCTGCGTTTCCATCTGGAGCGCCAGACCGGTGGCATGTCGCGCGACATTGAACGCGGCACGCGCGGCATCAGTTTCTTGCTGACCTTTCTGCTGTTCAACATCCTGCCGACGCTGCTGGAAATCGGGCTGGTCGCCGGGATATTGTTCGTCAAATACAGCCCGTGGTTTGCCATCATCACCTTCGCCACGCTGGTGATTTACATCGCGTTCACGCTGTTCATCACCGAATGGCGCATGGTCTACCGCCGCACCATGAACGACATGGATTCCAAGGCCAACACGCGCGCCATCGACAGCCTGATTAATTACGAAACGGTGAAATATTTCGGCAACGAGCAATACGAGGTGCGCCGTTACGACGAGCAGATGAGCAAGTGGGAAGTCTCCGCCGTGCAGAACCAGACTTCGCTGGCCGCATTGAACGCGGGACAAAGCGCGATCATCGCGGTGGGCATCACGCTGCTCATGCTGCTGGCGGCGGACGAGGTGGTGCAGGGCAAGATGACGCTGGGCGATCTGGTGCTGGTCAATGTGTTCATGCTGCAACTCTACATGCCGCTGCATTTTTTGGGTTTTGTGTATCGCGAAATCAAGAACGCGCTGGCCGATATGGAGCGCATGTTTACCTTGCTGGAAGCCGACCGCGAAGTCGAAGACAAACCGGATGCACAGCCGCTCAAGCTTGAAGCAAGCCGGTTAGAGTTCAAAAATGTGGCGTTCAGTTATGACCCGGATCGGCAGATATTGTCCGATGTCAGCTTTGAGATTCCACCAGGACATACCGTGGCGGTGGTGGGCGCGAGCGGGGCGGGGAAGTCCACGCTGTCGCGTTTGCTGTTCCGTTTCTATGATGTAAACGGCGGTAGCATTGCCATCGACGGTCAGGACATCCGTTCGGTGACGCAGGCCAGCCTGCGCGCCAGCATCGGCAGCGTGCCGCAGGATACCGTGCTATTCAACGACAGCATCTATTACAACATCGCCTACGGACGTCCTGAAGCAACCCGCGAAGAAGTGTTGCAGGCCGCGCAATCGGCGCATATCCACGCCTTCATCGAGTCGTTGCCGCAGGGTTACAACACCATGGTGGGCGAACGCGGGCTGAAACTTTCCGGCGGCGAAAAACAGCGCGTGGCGATTGCGCGCGCCATCCTGAAAAATCCCGCCATCCTGATTTTCGACGAGGCGACTTCCGCGCTCGACTCCAAATCGGAAAAGGCGATTCAGGACGAGTTGCGCAATGTGGCACGCAACCGCACCACGCTGGTGATCGCGCACCGGCTGTCCACCATTGTGGATGCGCAGCAAATTCTAGTGATGGACAAAGGGCGCATCGTCGAACGCGGTTCGCATCGCGAGTTGCTGATACAGCAAGGAATTTATGCCCAGATGTGGGCATTGCAGCAGCAAGAAGAACATTAACACCTGTTGTTTTTGCCTTGATTTATTTGGTTTTTCAGGTATGCTTTAGGCTGTGAATTTACTCCCCCGAGGAGCCATGAAGAAAAATATTATCGTTTCGCTGTTGTTGTTGGGCCAGAGTTTGGCGGTATATGCCGCAGAAGCCGAAGTCGCGGTTACGCCGAAAGCGGATGTCGTCGCTACTCCGAAACAACAAGACGAAGAATTGACCAGTGCGGTATTCAAGCTTACTTCCGCGCCCAGACTGCAATCCGCTATCGCGTTGATTTACGATGAGCAGGGCAAGCGTCCGCTGTACACCAAAAACGCCGAGAATGTCGCGCCTATTGCGTCTATTACCAAGCTGATGACGGCTATGGTGGTGCTGGATGCGAAGTTGCCGATGGATGAAAAAATCACCATCAGTACGGATGATGCGGATCACCTCAAGGGCACGCATTCGCGTATGCGTCCGGGCTCGACACTGACACGCGGGGAGTTGCTCAAGCTGGCGCTGATGGCTTCGGAAAACCGCGCAGCAGCGGCATTGGCGCGCACTTATCCCGGCGGCACCGGCGCTGCGGTGGCAAAGATGAATGCCAAGGCGCAAGAACTCGGCATGCGCTCCACACGCTTCTTCGACCCTACCGGTTTGAACAGCAACAATGTCTCGACCGCGCAAGACTTGGTGCTGATGGTCAGAGCCGCGCAACACTACGAGCCGATACACCAATTCACCACGACCTCCTCGCATACCGTACAGTTCGCGCGGCACCGTCCGTTGCGCTTCAATAACACCAACCCCCTGGTGCGAAACGCCTCGTGGGAAATCGGCATCAGCAAGACCGGTTACATCAGCGAGGCAGGCCGTTGTCTGGTGATGCAGGCCACCATCTCGCACCGTCCGGTCATCATCGTGCTGCTGGATTCCTGGGGCAAGCGCACCCGTGTGGGCGATGCCAACCGCATCAAAAAATGGATGGAGAGCTCGTCGGCCAAGACCGCCCGCAGCGCTAACCGGCGCGGTTGAGCGCAGTTGGAACGCCGTAAACCCAAGGGAGCTTCGTGCTCCCTTTTATATTTCTGGAATGGCTTATGCCACATCAACAAATACGCCGTTTGCGTTGGAGCGCGTTTATTCTGGTGACGCTGTGCTACATGCTGGCGTTCTTCCACCGCATGGCGCCTGCTGCCATTGCAGGCGAGTTGCAGCGCGACTTTCAGGCCAGCGGTGCCGCGCTCGGCGGCTTGGCTGCCATGTATTTTTACATCTACATGCTGATGCAGATTCCGGTCGGCGTGATGGTCGATACCTTGGGGGTACGCCGCATCGTCATCGCCGGTGCGCTGGTATCGGGGGCTGGCTCGCTCATGTTTGCGTGGGCGGAGAGTTTGCCGATGGCGTATGCCGCACGCTTGTTGACCGGGCTCGGGGTGTCGGTATTTTTCATCGCACTGATGAAAATTAACGCGGTGTGGTTTCACGACCGCCACTTCGGCGCGACCGGAGGCTTGGCGATTTTGCTGGGCAACATCGGCGCGGTGCTGGCGGCATCGCCTCTGGTATGGCTGGTGGCGCAGACTTCTTGGCGCAACGTGTTTGCCGCTATCGGATTATTTTCTGTGCTGTTGTCGGCCTTGGTGTGGTGGTTGGTGCGCAATCATCCGCACGATGCTGGGTTGCCGAGCATGCGCGAGCTGGAAGGCAAAGCGCCGCATCCTAAACATCACGGGCACTGGTGGGACGGGCTGGTGCAGGTGGCGCAGAACCGCGCGACCTGGCCGAGCTTCTTTCCCAACTTCGGCATTGCCGGAACGCTGTTTGCCTTCGCCGGACTGTGGGCGGTGCCGTACCTGCGCGATGCCCATGGCATGAGCCGTGAACTGGCCAGCCAGCACAACAGCCTGCTGTTGCTCGGCTTCGCTATCGGCGCACTGTGCAGCGGCTTGCTCTCGGACTACATCGGGCGGCGCAAGCCGCTTATCGTCGGCGGCTCGCTGCTGTATGTGTTGTGCTGGTTGCCCGTT
>JBBIJL010000034.1:0-15480 GCA_037446005.1 Gallionellaceae bacterium | reverse complement strand
CAAGGGCTCTAAACGAGAAGAGGATATTCCAGTTCGCGAAGTACCTTATCTCAGGGTTGCTAATGTGCAGCGGGGCTACCTTGATTTGAGCGAGATAAAAACAATCTTGGCGAATGAGCGCGACATCAAAGAGCTTACATTGCAGGATGGTGACGTATTATTTAATGAAGGGGGGGATCGTGACAAATTAGGTCGTGGCTGGGTATGGCACGAAGAGGTGGCGAGTTGCATTCATCAAAACCATGTTTTTCGCATGCGCCCTTATCTGCAAGAAATCTTGCCCGAGTTGGTTTCGCATCATGGGAATAGTTTTGGCAAAGCATGGTTTCAATCGGCAGGTACGCAAACAACAAACCTTGCTTCGATCAACATGAGCATATTGCGCGCTTTCCCAGTGCCCGTTGCGCCGCCAGATGAACAGCGGGAGATATTATCTCTACTTGAGCAACAGATCGAATCACTAGGCAACCAAGAGCAGTTGGTGGCACATGGCCTGAAACGGGCAGAGGTACAACGTAAAAACATCCTCAAAGCCGCTTTTTCCGGCCAGCTCGTTCCACAAGACCCCAACGACGAACCTGTCAGCAGATTACTGGATCGTCTCCGCGCTGAGCGGGAAGTGCGTGTGAATCAGCCAAAACTGCGCAAGATAAAAATTAAAAGGAGATTTTAGCAATGAGCGCAAAGTTGAAAGATGTACTCGCCGAGGCTGGAGATTGGATATCTGCGCAGGAGGCATTTCGCCGTTGTGGTGTGGCTGACAGCGCGCACACCGACCAAGTTGAGGCGCTATATGCTGAGTTGCGCGAGCTGGACAAGAGCAATCAACTCGCTGTGGAGTCAGTAAAGGATGCACAAGGTCGCAAGCTCTACGACCAATTAAAATTCATCGTCACGACCTGAATATGCGACTCGATAAATTTACTATCGGCAGTGCGAAGGATAGTCCAACGCACCAGTTCAAGAACCTGAAAGATGTCACTATCGACTTCGATCAGGGGCACTGGGTAACGGTCGTAATCGGCTGGAACGGCAGCGGAAAATCCAATGTGCTGGAAGCGCTGGCCATCATCTTCCGCGACTTTATTGCACTGAAGCATATCTCTTCATTTGCATTCAAACTCCGCTATTGCATGGGTTCAGGAGAAACCCTTCGTCACATTTACATTGATTCCGATCCGGACCGAAAAGCAGATCCAATCCAGCTTTATTCGGGCTCTGCGCAAGAGATTAACGAAGTGATAGAAGCCACTAAAACTCAAGATAGTCGCTTGGGATATTTTGTAGAAAAGCAAATCCAGAATCGGCCTCAAGAGTTAAGCAAGTATCGAGTTCATCTTTTGGATTTTTTGAAAGACGACAGCGAGTATTTGCCTCGCTACGTTTTCTCCTATTACTCAGGTGAAAGCGAGCGCATGTACGAAATTTTCAAGCCCTACCTAGAAAGGTATGACAAAAAATTGCGTAATGGCGAAGACCCCGGATTGAAGCGATTGTTCTACGCCATGCCAGTGCATAGTCAATTCGTACTGCTGGCATTCTTGATTCAGCAAACAGATGTCGTACGGGAGTTCCTAGATAAACATTTAGGCCTTGACCCCGACGAAGGGATTGAGTCTGTTCTTTTTGTGCTGCGCCAGCCCCCTTGGAAATCGAAAGCTGTGGATGGCGATCCGCGCTTCTGGAGCGCACGCGGAGTGGTTCGCGACTTCTTAGCCCGCCTGTTTGATATTGCTCTTGCACCGGTTGATGTAAGTCGGAGAGTATCTACCTCAATTTGGAACAAGGAGACACTGCAGTTCAAGTACCTCTACGTGAAGAATATTGACGCGTTGCGCAAGCTGGTCGGTAATCAGGAGCCCGCGAAGTTCTTCCGTGACTTGGAGAGCACCTATGTTTCCGAGCTGATCGAGGAAGTCCGTATCCGCGTTCGACTCAAGAAAAACGACGGCAGCGTAACGTTCCGTGAATTGAGTGAGGGCGAACAACAGTTGCTCACCGTGCTCGGCTTACTGCGATTCACTTCTGAAAATGAAAGCCTGTTTCTGCTCGATGAGCCTGACACCCATTTAAATCCACGCTGGTGCGCCGACTATCTGAAATACCTACAGGACTTTGTTGGCCAAAATGAGATAGATCGAGCTACCAGCCATATCGTGTTTACCACCCATAACCCCTTGGCAATTGCAGAGCTGATAAAGCAGCAAGTGCAGATATTGAAACGCGATGAGGAATCTAAACGGGTAGAAGTATTCAAGCCGGAACTTGATCCTCGCGGCATGGGCTATGCGGCGATTGTTACCAGTGAGATGTTTGGTATCGCGTCATCACTTGATAAATCAACGCAGATGCTTTTGGAAAAACAGCGCCTTTATGCCGGGAAACCCAAATTGGATGTTACTGAGCAGAGTGAGTTGGACGCAATAAATGCCAAGCTAGAGCAGTTGGGTTATCGGTTCTCCTTGGCTGACGATGAGTATTCGCGCTACTTACGATTGCGCAATCAGAAACTAGAGGCAAAATTTGCTGAAACGGATATTGAAAAAATCGCAGCAGAAGTGCTAGCCATGACAAGGGATGAACGCGAAGCCTTGGCTGACGAATTGATTGACGCACTAATGAATGAAGAATCTCTGTCAGCGAAGGTTGATAAATGAGATATGTTGATATAAGCGACCTTAAGCGACCGGGAGGGTGGGATGCTCTTGCCGCTACTGCTACCGCCAAAGTGGCGAAAGGTGGTGATCCTAATGACGACGATAAAGTGTGGCGAGCGCTGAAAGATGGATTGGCTGATCTATTAAACGACAAATGCTGGTATTGCGAAACGCCAATACCCCGATCAGATAATGCCGTTGACCACTTTAGGCCCAAAGGGCGTTGCAGCGATGCTGCTAAAAAGCATGACGGCTATCGATGGCTTGCGTTTGATAAAGAAAATTATCGTTATTCATGCACCTTTTGTAATAGTCGCCGAAAAAATTTAGAGAATAGTACGGTTGGCGGAAAAGCTGATCGTTTCCCGTTGCTTGATGAGAATAAACGCTTGTATAAATCCGGTGCCCTTCATCAAGAAGAACCTGCCCTATTAGATCCATGCAATTTGGATGACTGGGAATTATTAGGATGTCGTCAGGAAGATGGCTCTCCCTGTGCCGCGAGCAATGACCCGATTGCAGAAACGCGCGTACAGACCTCAATCGAGGTATACCACCTTGATCACGAGCCAACCGCCACTGCCCGTCACTCTTTGATTGCGAGCCTGATTTCTGAGATTGCTCAAGCTAAGCGTTTCTTTTTGCAGAGCAATGGTAATGCCGATATGAAGCAGGAATTCAGCGTGGTTGCCAAACGAATTAAGAAAGCAATTGATAAAAAATCTCCCTATAGCGGGGAGATGATTTTTATTTTGAAGGGTGAGCGCCACACCGACCACCCTTGGATACAAAAACTATTGGAAGCTTGATTTGAACTCGTCTACCCTCATTCAAAAAATCTGGAATTTCTGCCATACCCTGCGCGATGACGGCGTAGGTTATGGCGACTATCTGGAACAACTCACCTTCCTGTTGTTCCTGAAAATGGCGCATGAATACGCGCAAGAACCCTATAACCGAGACACCCATATCCCCATGGGCTATGACTGGGTTTCGCTGCGTGGTAAGAAGGGCGTGCAGTTGGAAGCACACTATTTGAAAGTCCTTCACAAGCTGGAGAATAGCTCGGGCATTTTGGGTGCTATCTTCTTCAAGGCGCAAAACAAGATTCAAGACCCGGCCAAGCTCGCCCGTTTGGTGCAGATGATTGATGCAGAAAACTGGCTGAACATGGATGCCGATACCAAGGGCGATATGTATGAAGGCCTGCTGCAAAAAAATGCAGAAGATACCAAGAGTGGCGCAGGCCAATACTTCACGCCGCGTGTGCTGATCGATGCGATTGTGACCTGTGTTCAACCAGCCCCCATGAGGACTATTGCCGATCCAGCGTGCGGCACGGGAGGTTTTTTTCTGAGTGCTCACAAATGGCTGGCGCGCCCAGAAAATCAACTTAATCTGCGCCAGCAGAAGTTTCTGCGAGATGAGACCTTTCACGGCAATGAGATTGTGCCCAGCACTCGGCGCATGTGTCTGATGAACCTGTTTTTGCACGACATTGGCGAGTTGGACGGGGAGCCATCCGTAGAGCGGGCTGATGCCCTGATTGCAAAGTCTGGCAAGCGCTACGATTACGTGCTGGCTAATCCGCCATTTGGCAAGAAGAGCAGCATGACTATCACCACCGAGGAGGGCGAGGAGGAAAAGGACGCTCTGACCTACGAACGGAAAGACTTCTGGGAAACAACCTCCAACAAACAGCTCAATTTCTTGCAGCATATCGTCACGATGCTGAAGGATACTGGTCAAGCCGCAGTGGTGTTGCCCGATAACGTGTTATTCGAGGGCGGGGCAGGCGAGAAGATACGCAAAAAGCTGCTGGAAAACTGCGACGTGCATACGCTGCTGCGCCTGCCTACCGGGATTTTTTATGCCAATGGGGTGAAAGCGAATGTGCTATTTTTTGACGCCAAACCAAAGGGCGGGAAAGTATGTACCAAGGGCGTGTGGATTTATGACCTGCGTACCAATAAGCACTTCACCCTTAAAACTAAGCCCCTCAAACATGGCGACTTGCTAGATTTCGTTGATAGCTTTAAACCGGGAAACCGCCATGCGCGCAAGGAATCAAAGCGCTTTAAATACTATACCTATAGCGAAATAATTTCCCGCGACAAGGCTAACCTAGACATCTTCTGGCTAAAGAATGACAGCCTCGACAATCTGGACGATTTGCCATCACCGGCTATTTTGCAACAGGAGATCATTGAACATCTGGAAGCTGCACTCGCATTTTCGCGAAATGTAGCTGAGGGATTACAACGGTGAGGCTAGCAAGTCACTTTCAGGTTGCAAGGTTGATCTGAGTCATGCCTGCGGACTCCTTCCGTGACTTCGTACTGGAACAGCTCGCCGCCCTCCCCGGCCTGTCTTGCCGCCGCATGTTCGGCGGCTACGGCTTGTATTCCGGCGAGGCGTTCTTCGGCATTTTGTTCGACGGTCGGCTGTATTTCAAAACGCATCCCGCCACCTTGGCGGAATATCTGGAACATCACGCCGCTGTTTTCGCACCTTCGGAAAAACAGGTTTTAAAGAATTACCGCGAAGTTCCGGTCGATATTCTGGAAGATAGCGAACGTTTACTGATTTGGGCGAGAAAGGCTGCGCAGCGATGAACATCCAAGCTAGGAAGCAGGCGCTCAGGCAAAGTATAATCGCCGCCCGCTCGAATATGGCGGAAGCGGAACGGGCGCATTTCAGCGACCTGATCGCGGCTCGCATCTTCAAGCTGGAAGCTTATCGCACGGCTGTAACAGTGTTGGGTTATATGAATTTCGGCGCGGAATTCGCGGCGGAGATTTTTGTACGGCAGGCGTTGCGTGATGGCAAGCAGATGCTGCTGCCCAAGGTGAATCGGGACACGAAGCAGCTGGAGGTGTATCGCATCTCCGATCTGGAGCGGGATGTTGCGCCGGGGTTGTGGGACATACGCGAGCCGCTCATTGAGCATTGCGCCAAGGTAGAGGATCTAGCGTCCGTCGATTTTATTTTGCTGCCGGGCGTGGCGTTTGCACACAATGGGGCACGGCTGGGTTATGGCGGCGGCTTTTACGACAAGCTGCTGATGAATATTCCGCATCAGCCTGCTTTGGTAGCGGCGGCATTTGCCTTGCAGGTGGTCGAGCGCATTCCGCAAGAGGCCACCGACCGCAAGGTGGAATGGCTGATAACAGAACAAGAAACGACCTCTTGTGCCGCATGAGCACAAGGACATCCGAATAACTTTAGTGATAGAGAGCAGAGAGAACGATGGCACACTTACCCGATTACGATCCGCAAGAAACGAAGGAGTGGCTGGAGTCGCTTCAGTCCGTACTGGATAAAGAAGGCGCTGAACGCGCGCATTTTCTGATTGACCAGCTGATTCATCACGCACGCCTCGCGGGCGACGACATGCCAATCAGCGCGACCACACCTTATATCAATTCGATTCCGCTGGAAAAAGAGCAACGCTCCACCGGCAACATGGAACTGGAACACCGCATCCGCGCGCTGATGCGCTGGAACGCGATGGCCATCGTATTGAATGCCAACAAAGAATCTTCCGAGCTCGGCGGCCACATTGCCAGCTTCGCCTCGGCGGCAACCCTGTATGACGTGGGCTTTAATCACTTCTTCCACGGTGCGACTAAAGATCACGGCGGTGACTTGGTCTACATTCAGGGACACTCCTCGCCCGGTATCTATGCCCGCGCCTTTCTCGAAGGTCGCCTGAGCGAAGAGCAACTGTACAAGTTCCGCCAGGAAGTCGACGGCGACGGATTGTCTTCTTATCCGCACCCATGGCTGATGCCAAACTTCTGGCAGTTCCCCACCGTGTCGATGGGACTCGGCCCGCTGATGGCGATTTACCAAGCGCGCTTCATGCGTTATCTCGAACACCGCGGACTGGCCAAGACCGACGGCCGCAAGGTATGGGCATTCCTCGGCGACGGCGAGACCGACGAGCCGGAATCGCTGGGCGCGATCTCGATGGCGGGTCGCGAAAAACTCGACAACCTGATTTTCGTTATCAACTGCAACCTGCAACGCCTGGACGGCCCGGTACGCGGCAACGGCAAGATTATTCAGGAACTGGAAGGCGTGTTCCGTGGCGCCGGCTGGAACGTTATAAAGGTCGTGTGGGGCGGCAAGTGGGATCGCCTGCTAGCCAAAGACAAAAGCGGCCTGCTGTTGAAACGCATGGAAGAAGTGGTGGACGGCGAATACCAGACCTACAAATCCAAGGACGGTGCGTATGTGCGCCAGCACTTCTTCGGTAAGTATCCCGAGTTGCTGGAGCTGGTTGCCGACATGTCGGACGACGAGATCTGGCGCCTGAACCGCGGCGGCCACGACCCGCATAAAGTATTCGCGGCCTACACTTCCGCCGTGAAAAACAAAGGCAAGCCCACCGTCATTCTGGCCAAGACCATCAAGGGTTACGGTATGGGCTCGTCCGGTGAAGCGCAAAACCCGACCCACCAGCAAAAGAAAATGGATGTCGAGTCGCTGCGCAAATTCCGCGACCGCTTCAATATTCCGGTAACCGATGAACAGCTGCCGAAGATTCCGTTCATTCGCCCGGCCGAAGACAGCCAGGAAATGAAGTACCTGCGCGAACGCGGCACAGTAATGGGCAGCATCCCGGCCCGCGAACCCATCGCGCATCCGCTCAACACCCCGGCGCTGGACGCATTCGACGCGCTGCTGAAATCCAGCGAAGACCGCGAATTCTCCACCACCATGGCGTTCGTGCGTTTGCTCGGCATACTGGTTAAGGACAAAGCCATCGGCAAACAGATCGTACCTATCGTGCCGGACGAATCGCGCACTTTCGGTATGGAAGGCATGTTCCGCCAGCTCGGCATCTTCTCGCAGGTGGGCCAGCTGTACACCCCGCAGGATGCCGACCAGCTGATGTTCTACAAAGAATCCGAGACCGGACAAATCTTGCAGGAAGGCATCAACGAAGCCGGCGGCATGGCCGACTGGATCGCCGCGGCAACCGCCTACGCCAACCACGGCGTGGCGATGATCCCGTTCTACATCTATTACTCGATGTTCGGCTTCCAGCGCATCGGCGACATGGCTTGGGCGGCGGGCGACCTGCGCGCACGCGGCTTCCTCGTCGGCGGCACGGCCGGACGCACCACGCTGAACGGCGAAGGCCTGCAACACCAAGACGGCCACAGCCACCTGATGGCCGCGACCATCCCCAACTGCGTATCTTACGACCCGACCTTTGCCTATGAGCTGGCCGTGATCGTGCAGGACGGTATGCGCCGCATGTATCAGGAACAGGAAGATGTGTTCTATTACCTCACCGTGATGAACGAAAACTACACGCACCCGGCCATGCCGAAGGGTGCGGAAGAAGGCATCATCAAGGGAATGTACAAGTTCAGCGCCGGCTCGGCCAAAGCGAAAGCCAAGGTGCAATTGCTGGGCAGCGGCACTATTCTGCGCGAAGTGATCGCCGCCGCCGAGTTGCTGGAGAAAGATTTCGGCATTGGCGCCGACGTGTGGAGCGTGACCAGTTTCAACGAACTGCGCCGCGAAGGCATCGACTGCGAGCGCTGGAACACGCTGCACCCCGAAGCCAAGGCGCGCGCCAGCTACGTCGAACAATGTCTGGATGCGAAGATTCCTGTCATCGCCGCCACCGACTACATCCGCTCCTATGCCGACCAGATTCGCCCCTTCGTCAAAGCGCAATACAAGACGCTGGGTACGGACGGCTTTGGTCGTTCCGACTTCCGCATCAAGCTGCGCCAGTTCTTCGAGGTTGACCGCTATTACGTCGCCGTCGCCGCACTCAAAGCGCTGGCCGACGCGGGCGCGATTCCGGCAAGCGAAGTGAGCAAAGCGATCAAACAGTACAAGATCAATCCTGACAAACCGAACCCGACAACGGTTTAAGGCAAGGGGAATAACGTGGCTGAAATTAAAAATGTGTTGGTGCCGGACATCGGCAATTACAAAGACGTACCGGTTATCGAAGTCAGCGTCAAAGCGGGCGATGCGGTCAAAGCGGAACAACCGCTGCTGACGCTGGAAACCGACAAGGCAACGATGGATGTACCCGCACCGTTCGACGGCGTGGTGAAAGAAGTTAAGGTCAAGGTGGGCGACAAGGTGTCGGAAGGTATGCTGATCGTGACGATAGCGACGAGCGGTGCTGAGGCTCAGACAGCAGCGGTGGCTGTTGCACCTGCGCAACAAGCTGCGCCCGTAGCAGCCGCCAAATCTGCGCCTGCTGCCGCTCCGGTAGCAGCGGCTCAGGCAGCCCCGACAGAGGCATCCGGCAGCGCCCACGCCAGCCCCTCCGTCCGCCGCTTCGCGCGCGAGCTTGGCGTCAATCTGGCACTGGTCAAAGGCAGCGGCGAAAAAAGCCGCGTGACCAAGGACGACGTGCAGAACTTCGTCAAACAGTCGCTGGCGCAGCCGCGCGGTGCTGCGGCAACCGGCGGCGCATTGCCGGGATTGCTGCCTTGGCCGGAAGTCGATTTCGCCAAGTTCGGTGCAGTCGAGAGCAAGCCGCTGTCGCGCATCAAGAAAATCTCCGGCGCGAATTTGCACCGCAACTGGGTGATGATTCCGCACGTGACGCAGTTCGAAGAAGCCGACATCAGCGAGATGGAAGCCTTCCGCAAGGAGCTGGGCGCGGAGTACGCCAAGCAGAACATCAAGATCACCCCGCTGGCCTTCATGCTCAAAGCCGCCGCGATCACGCTCAAACACTTCCCCGATTTCTGTGCCTCGCTGGATGCGGCAGGCGAAAATCTGGTGCTGAAAAAATACATCCACATCGGCGTGGCCGTGGATACGCCGGACGGCTTGATGGTTCCGGTGATCCGCGACGTGGATCAAAAAGGCATCGTGCAACTGGCAAAAGAACTCGGCGAAGTCAGCGCCAAAGCGCGCGAGAAGAAAATCACCGCCGCCGATATGCAGGGCGGTTGCTTCACCATCTCCAGCCTGGGCGGCATCGGCGGAACATCGTTCACGCCTATCATCAACGCGCCCGAAGTCGCTATCCTCGGCGTGTCGCGCTCCAGCATGAAGCCGGTGTGGAAAGACGGTGAGTTCGTGCCGCGCCTGATGCTGCCGCTGTCGCTGTCCTACGACCACCGCGTCATCGACGGCGCCGCCGGTGCGCGCTTCACCACCTACCTCGCGCACGTGCTGTCCGACATGCGCAGGCTGGCGCTGTAAAGCAGATAAACATGGCTCTGCATATCAACCATCTCGCCGTCTGGATTGCTGCCGCGATCTATTTCGTCATCGGCGGATTGTGGTATGCACCGCTCCTGTTCGGCAAACAGTGGATGGCGCTCAATCGCATGAACGACGAAGCGCGCCGCGCCAACCTCAAAGCCAAAGGCGGCATGGGCGTATTTCTCGGCCTGTCTTTCGCGGGCGGCGTCATTTCCGTTTACGTTCTGGCGTGTCTGCTGTCCGCCATGTCCGTTACCTCGGTATCCGGCGGCGCACTCGCCGGCTTGACCATCAGTTGGGCGCTCTACTTCATCCCGACCTACATTTCCAACCTGTTTGCCATGCGCCCCTTCCGCCTCACGCTGATTGACGGGGGCTATGTCGTGGTGGCGCTCACTGTTGCGGGCGCGATTTTGTCCGCGCTGGCCGCAAACGCATGACAGCGACAATCGGTATTCTCGGCGGCACCTTCGACCCGATCCACAACGGCCATTTGCGTCTAGCCGTCGAGGCACAGGAGCAATGCGGCCTGAGTGAAGTGCATTTCATCCCCAGCGGCACGCCGCCGCACCGCCAGGCGCCGCAAGCCAGCGCGATTGACCGCCTGCATATGGTGCAACTGGCGGTGCATAACAATCCCGCGTTTCTGGCCGACCAGCGCGAAACCTACCGCACCGATGCCTGCTACACCGTGGATACGCTAACGTCGCTGCGCGCCGAACTCGGCGCGCAACAGCCGCTGTGCCTGCTGCTCGGCAGCGATGCCTTCGCTCAATTGCACACCTGGCACGAGTGGCAAAAATTATTCGAGCTGGCGCACATCGTCGTGATGCAGCGCCCCGGCCAGCCCTTGGGCAACACGATGGCGAAAGCCGACCCGGCACTGCTGCGCGAGTACACCGCGCGCATGGCGCCCGCGCCAAAAGTGCTGCACGAAAGCCCCGCCGGACATATCGTGGTGCTGAATATTCCCGCGCTGGAAATTTCCGCCACCGACATACGCCGCCGGTGCGCCGAAGGCAAAAATATTCACGCCCTCGTGCCCGATGCGGTCGCCCATTTTCTTCATCATCACCCGTACTCTTCATGCTAACTGCCGAACAAAAAACCCAACTCGTCGTATCCGCTCTGGAAGACATCAAAGCCGCCGATATCACCGTCATCAATACCGGAAAAATCAGCCCGCTGTTCGAGCGCATGGTGGTCGCCAGCGGCCAATCCAACCGCCAGACCAAGGCGCTCGCCGACAACGTGGTTAAAAAACTGCAAGAAGCCGGAGAAAAAGTGCTCAGCACCGAAGGTGAAAAAAGCGGCGAGTGGGTGCTGATCGACCTGGGCGATGTACTGGTACACGTCATGCAGCCCGCCGTGCGCGCCTACTACAACCTCGAAGAACTCTGGGGCGCAACACCGCGCACTTCGGTACTGACTAAACAATGAAGCTAATCATTCTGGCCGTCGGTAACAAGATGCCGGAATGGATCACCAGCGGCTTCAACGAATACACCAAGCGCATGCCGCGCGAGGCGACCATCGCGCTGATCGAAGTTAAACCCGAGCCGCGCACCACCGGAAAAACCGTGCCGCAGATCATGGAAGCCGAAGCTCAGCGCATCAATGCCGCCTTGCCCAAAGATGTCACCCGCATCGTGCTTGACGAGCGCGGCGCGCATCTGACCACCAAGCAGCTGTCGCAAAAAATGCACGACTGGCTCGGCGGCGGGCGCGATGTCGCGTTCATCATCGGCGGTGCGGACGGGCTGCACGAATCGGTGCGCGCCAGCGCGCAGCAATTGCTCGCGCTGTCGGCACTGACCCTGCCGCACGGCATGGTGCGCGTGCTGCTCGCCGAACAGTTGTATCGTGCCTACAGCCTGTTGCACAATCACCCCTATCACAGGGAATAACTATGAGTATCCGGCAACCCCGCATCTACCTCTGCTCGCAAAGCCCGCGCCGCCGCGAGTTGCTCAAACAAATCGGCGTCAATTACGAAATGTTGTTGCTGCGCAACGATCCGCGCCGCAACGTCAGCGTGGACGAGACACCGAAGGAAAACGAAGACCCGGTGGAATATGTGCAGCGCATCTGCCATGCCAAAGCGCAAGCCGGCTGGGATGCGCTGCTCTACCGCAACCTGCCGCCTTTTCCGGTGCTCGCCGCCGATACCACCGTGACGATAGACGGCAAGATCATCGGCAAGCCGCGCGACCATGCCCATGCGGCGGAAATTTTGCATACCCTTTCCGGTCGCCAGCATCAGGTACTGACGGCAGTTGCCGTAGCGTTTGAAGAGCGCATCGAAATGCGGCTCTCCGCCACCAACGTCACTTTTGCCTCGCTCGATGATGGGCGCATCCACCGCTACCTGCTCGGCAACGAGGCGCACGACAAAGCGGGCGCTTACGGCATTCAGGGGTACGCGGGCGCATTCGTCGAGCGCATCGAGGGCAGCTATACCGGCGTGATGGGACTGCCTTTGTGCGAGACGGTCGAGTTACTGAAAATTTTCGGATATCCCGCACCATGAGCGATGAAATTCTGATCAACGTCACCCCGCAGGAAACCCGCGTCGCCATCATGCAGCAGGGCGTGGTACAGGAGCTGCACATCGAACGCGGCAGCCACCGCGGCATGGTGAGCAATGTTTATGTGGGGCGCGTAAAGCGCGTGCTGCCCGGCATGCAATCCGCCTTCATCGACATCGGTTGGGAGCGTTCCGCGTTTTTGCATGTGGCCGACATCTGGGAAAATTGCAGCAACGGCGAACCTGTAAAACCAATCGAGAAGGTATTGTTCGAAGGCCAGACGCTGCTGGTGCAGGTCATCAAAGACCCCATCGGCACCAAAGGCGCGCGCCTTTCCACCCAGCTCAGCATCGCTGGACGCATGCTGGTGTATCTGCCGCAGGAGTCGCACATCGGCGTCTCGCAGCGCATCGAAAGCGAGGAAGAGCGCGAGCAGTTGCGCGCCAAGCTGCAACAGGCGCTGCCGCCGGAACACAAGGGCGGCTACATCATCCGCACGCTGGCCGAAACCGCGTCGGACATCGACTTCCGCGCCGACATCGCCTATCTCGACAAGCTGTGGGACAAATTGCAGCAGCAGGCCAAGCACCAAAGCGCGCCCGCGCTGCTGTATCAGGAGCTGGACATCAGCCTGCGCGTGCTGCGCGACTTCGTGAGCGAGGAGACTTCCCGCGTGCTCATCGACTCGCGCGAAACGCACGAACGCATGATGGCGTTTGCCAACGACTACATTGCGGCAGCCGCCTCCAAACTGAGCCACTACATCGGTGAAAGGCCGCTGTTCGACCTGTACGGTGTGGAAGACGAGATCGAGCGCGCACTGTCGCGCCGCGTGGATTTAAAGTCGGGCGGCTACCTCATCATCGACCAGACCGAGGCGCTCACCACGGTGGACGTGAACACTGGCGGCTTCGTCGGCGGGCGCACGTTCGACGACACCATTTTCAAAACCAATCTGGAAGCGGCGCAGGTCATCGCGCGCCAACTGCGCCTGCGCAACCTGGGCGGCATCATCATCTGCGATTTCATCGACATGGACAATGCCGAACACCGCGATGCCGTGCTCGATGAGTTCAAAAAAACGCTGGCACGCGACCACACCCGCATCACCGTGAACGGTTTCTCCGCGCTGGGTCTGGTGGAAATGACGCGCAAGCGCACGCGCGAAAGTCTGGCGCATGTGCTGTGCGAGCCCTGCCCGACCTGTCAGGGCAGAGGCGAGGTCAAGACCGCCCAGACCATCTGTTTCGAGATATTGCGCGAGATCGTGCGCGAAGCACGCCAGTTCAATGCGCGCGAGTTTCGCATCCTCGCCGCACAACCCGTGATCGACCTGTTCCTCGACGAGGAATCGCAAAGTCTGGCGCAGGTTTCCGACTTCATCGGCAAAAATGTCTCCCTACAAGTCGAGACGCTTTACTCGCAAGAGCAATACGATGTCATCCTGATGTAGAGCACGCGCGTTACCTCCCCTGGTCTGTTAGACTGCTTGCCGCACCAACGAGTGCATTCAATAACGAAACCGATCAGGGAGATCACATGTTTAAAAAGCTTTCCGCCGCCTTGCTGGCCGCCTCTTTCATCACTGTCCCGGCCTTGGCGCAGTCGCACGAACACGGCGAGGCCGGCGTAGCCCGCGCCTTCATCAAGGAAATCATGGCGGACGATTCCGCCTATGTCGCCGCCAAAGGCTCCGCCTTCTTCCAGGAACTGGCCAAAGGCCAACATCCCCGCGCCACCGTGGTGACCTGCTCCGACTCGCGCGTGCATACCAACATGCTGGACAAGACCCCGGAAGGCGATTTATTCATGGTGCGCAACATCGGCAACCAGATCGCAACCTCCAAAGGATCCGTGGAATACGGCATCAATCACTTGGGTTCCTCGCTGTTGCTGATTATCGGCCACGCCAAGTGCGGCGCGATCGCCGCCGCCAGCGGTGACTATTCCAAGCTGGAACCCGCCATCCAGAAAGAACTTGATACGATCAAAATCTCCAAAGGCACCGGCAGCATCGACGGCGTGAAAGCCAACGTCAACAATCAGGTCGCCGCCGCGATGGAAGAATGGAAAGAGGAAATCAAGGAAGGCCATCTGCTGGTGATCGGCGCCGTTTATGACTTTGCCGACGATATGAAACAAGGCGCAGGCAAGCTGAACCTGATTAACGTCAACGGCCAGACCGATGCCGCCAAGCTGCAAGCCGAGCTGGTACGCAAAGACATCGGCGATGAATCCGACGTCGTGAAACACCATCACTAAAGCGTCACCGCTCCGCAGAAAGGCGGCTTGCGAGCCGCCTTTTTTGTCGCCTGCCACCGGTGAAATAACCGGATAAACCCGCTCTTTTCCCCGCTTCCGCCCCGCCTCCGCCTGCTAGACTGCCCAGCGTCAGGAATTGCCCCTTTATTCGGAGAAGCACCATGAAACGGATTTTTTTGTCAGTCTGCGTCGCCGCGCTAGCCATGGCCAACCCGGCTCACGCACTGGATGGGCGCGACTCCGAAATAAATGAAGTTGCCAACGCCATCGGCTTTATCAACACGCTCAAATCGGAAAATATTGCTTACTACACCGGACACAAGATCGAGTTTTTTGCGACGCTGGCCAAAGGCCAATATCCGGCGGCAACAATAGTGACCTGCTCCGATTCGCGCGTGCAAACCAACATGCTGGAGCACAACCCCGAAGGCAAATTGTTCATGGTGCGCAACATCGGCAACCAGCTCGCCACGGCGGAGGGCTCAGTCGAATACGGCGTGCATCACTTGCACACCCCCGTGCTGCTGTTCATCGGCCATTCGCGCTGCGGCGCGATTGCAGCCGTGACCGGCAATTATTCCAAAGAATCGCCCGCCATCAAACGCGAACTGGATACCATCACCATCGCCAAGGATTTGACCAACATGGTGGGCGTCAAAGCCAATGTCCACAACCAGGTGGCGGCGGCCGTGCTCAAGTTCGACGAGGAAGTCAAAGAGGGGAAACTCACGATCGTCGGGGCGGTGCTGGATTTTGCCGACGACTTGCATCTGGGCGCGGGCAAACTCAGCATCATCAACGTGAACGGCGAAACGGACTTGACCAAGCTGGCG
>JBBIJL010000033.1:0-15865 GCA_037446005.1 Gallionellaceae bacterium | reverse complement strand
AATTTGCGGAAATGCACGGTTTGCAACGTGCCCATTGCGGTTGCGAGCTTTTCTTCAAACGCGATTTCGAAGCGGTATTCCTCGAAACGCTTTCCCGTGCCGATATGGATGGAAACGATTTCGGTTTGTTGCTGCATGGCGGAAAATTGGTAGAGGATGCTCAGGATGTCCTGAGCGTCGGGTCGCAGGCGTGTTTCGCCGCCTTCGGTAAAGCGAACAATATTGTTCGCCCAATCGAAATTGGTGCGGTGCCGTTGCTTGCCGCTGCTGTCGGTGATTTCTTCGCTGAAGACTTCCGGTTTCAGGGTTTGCGCGGTTGCGGTGCCGGTGCTGGTTTGCACCATGCGATAGCTTTTTATCAGGCCGGCAAGCCCGGTGGTTTGTACGTCGGCTTTGAGCAGGTAACGCCCGTCGCTTATTTCCAGCGTATGAATTGATTCGCCGATTTTGAAATTACCCTGCCCCTGATAGATGTCGAAACGGAGGCGCGCGTGTTTGGGTAAAGGCGGGCGTTGCGGTTCGGGCGGTACGGCTTCTGTTGCGACTGGAGGAGCGGGTTCTGCAATGGCGACGGCGCTCGTCGGTGCGGGCGCGCTGACCGCTACCGGGGCGCTGGCGGCGACCGGGAGTTCAGGCACGGATTGCACAACGGGCTGCGCTTGCGCTTCGGGACGCACCTTGGGTTGCGGTTCTTTCCGGGTGGCTTGCGCGCTGGGCTTGGCTAAGGGTTCGAGTTTGGCGATGAGCGGCGGCAACTGTTTTTCATGTTGCGGAAGTTTTATTTCCGGTAGCCACAGCAGCAAGCCGTGCAGCAATACGGATAAAACCGCAGCCAAGGCGATGCGTCGGTTTTTGGGGGAGATATGCTTGTTCACGGCAATGCGGCGAGGCCGGGGCTGAATTAGGGGAGCCGCAGAAAGTTCAATTCAGTCCCGGGGAAATCAGCGCGGTGCCCGGTTGCTCCAGCCGGTTGGTCGCGACGCGCCCGTCGGCATTCAGCCATACTTGCTCGCGGCACAGCCAGCGCAAGGCTTGCGGGTAGATGCGGTGCTCTTCGCGCAGCACGCGTGCGGACAACGTTGCCGGGGTGTCGCCATGCAACACCGCCACAGCGGCCTGAATGATGATGGGGCCGCCGTCCAGTGTGGGCGTGACGAAATGCACGGTGCAGCCGTGGATTTTTACGCCGTCCTGTAAGGCGCGCTCGTGGGTGTTGATCCCCGTGTAAGAGGGCAGCAGCGAGGGGTGAATGTTGACCAGTTTGCCGCGATAGCGTTCGACAAACGGCGTGGTGAGGATGCGCATGAATCCGGCCAGCACAACGAGATCGGCGTGAAAGCTGTCGATGACATGCGCCAGCGCCATATCGAAAGCGGCGCGGTCGGCGTGTTCGCGGTGCGACACCACGGCGGTGGCGATACCGTGTTGTCTGGCGATCTCCAAGCCACCGGCATCGGCCTTGTTGCTGATGACCGCGACGATCTCGCAGGGCAAGTGTGCTTCCAGCAGTGATTGCATATTGCTGCCGCGACCGGAGATGAGAATGACGACTTTCTTCACGGCTTAACGCACTTGCGTTTGATGTTCATCGCCGTTGCGTGCGCGGATGACACCGATGCGCGACACGGTTTCGCCCGCCGCCTGCAAATGCTTGACCGCGGCATCCGCATCCTGCGCTGCAACCACGACTACCATGCCGATGCCGCAGTTGAAGGTGCGGAACATTTCCTGCACCTCGACGTTGCCGCCTTCTTGCAGCCAGTTGAACAGTTTGGGCATTTGCCAAGTCTTGCTGTCGATATCGGCCACGACATTGGCGGGCAACACGCGCGGCACGTTTTCGGTGATACCGCCGCCGGTGATGTGCGCCATGCCTTTGACGGTGATGGATTGCATGAGCGACAGCAGCGGCTTCACGTACAAACGCGTGGGCGCCATGATGCAATCGGCCAGCGAGCGGTCGCCGTCGAACTTGGCGTTCAGATCGGGATGCGAACGCTCGATGATCTTGCGCACCAGCGAATAGCCGTTGGAGTGCGCGCCGTTGGAGGCCAGACCCAGCACCACGTCGCCCGCCTTGATGTGTTCGCCGGTGATGATCTTGCTCTTTTCCACCACGCCGACGGCGAAGCCGGCCAGGTCGTATTCGCCTACCGGGTACATGCCCGGCATTTCGGCGGTTTCGCCGCCGATCAGCGCGCAGCCGGAATCTTCACAACCCTTGGCGATGCCCTTGATGACTTCGGTGGCGGCGGGCACGTCGAGCTTGCCGCAGGCGAAGTAGTCGAGGAAGAACAGCGGCTCGGCGCCCTGCACCAGGATATCGTTCACGCTCATGGCGACGAGGTCGATGCCCACGGTGTCGTGGCGGTTCAGTTCAAAAGCCAGTTTCAGCTTGGTGCCCACGCCGTCGGTGCCGGACACCAGCACGGGCTCTTTGTACTTTTTCGAGATCTCGACCAGACCGCCGAAACCGCCGATGCCGCTCAAGACTTCGGGGCGCATGGTGCGTTTGGCAAAAGGTTTGATGTTCTCGACCAGTTGGTCGCCCGCGTCGATATCGACCCCTGCGTCGCGGTAGGAAAGGCTGTTGGTGGGCTGGCTCAAGTTGAGTTCTCGCTTTCGTAAAGGTAAAGTGCCGTCCGTTCTGACCGGCGGTTTTTTGAACGGCGGATTTTACCTGAAATGACTCAAACACGCTTTGCCGTGCATTGCTAAGGGCGCGCCTTCCCCGCCCTTGTTATTCGGAATCAATATGACTCAACTGTTGTTAGGCATCACCCCGCAATGGCAACCTACTCTGGATAATTTCGTGGTCGGGCGCAATCTGGAATTGCATTCCGCCTTGCGCCACGCCTTGGCCAGCACGGGCGGTGAACGCGGCTTTTACCTGTGGGGCGAGGCGGTTAGCGGCAAGAGCCACTTGCTGCAAGCTGCCGTCGTACGAGCCTTGGAGCTGGGGCAGAGCGCCATTTATGCGCAGGGTGCTGTGCCGCAGGCCGCGCAAGTGGTGGCGGTGGACGATGTGGAGTCGCTGGACGAGGCCGCGCAGATCGTCTTGTTCGAGCTTTACAACCGCATGCGCGAAAGCGGCGGCCTGCTGCTGGTGAGCGGGCAGGCGGCTCCCGCGCATCTGCAATTGCGCGACGATCTGCGTACCCGTCTGGGCTGGGGCATGGTCTATCAGGTGCAGGGGCTGAACGATGAGGAGAAGTCACTAGCCTTGCATGCGCACGCCGCCGCACGCGGTTTTGAACTGCCGGGCGAAGTGACGAGTTATCTGCTGCGTCACGGGCGGCGCGACATGCCCTATCTGTTGGGCATCTTGGATGAATTGGATGAGTATTGCCTGCGCATGAAGAAGCGCGCGGCGACCGTGCCGCTGTTGAAAGAAGTGATGAAAGTATCGGGAGAGAGTAATTGAAGCTGGCTTTATTTGATTTGGATAACACCCTGCTGAGCGGCGACAGCGATTTCGAGTGGTCGCAATTTCTGATCGAGCAGGGGGTGCTCGACCGCGAATTATTCGAGGCCAAAAACCTCACGTTCTACGAGCAATACAAGGCAGGCGTGTTGGATATCCACGAATTCTTGGACTTCCAACTGAAGCCGCTGTCGCGCCATGCGCGCAAAGTGCTGGATGCGTGGCACGAAGACTTCATGCGCATCAAAGTGCGCCCGATGATGGGCGTTGCCGCGCGTGAGCTGGTGGCTAAGCATCGCGATGCGGGTGATGTCTGCGTCATCATTACCGCCACGAACAGTTTTGTCACCGCACCCATCGCACGCGAATTCGGCGTGCCGCATCTGATCGGCACCGACCCCGAGCAGGTCAACGGCGAATTCACGGGCAATGTCGCGGGGGTGCCGAGCTTCCGCGAAGGCAAGATCATCAGGCTGGAAAGCTGGATGGCACAACGCGGCTGGACTTGGGAGAGTTTTGCCGACACGACGTTCTATAGTGATTCGCTGAACGATTTGCCGCTGCTCGCCAAGGTGAAGAAGCCCGTGGCGGTCGATCCCGATGCCACGTTGCAGAAACATGCGGAGCAGTCGGGGTGGCCGGTCATCTCGTTAAGATAAACGCGGAGGCCTCGGCGTAGAAGCGCAATGCCTTATTCGATCAAGGCATAGTCCGCCGCATAGAGCACCAGCTCGGCAATATTCTGGAAGCACATTTTCCTCATCAGGTGCGCTTTGTGGGTGCTGACGGTTTTTTTGCTGATGGAGAGCGTTTCGGCAATTTCGTTGCCGGTCTTTCCTTGCGCGAATAATTTCAGGATGTGCAATTCGCGTTCGGAAAGCTTGCCATGGGGAATATCTTCCCCTATATCCATCTTTTCGAAAATGACCTTTTCGGCCAGTGCCGGATCAATAAATCGTCCGCCGGATACGACCTTGCGAAGGGCTTCCATCAGGGTTGCCTCGGTGCAGCCTTTGGTGAGGAAGCCGGAGGCGCCGGCCAGAAGCGCCCGTTTGGCAACCAGTGATTCGTTGTGCATGCTGAAAACGAGAATCGGTAGCGTTTTGAATTGGGCGCGGATACGGGCGATCAGGTCCAGTCCGCTGATGTCCGGCATGTTCAGGTCAAGCAACAGCAAATCGAAGTTGCCGTCCGTCTGGAGCAGTTCGAGCACCTCCATGCCGTTCGCGGCTTCCCCGGCAACGGTGATGTCGCTCATCAGCGTGAACAGTTGTTTCAGGCCGACACGAACGACGGCGTGGTCATCAGCTATCAATATGCGCATCAATTTGTCAGGCTTCATTCGCTCCCCAATTCTATTTTTCGTTTGGAGGGATAGTCTCAAAATGTGCGGTACTCAACTATCAGACAATCTTGATAATTTTGTAGGGTTTGGTGTCGGGCATAGGATTAGTCCTATGCGTGTGCCGCAGCGGGAATGGGCTCGCCGTCCTGAAGCGGATTTCGGATAAAAAGCCAATCTTCCCCCCGGGTGTATAATCCGCCCTCCTGAAATTTGCGGCAGTCTTGCCGCAATCAATAATCGGACGAAATGATAAAAAAACTGTTCAAGCGGGTGTTCGGCAAGTCTGCCAAGGTTAAGTCGCACGGTGCCGCCAGCGTGATTCCATTCGAGGCGCACAAGGTGAGCCGCGACGGCATTAGCTACGGCGCGCGGCGCGTGACCGACGGTTTGCAGGCGGCGGGTTTCAAGGCTTATGTCGTTGGCGGTGCGGTGCGCGATTTGATGCTGCAACGACAGCCCAAGGATTTCGATGTGGCGACGGATGCCACGCCCGAGGAGGTGAAGCGGGTCTTTCGTCGTGCGCGCATTATCGGGCGGCGCTTTCGTCTGGTGCACGTAATGTTTGGCGAGGAGACCGTGGAGGTTTCCACCTTCCGCCGCGCTATCGACGTGGAGGATGCCGAGACCGACGCGCACGGGCGCATCCTGCGCGACAACGAGTTCGGCGATCAGGAGCAGGATGCGGCGCGGCGCGACTTTACCGCCAACGCGCTGTTTTTCGATCCGTCCACGCAAGAGATATTCGACTATCACCACGGCTACGAAGATATCCGCGCCAACACGCTGCGCATGATCGGCGATCCCGAAGTGCGCTACCGCGAAGACCCGGTGCGCATGCTGCGCGCGGTGCGTCTCTCCGCCAAGCTGGGCATGAAGCTGGATGTCGCGACCGCCGCGCCCATCGCCAAAATGAAAGGCCTGCTGGCGAATGTGCCGGAAGCGCGCATGTTCGACGAGATGCTGAAGCTGCTGCTGTCAGGCCATGCTTGGGAGTGCGTCAAAAAGTTGCGCGCGATGGAGCTGCACCACGGCATGCTGCCGATGCTGGATGTGATTCTGGAACAGCCGATGGGCGAGAAGTTTGTCACGCTTGCGCTGCAAAATACCGATCAGCGTATTCGCGAAGACAAGCCCACGTCCCCCGCTTTTTTATTCGCATGCCTGTTGTGGCATGAGGTGTTGGCTGCCTGGAAAGCGAAGCAGGATGCGGGCGAGAAGCCGATAGGTGCGATGCACGAGGCGATGGATGAGGTGCTGGACCGGCAGCGCGCGCAACTCGCCATTCCGCGCCGTTACGATACGGTGATGAAAGAGATGTGGCTGCTACAGCCGCGCTTCGAGCAGCGCGGCGGTTCGCGTCCGTTGCGTCTGCTGGGCGTGCCGCGCTTCCGTGCGGCTTACGATTTTTTGTTGCTGCGCTGCGAGAGCGGCGAGGTGGATACGGAGCTGGGCGAGTGGTGGACGGAGTTTCAGGATGCCGCCGAGGAGCGGCGCGCCGAAATGCTATTGCCCGATACCGGCCCGAAGAAAAAGCGCCGGCGTACCAGGAAGCCCAATGCAACGGTCACTCAAACCGAATTGCCCATAGATTGAGCGCCAACAAGTGATGGAACATAAGGTTTTTGTCGGTTTGGGCAGCAATCTGGCTGACCCGCGCGCACAGGTGTTGCAGGCGATGCGCGAGCTGGATACTTTGCCGCAGACGCGCGTGGTGAAATGCTCTTCCTTGTATCGCAGTGCGCCGGTGGGTTATCTGGATCAGCCCGATTTCATTAATGCGGTGGCGGAATTGCAGACCGCTTTGTCGCCGCGCGCTGTGCTCGGCGAGTTGCTGGCGCTGGAGCAGCGCTGTGGACGCACGCGCGAGTTTGTCAATGCGCCGCGCACCTTGGACTTGGATGTGTTGCTGTATGACGATCTGCGTCAGCACGAACACGGCCTGACTATCCCGCATCCGCAGATGCACCTGCGTGCCTTTGTGTTGCAGCCGTTGCTGGAGATTGCGCCGGAGTGTGTTATCCCCGGTGTCGGCTCGGCGGCAAACGCAGCGGTGCGATGCGAAGGTCAAGAGTTGGAGCGGCTCTAAATGCCCCTGAGTAAATATCGCTACATCGTGGTCGAAGGCCCCATCGGGGTGGGCAAGACCAGTCTGACGCAGCGTCTGGCGGAGCGCACGGGAGCGCAGATGCTGCTGGAGAAGCCGCAGGACAATCCGTTCCTTGCGCGGTTCTACCAAGATTCCGCGCGCTACGCTTTGCCCACGCAGTTGTTCTTTCTGTTCCAGCGCATCAACGAGGTGCGCGACTTGGCGCAGATGGATCTGTTCAGCAACCGCACCATCTCCGATTACCTGTTCGAAAAAGATACCTTGTTCGCGCGCCTCACCTTGAGCGAAGATGAGTACAAGCTATACCAGAACATCTATCAGAGTCTTGCGCTGCAAGCGCCGACGCCCGATCTGGTAATCTATTTGCAGGCCTCGACTGATGCGCTGGTGGAGCGGGTGCAACGACGCGGTCTGCGCTATGAAAGCACGATCGGCAGTGATTATCTGGCACGGTTGGCGCAGAGTTACGGCGAATTCTTCCATCACTACGATGCCGCGCCGTTGCTGGTGGTGAATAGTGACAATCTTAATTTTGTCGATCAGGATGAGGACTTCGAGTTGTTATTGCAACGTATCCAAAATATGCGCGGGCCGCGCGAATTTTTTAGCTTGGGGGCGTGATGAGAAAAACACTCACTACATTGCAGGCGATGCGCGACAAGGGCGAGAAAATCGCGGTGCTGACGTGCTACGACGCGAGCTTTGCCTCACTGTTGGAAAACAACGGCGTGGATGTGCTGCTGGTGGGCGATTCGCTGGGCATGGTGTTGCAGGGGCGCGAATCCACGCTGGCGGTCACGCTGGATGCGATGGCGTATCACACGTCCTGCGTGGCGAGCGGTGCATTGCAGGCCTTCATCATGGCCGATATGCCGTTCGGTACTTCGCAGGTCAGTCCGCGCGAGACTTTTGCCAATGCCGCGCAATTGATGGCGGCGGGCGCGCATATGGTCAAACTCGAAGGCGGTGTGGCAATGGCGGAAACAATCTCGTTTCTCACCGAGCGCGGCATTCCGGTGTGCGCGCATATCGGTCTGACGCCGCAATCGGTGAACCAGCTCGGCGGCTATAAAGTGCAGGGCAAGGGCGATGCCGCCGCGCGGCAACTGATGGCAGACGCGGAGGCTGTCGCACAGGCAGGCGCGGGCATGGTGGTGCTGGAGGCAGTGCCTGCGGCATTGGCGACACAGATCACCGCATCGTTGCGCATCCCCACCATCGGCATCGGTGCGGGCGCGGGTTGTTCCGGTCAGGTGCTGGTGCTGCATGACATGCTCGACATCTATCCGGGCAAGAAAGCGCGCTTTGTGAAGAATTACATGCAGGGTGCGACTTCCATCGCGGCGGCAGTGGAGAGCTACGCGCGCGAGGTAAAGTCCGGCGCGTTCCCCGCCAAGGAGCACAGTTTCTGATGCAACGTATCGCTACTATCGCCGCATTGCGTGAGCGCCTGTCAAACGCCGGAACCGTCGCTTTCGTTCCGACCATGGGCAATCTGCACGAGGGGCACATTGATCTCGTGCGCCAAGCTCGTGCCCATGCGGACTGCGTGGTGGTGAGCATCTTCGTCAATCCTTTGCAGTTCGGTCCCTCGGAAGATTTTGATAAATATCCGCGCACGCTGGAGGCGGATTGCGCCAAGTTGCAAGGGCTGGCCGATGTGGTGTTCGCACCGGCGGCGAATGAGATGTATCCGCAGCAACAGACCGTGTTCGTCGAGCCGCCGCCGATTGCCGATGAGTTATGCGGCGCGACACGTCCGGGGCATTTTCGCGGCATGGCGACGGTGGTGTTGAAACTGCTCAACATCGTGCAGCCGCAGGTGGCGCTGTTCGGCAAGAAGGACTACCAGCAGTTGCACATCATCCGTCAGATGGTGGCGCAGATGAATCTGCCGATACGCATCATCGGCGGTGAGACGGTGCGTGCGGCGGATGGGCTGGCGCTAAGTTCGCGCAACCAATACCTGTCTGCAACCGAGCGTAGCGAGGCAACTTTCCTGCAACAGACGCTGTCGAAAGTGCGCCAGGAGATTTTGGGCGGTGCGCGCGACTACGGTAGGGTGGAAGCCGATGCGGTCGCCGCGCTTGCCGGGCGCGGATGGCAGGTGGAGTACGTGTCGGTGCGCAACCGGGAAACATTGGGCGCTCCGGCGGTGTTGGATCGCAGGCTGGTGCTATTGGCGGCGGCGCGGTTAGGGGTGACGCGGCTGATCGACAATCTGGAAGTCGAGGTCGCTTAGCGGTTTGTCTTTCCGGGTACGCGACTTATAATGCGCGCCCACATCATTAAGGCCTGAAGTCAGAGGGCTGATTTTCCCGGAGGTAGGCTATGCAACGAACCATGCTACAAGCGAAATTGCACCGTGTGCGCGTGACGCAGTCGGAGCTGCATTACGAGGGTTCGTGCGCCATCGACGATGATCTGTTGGATGCTTCCGGCATCAAGGAATATCAGCAGATCGACATCTACAACGTCAGCAACGGCGAACGCTTCACCACCTATGCCATCCGTGCGCAACGCGGCTCCCGCACGATCTCGGTGAACGGTGCGGCAGCGCATAAGGCCAATCCCGGCGACATTCTGATCATCGCGGCTTATTCGGCTTACTCCGAGCCTGAATTGCAGGAATTTCATCCGCGTCTGGTTTATGTGGATGAGCACAACCGTATCATCGCGCAACGCAATGAGATTCCGGTGCAAGCTGCATAGTCCATGCTTTTGCGGCACCCCGCCGGTTAAACTTTGCGCTTGAAATAAACCGGTTTGGTCGGCATGATGAGCCCGCTAGGTAGTTATGTCTGACCAACTTTCAGTGAGGGCGCGCGGCAATGTCTATAAAAATACCCAAGATCAGTTTGTCCGGGAAAGCGATGAGGGCAATTTCCCTGATGCTGGCGCTGATGTCGATTCTTGCGGTTACTCTGCTTTATTACACCCAGAACCCATTTCTTGAGGCCTTTGAGGCCAAAACCTACGATCTCCGCTACAAGAGTTTGCGGGGGCCTGTTGCTCCGCATCCTGACATTGCGATTATCGCCATTGACGATAAAAGTATCGCCGAACTGGGGCGATTCCCATGGACGAGAACCGAATATGCGCACCTGATTTCGCGCTTATCCGATGCGGGCGCCAAACGTGTTTTGTTTGATGCTTTTTTCCCCGAACATGAGGCGGACAAGCCGGATCAGGCTTTTGCGGCAGCCATGAAAAAGGCGGGTAACGTCGTGTTGGCAATGTCTTTTGATCTGGATAAAGACTTTCGCGTGGGCGGAGTGACGCGTTCGATCCCTGAAATCGAACGCAACGCCGTCGGTGTCGGCCACATTAATTTTTTGCCGGAAAACGATGGGGTGAACCGGCGCAGTATGCTGGTCATTCAGGATGCCGAAGGGAAATTTACCCCGTCGCTAGGGTTGATGGGCGCGATGGCGGCATTGGATATGAAAGAATTTGTCGCGAATCCGTATGACATTGCCTTGGGCGAACGCCATATTCCGGTTAACGGCGAAAATGCGATGTGGATCAATTACACCGGCTATCCCGGTGTGTATCCGCGCTACTCGTTTACAGACGTTGTGCACGGGCGCATTGCTCCCGAACTGCTGAAAGGCAAAATTTTATTCGTCGGCGCAACGGCGCTGGGTGTTTACGACATGCGCGTGACCCCCTTTCACGGCAACACGCCCGGGGTGGAGGTGCATGCCACGATTGCCGACAATATCATCAGCGAACGCTATATCCGCCAGACCGGATTCGAATCGCTGGTCGATATTTTCTTTATTCTGTTGCTGGGCTCTTTGAGCTACTACCTGACGACAAAGCTGCGCTTGTATAGCGCCATTCCGGCCGCGTTTCTGATGTCGGTGGGCTACTTCTGGCTGAGTTACCGGTTTTTCCTTGAAGGGCATTGGGTCAGTATGGTTTACCCGCCATTGGCGGCAGTGGTGGCCGTGCTGGTCGGGGGGAGCTTTCGCTATCTGGTGCTGGATCGCAGTGCCCGGCAGATGCGCTCCATGTTCTCCAGCTATTTGTCCGACAAGCTGGTGGCGCGTCTGGAGGAAAATCCGGATGCGGCCAAAATCGGCGGTGACAATAAAGACGTCACTATTTTGTTTACCGATGTGAAGGGTTTTACTTCGTTTAGCGAGAAACGCACGCCGCAGGAGGTGGTGGCGCGGTTGAACGAATATCTGGGCGCCATGGTGCAGGTGGTCGAGCGTTTCGACGGGACGGTGGACAAGTTTATCGGCGATGGAATTCTGATCTATTGGGGCGCGCCATTGGCGCAGCCGGATCATGCCAAGCTGGCGATCGAATGCATCAAGGCGATGAGAAAGCGCATGGTGGAGTTGCGCGAAAAATGGGCAGCGGAGGGCGTTGAACCTTTCTATATTCGCGGCGGGGTTCAGTCCGGCGATGTGGTGGCCGGCAATGTCGGCTTTGAAGGAAAAAAGATGGAGTACACGGTTATCGGCGATACCGTGAATCAGGCGGCGCGATTGGAAAGTTCGGCCAAATACTACGGGATCAGTTTTCTGGTGGGAGAGAGCACTTATCAACTCACCAAGGGTGAATACAACTACCGCGAGCTCGACAGGATACGTGTCGTAGGCAAACAATTACCTGTTACAATTTATGAGCCGGTGGGGTTCTCTGTAGGGATAGATGAGCAGAAGGCGGAACAGTTTAATTCCGCGCTCGAATTGTACCGCGCGCGACGCTGGGATGACTCCCGCAAGGCTTTTCGCTCCCTACTCGCGGAAGTCCCTGACGATAGGCCGTGCGAGATATATATCGAGCGATGCGATTATTTCGAAAAGAATCCTCCTCCGGAAAACTGGGATGGTGTTTTCACCAGAGATGAAAAATGATTTTTGCACAGCCGGTTAGCCTTTGCGCGTACTCGTTCAACTAGTTTATATGGTGTTCAAAATGCGGATTTTTAGAATTGCTTTCTTCGTTTTTTGCCTGAATGCGGGCTTCTCCGCCTATGCGGCGGATCAGCAGCCACTGGGAAATTTGGCCAAGGCTGATTTCAGTCGCGAGTTTGCGCTGCCTGCGGGTGCGCAGGAGTTGCTGGGGGGGAAAGCGGGACGTCTGCATTTCGCAACGAAAGACGGGGGCGTGATTGTGACCGGTCTTGACGGTGCGGTGCTGATGACGCTGCCGGCGAAAGACGCAAAGGGCAATGCAATACTGAAAAAACCGCGCTCTGCGACCATCGGTAATGGCTTGCTCTATGTGGTGGACAATTCGCTGAATCAGGTGGCGATGTTCAATGCAAAGGGCGAGTATCAGGGGAGCTTCGGTGCCGGCGTGGATATGGATGATGCGATCGGTGTGGCAACCCACGAAGGCATAGTCTATGTGCTGGACAAGGGCGAAAAACGCATTCAAATGTTTGGCAGCAACGGGGTGTATATCAATGCGCTGGAGTTGCGTCCCGCATCCGGCGGCAAGCCGGTCAAAGGCGAAGAGGAGGTGCATCTGTTGCATTCCCCGATGGATGTACAGGTGGATGCGCGCGGTTTGATCTACGTGCTGGATGCCGATGACGATTTGGTCAAGGTTTACAAGCCGAGCGGAGAGTACGTTAAGCACTTGCCCAAGAATGGGCGTCTGGCCTCGTTTGCGGTTGCGCAGGATGGAATTTACGTGGTGGATCGTGACAATCTTTTTGTCCAGAAATACAGTTTCGACGATAAGCCCGTATATCGTTTCGGTTCCAAGGGGAAAGACAAGGCGCAGTTTCAAAGCATAACCGGTTTGGCGGCAATGAAGGATCGTCAGGTGGTCGTCGGCGATAAAGCAAAAGGCGTGGTCAGTGTCTTTGTGGCGGATGCGGGCGATGTTCTGGACGAAATCCCCAAAGCCATTACGCGTCGCTTTGTCCAGTGGACTGGGGAGTTTTCCGCAGCAGATATTACCAAGCTGGTTTCTGATGGCGCCGATTCGTTATACGGCATCAATAGCGACGATAAATCTGTCGTCCGTTTCAAGAACGGCGTGCTTGATGCTCAATATAAATTGAAAGATGTGAAGCCGATGGCCGTTGCGCTGGATAAGAACGGCGGCATCTGGGTGTTGGATGACAAGAAATCCAGAGTCATTAAGCTCGATGACAAGGGCAATATCGTGAGCAGCTTCGGATCAAGCGGGAGCGGGGCAGGGCAATTTAGTGATCCGACTGACATTGCGGTCTCTGCCTCGGGACGCATCATCGTTTCGGATAGCGGTAGCGATAAAGTGCAGTTCTTCAATGCTGACGGGATTTTTCAGAATGAGATCGTGAACTTGGATAATCCGGTTGCAATTTCGGTAAGCCCGCAAGAAACCCTATTTGTACTTGAGGACGGCAAGATTTCCATTTATTCCCCGCAGGGCGAAAAAATGGGGACGATAGCCAAGGAGCCGGATGGGGGCGAGGCCAATCTCGATTCTCCAAAAGATCTGCTGGCTACGGTGGACGAAGTTATGGTGCTGGATAAAAACCGGGTGAAGGTCTACACCCACAAGGGTAAATATCTGCGCGCTTTTGCGATCAAAGGAAAAGGGCGCGGGGAAATGCTGGATCCCGTTTCAATCGCTGGCAAAGACGAAGTTACTTTCTATATTGCGGAAGAAGGAAATAAGCGCATCCAGACGTTTGTGACTCAATACAAGCCGAGTGCGCCGCAGCAGATGGTGGCGGATGCCGGTGTGCATGCTATCCGCTTGCGCTGGGCTGATCCGAAGCTGCCCTACATCAAGCAATATGCGGTCTACCGCTCCAAGGATGAGAACGATGGTTTCGTGCGTGTCGCGACCAGTGTGGCCAATGAATATATTGATCGCGGCTTGGAAGCGGACGGCAAATATTTCTATCGCATAGGCGCGGAAACTGCGCTTGGATACGAGGGGGCCAGCAGCGCATTGGTGAGTGCGACAGCGCGGAAGTATATGCCGCCGGTACCAGCGGAGATCAAAGTCGAGCCGGGTTCATGGCAGCTTAAGATGAATTGGAAGCCGATCGAGTCCGAGTATCTGAGTGCCTATCGGATTTATCAAAAAGATGGCGACGTTTTTACCAAGGTGGGCGAAAGCGTTTTGCCTGAATTCGTTAAAAGCGGTTTGTCGGCGAACTCAAGATATACCTACTACATCAGTGCATTCAGCAAGGATGGTTTGGAGTCCGAGAAGGCGGTGGTGAATGCAACAACTGCCGTGTTTTCCAAGGCTCCGCTGGAGATTGAGATCGTCAAGCTGACCGACATCTTTTCGAATAGCTACAAGATCTACGAACAGGACGGCGTCGGCGTGGTGAAGTTGACCAACAATACCGACAAGTTGATGGAGGGCGTCAAGCTGGCATTTACCTTGAAAGACTTCATGGACTATGCCACCGAAACCAACGTGGACAAGTTGCTGCCGGGGCAAAGCGTGGAAATACCGCTGAAAGCCGTGTTCAACAACAATATCCTGACGGTGACGGAGGACTCTTCAGTTCAGACGATGCTGGAAGCGACTTATTTTGACAACGGCAAACCGGTAACTTTTGCAAAAAACCCCACAGTCAAAGTCTATGAAAAACACAAGCTGATGTGGGATCAACGTGAGCGCTATGCGTCCTTCATTACTCCGAAGGATCCGCCTTTGGTCGCATTTACCCGCTCCGTTCTTACTCAATACAGCGACGTGCATGACGAATCCTTGCTCGCCTCGGTAATGTACAACGCAATCGGTGTGCTGGGGCTTACCTATGTCAAGGATCCGAGCAATCCGTATCAATTGACGCGGGGAAATGTCAGCGCAGTGGATTACATCCAGTTCCCGCGCGAAACATTGATGCACAAGGCGGGTGATTGTGACGATCTGGTTGCGTTTTATTCGGCGGCACTGGAAAGCATTGGTATTGAGACCCGTGTGCTGGAAGTGCCGGAACATATGCTGATGATGTTTTCGACCGATATTCCTGCTGAAGCGGACGGCTGGAATAACGATGATATGTATGTCATCTATGAAGGCAAGCTATGGATTCCGGTGGAAACCACGATGGTGGGGAACAAGTTCGTGGCTGCATGGGAAAAGGGCGCGGAGACCTACTACAAGTGGGCGGGCAAGGGCTTGACCATTCTGGATGTGCATACTGCGTGGTCGACATACAAGCCGGCCAGCTTGCCCGAAAGCAAAGACAAGCAGGGCGAAGTGAAGAAGGCCGATATCGACAAGAAATTCCCCACCGAGTTTTCGTCGATGCTTACCATTAGCTCGAATGCCAAAACGCACCGCTATCGCGAGGCGATAGAAAAAAATCCGAACGATGCAGAGGCCTACCATCAGATCGGGATCGTCTTGGCAAAAATGGGTGATTTGAAAGGCTCGATGAAGTATTTCGACAAGGTCATCAGTCTGGATCCTAAAAATGCGGCAGCCTTGAATAACCGGGGGAATCTGTTCATGATTCTTGATCGCTATGCCGAGGCGGAACAGTCGTATCAAGATGCGGCCACGCTTAATCCTGATGATGCCTATATCTGGATTAATTTGGCCAAGGCACACCGCTCTTCGGGCAACATGAAAGGTGCCAAGGAGGCTTTCCGCAAAGCCCAGCAATTGGATCCGAGTATCAAGAAAAAGTACAAGGCATTGGCGTTGGAGTTGACCAGTACGTTAGATTAGTTGCTGTGTGGTAATCAACAAGGAGGCTGCGATGAAAAAAATGATTGTTTTGATGTTGTTGTTAGGAGCCACATTGGCATCCTCGTTGGCAAATGCGGCGGGGAAAGAGTTGAGTTTCTGGGATAAATTGCGGAAAAAAGTGGAAACCATCACCCCGCAAAAAAAGATCGGCGCAACCAATGCGGTCGGCGGTGTACGGGGGGCGCTATCGGATGCGCATGACATCTACTGGAAGGGTGAAGCGGTTCCAACGGAAATTGATCCTGCTGAACTAGGGGCGTTCAAGAAAGCGATGGACTTGGCTTCGACGGGCGAAACGAAGCAAGCT
>JBBIJL010000032.1:0-16014 GCA_037446005.1 Gallionellaceae bacterium | reverse complement strand
CTTCCATCACGCGCTTCATAAACAGGTCGGGAATCCAGTTCGAAGTGTTCATGTCGTGCGTACGACGGCGGTCGTCGCCGGTGTTCTTGCGCAGCTCCAGAAACTCTTCTATATCCAGATGCCAAGTTTCCAGATATGCGCACACCGCCCCCTTGCGCTTGCCGCCTTGGTTGACCGCCACAGCGGTGTCGTTCACCACTTTCAGGAACGGCACCACGCCTTGCGACTTGCCGTTGGTGCCCTTGATGTGGCTACCCAAGGCGCGCACGTTGGTCCAATCGTTACCTAGGCCGCCGGCAAATTTGGACAGCAGCGCGTTCTCTTTGAGCGCTTCATAAATGCCGTCCAGATCGTCCGACACAGAGGTCAGGTAGCAGGAAGATAGCTGCGAACGGCGCGTACCGGAATTGAACAGCGTCGGGGTCGAGCTCATGAAGTTGAAGCTGGACAACAGGCGATAGAACTCGATCGCACGGGTCTCGCGTTCCACCTCATTGAGCGCCAAGCCCATCGCCACACGCATAAAGAAGGCTTGCGGCAGCTCGATGCGCTCTTCTTCGATATGCAGGAAGTAACGGTCGTACAAAGTTTGCAAACCGAGATAACCGAATTGCAGATCGCGACTGGGATCAAGCTCCTGCGCCAAACGCGCCAGATCGAACTGCCCTAGCTTTTCGTCCAGCAACTCGGCCTCAATGCCGCGCTTGATGAACTTGGGGAAATATTCGGCATAGCGCTCGGCCATTTCAGCCTGAGGCACTTCTTCGCCCAAAATTTCGCAGCGAATGTTGTTCAACAGCAGACGCGCGGTGACAAAGCCGTAAGCCGGATCTTGCTCGATCATCGAACGCGCCGACAAAATAGCGCACTTGCGCACTTCTTCCACCGGCACGCCGTCGTACAAATCCTTCAGCGTCAGCTTGAATATCTTGCCTGCATCAACCGCCTCGCCCAATCCGGTACAGGCCGCCTCGATCTGCGCGGACAAGCCCGCCACATCCAAAGGACGCAATGTGCCGTTCTCTTTCACCTGCAAAACATGTTGCGGCTCTGCTTCTTTTTTAGCCTTGCCTCGCTCACGCGTACGCTGCTCGCGATACAACACATAGGAACGCGCCACATCGTGCTCGCCGGAACGCATCAGGAACAGCTCAACCTGATCCTGAATATCCTCGATATGGAATGTGCCGCCGTGCGGCTGACGGCGCACCAGCGCGCTCACCACGCCAGCAGTCAACTGCTCAACCATTTCGCGCACACGCGCCGAAGCGGCGCCTTGACCGCCATTGACTGCCAGAAACGCCTTGGTCATGGCAATAGAAACCTTGCTCGGCTCAAACGAGACTACCGCGCCATTGCGGCGGATCACTTTATATTGATCCAACGGCAAACTATTGCCCGGGGAAACTGACGAATCGGAATCTTGGTGCAGAGGAACGGAGTAAGACGGCGAAAGACTTTCTGAAGCATGCAGCATAAACTCCCCCTTTAAATACAAGGGGCCATTCGGCTCTCCCACCAAATGGCCCAGTTAAACTAAAAACCACTACATCTAGTGGTCGGCCAGCAAATTTTCGCTAATTCTAGTGCATGAATGAATTTATGCAAGAGAAATTTCGGCCTAGATATTTATGAAAATTTGCGCCGCGCGCCTTGACTTTTTCAGAGTGAATTCAGATAGCGCTTCCAATCAAAATACGGCCCCGGATCGGTTTTGCGCCCGGGCGCAATATCCGAGTGCCCCACTATGTCTTGGATCGGATAGGCGCGTTTCAGGCGGCGGGTCAAATACGTCAAATTGCGATATTGCGCATCAGTGAACGGCTCAAAATCGCTCCCCTCCAATTCGATTCCGATGGAAAAGTCATTGCAGCGCGTCCTCCCGCGCCAAAGCGACACCCCGGCATGCCAGCCCCGGCTGGCACATGCAACGAACTGGACGATCTCTCCGCTGCGGCGGATATAGAAGTGGGAGGAGACCTTCACCCCCCGCAATTGCGCATAGTACGGATGCGCGTCGCAATCCAGCGTATTGGTAAATAACTGCTCGACCCCGGCGCCGCCATACTCATTCGGCGGCAGGCTGATGCTATGAATGACCAGCAAATTGACCGGCATGCGCGGCGGACGGACATCGAAATTGGGCGATACCACCCGGCGCACCCCGCTAAACCAGCTTTGCGCATCCAGCTTCAATCCGCACCATCCTTATCTGTAATAGACAGCCGCTCCATGCGATAACGCAACGCACGAAAAGTTACCCCGAGGATTTTGGCGGCGGCGGTACGATTAAAACCCGTTTGATTAAGCGCCTCCAAAATCGCTTCGCGCTCGACCCGATCCAGATAATCGGTGAGCGGATACTTGCCGGATACGGCCGAGGAATCTTTTTTGCCGGAAGGTTCCGCCGGGGCAAGCTGCAAATCGTCCGGCGTCACCACCCCCCCGGTACGCAACGCCAAAGCACGCTCGATAATATTTTCCAATTCGCGCACATTGCCGGGGAAGTCATATTGCGCCAAGGCATGCAGGGCTTCCGCAGAGAATTTTACCGCCTCCCCGGCGCGCAATTTATCCAACACTTGAGTGGCAATCTCCCCGATATCGTCGCTCATTTCCCGCAACGAGGGCATTTGCAGCGAGATCACGTTCAGGCGGTAATACAGATCCTGACGAAACTTACCCTGCTGTACGCGCTCGGCCAGATTGTGGTGCGTCGCACTGATAATGCGCACATCTACCGGCTCTTCTTCCGTTGCGCCCACTTTGCGCACTTTCTTTTCCTGTATTGCACGCAATAGTTTTACCTGCATATTCAGGGGCAGGTCGGCTACCTCGTCCAGCAGCAGCGTGCCGCCATTCGCGGCCTGAAAGAAACCATCCCTATCCTTCTCCGCCCCGGTAAAAGAGCCTTTGCGGTAACCGAAGAACTCGCTCTCCATCAAGTTCTCAGGAATCGCCCCGCAATTCACCGCGACAAACGGCTGGTCGTGCCGCCCACTTTTTTCCACCATCAAACGCGCCGCCAACTCCTTGCCGCTACCGGATTCTCCACTGATATGCACAGGCGCCTGACTGCGCGCCACCCGCTCTATCAATTCGCGCACTCGCTGCATCGCCGCAGAACGTCCCAGCAAGGTACGCTCTCCCGCCTTAACCGCTCCGCGAGCCTGCGGCAGCTTGAGCGCCGACTTCACCAACGCACGCAACTGATCCAGCGCCACCGGCTTAGACAAATAATCGAATGCCCCAGCCTTAAGGGCGGCCACCGCATTTTCCGTATTGCCGTGGGCGGTAATCACCGCCACAGGCACATCGAGATTGCGCTCGGCAATATAGTGCAGCAACTCCAGCCCCTCGCCATCCGGCATGCGCATATCGGTCAGGCAAAGATCATAATGCGCATTATCCAGCTGGCTGCGCGCCTCTCGCACATTCCCCGCCCGCCCCACCTCCAAACCCATGCGTATCAGCGCCAATTCCAGCAGCTCCAAAATATCCGGCTCATCATCCACCACCAACACTTTGGGAATGCGCGACATGGCCGAGCGTATTTCAGGATTCATTGTTCACTCCAAATATAATGCGGAAACAGGCACCGCCTTTTTCCTCCGGCCTGTATGCCAGTATCGCCCCATTGGCCTCGCACAGTTCCCGCGCGATATACAACCCCAGCCCCGTACCCCCCGCATCCGTGGTGAAGAAAGGCTCAAACAGCTTTTGCGCCACTTCCGCTTCCACCCCGGGGCCGTCGTCCGCCACCTCCAGCACCACCCTGTCGTTATCCGAACGGATGACGCGCAACTGCACGCTACCTGCCTTGTTCTGACTATAGCGCAGAGCGTTCTGGCATAAATTCCATAACACCTGATCAAGATGACCTCGATCAAAATTCACTTTGCATACGGCTGGCGCAGCAATTTCAATTATCGCTGGCGACAAGCGCTTGGCCTGGCATATCTCTTCTACCAATCCGGGCAAGCGCAAGGATAAGTCCAGTACCTCCGCCTTCACCCTGTCGCGCCGGTTCAACTGCATCACATCCTGCACAATGCGATTTAAACGCGCCGTATTATCCAGAATAATTTGGGAGAGCCGCTCGTGCGCCGGATCTTGCCGCCCTTCCCGCAACAGCTCTGTCGCATAGCTGATTGACGACAAGGGATTGCGTACTTCATGCGCGATATTGGCGGTAAGACGACCCAGCGCGGCGAGCTTTACCTGCTGTGCCTGCTCCTGCACCCGCTGCATATCCTCAAGCACAATGACCGCCCCCCAAAATCCCTCGCGCTGCACCGGCAAGAAACGCACGCGTACCAGACGATTGGTAACCGGCAAACGCAACACCTCCTGCCCCAACGCCTTGTTCTGTCGCCATGCGGCAAACATCGCGTCCAGCAAAGGGGAGCAAGCACTCAGGGTACATTGATTATCCAGCGGAAAAACATACCCCAGCAGCCGCTCCGCGCTGGGATTGGATTGGCGCACCGCACCACGCTCGTCCACGACCAGCACCCCGTCCGGCATATCCTGGATCATCAGCCGGTTGGCCTCTGCCATATTGGACAAATCCACCCCCCGGACAAAAGCCAGTTTTTCGCTGGCAATCGCATATTTGGACAACGTATGCGACAACCAAGCCACGGCAAAATATGCCGCGCTCAATATCCCCGCCTGCAAAAACTGCGCAATTGCCGCCTCATGCGTCAACACGGAATACGCATGTTCCAGCAAGATGGCAATACTCGCGAGCGCCGCATAGAACAAGGTAATACGTCCGCGACTAATCAACCCCGCAGCGGCTAGCGACACCAACAGCAGCATTCCCAGATTGCTTTGAATCCCCCCGCTGAAATAGGTCATCGTCGCAAGCACTGCGATATCCGTTCCCACTTGGAAGGCCAATTGCAAAGAGAAGTTTGGACGCCTGATCTGAACACCGATCAACGCCATCAGCGTCAAAAATATGTACGCCAGACAAATGCGAAAAACCCAAGCCTGCTCAAAAGCGTTAAGCGATAACGCCTCGCCGAATGTGGTCGTCAACAGCAGCAGCAGCCCACCGAGGATCAGGCGATACAGGCCGAAAAAATACAGCGACCGCCACAGGTCTTCCACCGCCAACGGGGTGGCCACCTGCAACTTGGACAACGGCCAAAAAGATGGGGTGAAATTATCCCGCATGGGGATTATTCGCTACGTCCGGCATGCTCGCGCCGATGCGCATCACAGCAAAAATAGTCTCCGCCAGCCAATATGCTTTCACTCTTAGGTAAATGCACCCCGCATTGCACGCAGCGCACCATCTCCTCCGAAGATTCCGGCATGGCTTGTTTGGGTGGCTGCCGCAAGTACGACCTAAGCAACCAATATACGACTGCAACAACAGCAAACAAAAAAATCAAACGACCCATTACAGCACTCCCCATATCCAGTGCTCACATTGTAGGTTGGTTTTCTATCCCAGTCATTGCCAATAGTCGTACCGCCTAACAACACCAAAAAATTCCCGGGGACTCACGTTTACCCGCCTTGTCCGATACAAAAAACAAACTCTCAAGCACAGCCCGAGAAAACATGAATACAACGCAGGAATTTACTCAACTAATGAGGGACTACTTTGATATGTCGCGGCCTAGATATACCTGGAAATATATAGGCCGTTTGGCATATAGGCAGCCAAGAAATGGCTCCGTACAATTCACTCCGAGTGTTAGAGCTCCGAGTTTTTCTAACTCGTTCTTTCTTACTCTCCTCCTATTCTGGGCGATCGCAAGGTCGCCCACTTTTTTTGTCTGGAATTTATGCCAGCCATTTGCGCGCCCGCACAATTGCTGCTTCGACTTGCTGCGGGGCGGTTCCGCCGGTGTGATTACGAGCCGCCAGCGAACCTTCCAGCGTGAGCACGGCGTAAATATCCTCCGCAACAAGGCTGGAAAACTGCTGTAGCTCTTCCAGCTTGAGTTCGCTCAGATCGCAACCGCGCCCGACTGCAAAACGTACCGCCAGCGCCACCGCTTCGTGCGCATCGCGAAACGGCAGCCCTTTTTTTACCAAGTAATCGGCCAGATCGGTTGCCGTGGCATAGCCCTGCAAAGCGGCTTTGCGCATGGCTTCCGGCTTGACGGTGATGCCGCCCATCATGTCCGCATAAATGCGCAATGTCTGGATGAGCGTGTCCACCGTGTCGAATAGCGGCTCTTTATCTTCCTGATTGTCCTTGTTATACGCCAGCGGCTGCCCCTTCATCAGCGTGAGCAACGCCACCAGATTGCCGTTCACGCGCCCGGTCTTGCCGCGCACCAGCTCCGGCACGTCGGGATTTTTTTTCTGCGGCATGATGCTCGAACCGGTGCAAAAGCGATCTGCAATGTCGATGAAGCCAAAACGCGGGCTCATCCACAAAATCAACTCCTCCGACAAACGCGACAGGTGAGTCATGATGAGCGCGCCGACCGCGGAAAATTCAATCGCAAAATCGCGATCCGACACCGCATCCAGCGAGTTTTCACAAACTCCGTCGAACTCCAGCAACTCGGCAACGTATTCGCGCTTGATCGGATAGCTAGTACCCGCCAATGCCGCCGCCCCCAAAGGCAGGCGATTCACTCGCTTACGGCAATCGGCAAGGCGCTCCGCATCGCGCTTGAGCATCTCGAAATACGCCATCAGATGGTGGGCAAAACTCACCGGCTGCGCCACCTGCAAATGAGTAAAGCCGGGCATGATGGTACGGGTGTGATGTTGCGCCAAGTCCAACAACGCAGTTTGCAAGGCATGCACCAATAAAATGAGTTCGTCGATAGCATGGCGCAAATACAAGCGTACGTCGGTGGCAACCTGATCATTGCGAGAGCGCCCGGTGTGCAGGCGCTTACCCGCATCGCCGACCAAAGCGGTTAGACGCTTCTCAATATTGAGGTGGACGTCTTCAAGATCGAGCTGCCATTCAAAATTACCGCACAGCACCTCGTTCTCGATCTGCCCCAAACCGCGCTGAATATCTTTCAAGTCTTGAAGGCTGATGATTTCGCACGCGGCAAGCATTTGCGCATGCGCTAAAGAACCTTGAATATCGAACAAAGCCAAGCGCTTATCGAAATCCACCGAAGCGGTATAGCGCTTCACCAATTCAGCCACGGGTTCGTTGAATCTGCCCGACCAGGCCTGTTTATCTTGCATCGTCATCGTCTCTTGTCCAGAATGTTCGGCACTTGGGAGCTACCATGCCAGAGCCGCGAAGTATAAATCAAAACAATATGACCGATACATTGCCCAATTTCCGCAACCTCGGCGTGATACTGCGTATCGTGCTGCTGGTAAACGCGCTGGCGCTGTTTGTTGCCCTGACGCAGGCGACTTCAATGCAGGACCTCATGCAACGTACCATCAATGGCTCGGCATTCCTGCAACCCGTGCTGCTGTCCGCCTTGCTGCTGCTGTATCTGCTCAATGACATTCTTGCGCGCATGCCCTACCGGCAAGGAGCAACTGGCGTATTGTGCGCGGCAGCACTGGCTTCTTGGGCCATCGCCCAGCTCGGCGGCGAATTGTTCGCATCGCCAGGCGAATACGGCGCGTTTAATTTGTGGCGTTATGTGGCATTGAGCGTAACCGTCACGGCGCTATTGCTGGCTTACTTTCGCTTGCGTGCACTGTCGCTTTCGCCCGCTTTGCCGGAAGCGCGGTTACAAGCATTGCAAGCGCGCATCCGCCCGCACTTCCTCTTCAACAGCATCAATGCCGTGCTCGGCATCGTGCGCAGCGACCCCAAACGCGCTGAAAGCGCCCTGGAAGACATGGCCGATCTGTTTCGCATGGCCATGGCCGACAACCGCGAACTAGTCCCCCTGAAACGCGAAATCGAACTTTCGCGTCAATACCTCGCCTTGGAACAACTGCGTCTGGGAGATCGTCTTAAAGTAAGTTGGCAAACGCAGGACATGCCGCAGGACGCCCTCATTCCCCCGCTGATGTTGCAACCGCTGCTGGAAAACGCCGTATATCACGGCATCGAGCCCATGCACGATAGCGGCGAAATCACCATCAAACTCTACCGCAGCGCCAATGAAGTGCATCTGGATGTGTACAATCCATGCCAACCGCTCGGCAAAATCCATACTGGAAATAAAATAGCGCTAAGCAATATCCGCGAGCGCCTCGCGCTACAGTTCGATATCGAAGCGAGTTACAGCGTTGATGCGGGTGAAAATTATTATCGCGTACACATTATGATCCCCTATGTCAGAGAGGAGTCCCGATGAATGTTGTTGAATTGCCCTTGGCCGTATTTGTGGTCGATGACGAACCTCCCGCGCGCAACCGGCTCAAAGATCTGCTCGGCGACTGTGCCGAACAACTGCCGCTGACATTGGTAGGCGAGGCCAGCAACGGTGTCGAAGCACTGGACAAACTATCCGAAGTCCACGCCGATGTCGTGCTGGTCGATATTCGCATGCCGCAGATGGACGGCATCGAACTCGCGCAACACCTTAATAAACTGCACAAACCGCCCGTCATCGTCTTCACCACTGCCTACGACAGCTACGCCATCAACGCCTTCGAGCAGCGCGCCATTGACTACCTGCTCAAACCGATACGTCTGGGCCGCCTGTTCGAAGCGCTCACCCGCGCGCGCACCGCCGTGCCCGTGCGCAGTGAAGTACTCCAGGAGCTCACCCCGGAGCCGCGCAAGAATCTCTCCATCCACGAGCGCGGCAAAATCGTGCTGGTACCCATCGAACAAGTGCTCTACCTGCGCGCCGAATTGAAATACATCACCGTGCGCACCGTCGAGCACGAGTATCTCATCGAGGAATCGCTCATCGCGCTGGAAAAAGAATTTGCCGCGCGCTTCGTGCGCATCCACCGCAACTGTCTCGTGGCCAAAGAGGAGATTGAGGGCTTCGAAAAAGTCGCCGAAACCGATGACAGCGAAGCGCACTGGGCAGTCAAGTTAAAAGGATTGAACGAGCTCCTGCCTATCAGTCGCAGGCAGCAGTTTATTGTGAAAGAATTCACTTAGCCGCCGCATCAAGTCCGGCACAAACTTCTGCGAAGTATCATTTAGCCTTAAGAAAATCCAGATATGCCCCTGTCCTCCTATCTCGACACCTCGCCTATTATCGGTGCGCGCGTATTCCTGCACCCCTCCTGCCAACTCATCGGCGACGTAAAAATAGGCGATGACAGCTCCGTCTGGTGCAACACCGTGTTGCGCGGCGATGTGAACCGCATCGTGATCGGGCGCAGCACGAACGTGCAGGATCTGACCATGGGGCATGTGTCGCACAAGACGCCGGAGAAGCCGGACGGTTCGCCGCTCATCATCGGCGACTATGTCACGGTGGGGCATGCGGTGATTCTGCACGGCTGCACTATCGGCAACGAATGCCTGATCGGCATGGGCTCCATCATCATGGACGATGTGGTGATTCCCGACCGCGTGATGGTCGGCGCGGGCAGTTTGATTTCACCGGGCAAAACCTTGGAGAGCGGCATGCTTTACATGGGACGTCCGGCCAAAATAGTGCGAGCGCTGACGGAAGAAGAGATCGCCTATTTGAAATACTCCGCAGAGCATTACATGCGGGTGAAAAATAATTATTTGAAAACCACGGAGGGTGAGCGCGCCATTTGCGCCCACCTTACAGATGAAAAAACAGTATGACAACCAAAAATCAAAAAGAAATACTCCGTGCCAAAGTCAATTTGGAAACCTCAACCATCGCCTGGAAAGAATTGCAGCGCTTCTTCGCCAGCGGTGCCGCCATTTCGGTGAGCCCCGATCTCGACCTAGTGGAAGTGGCGTTTCAAATCTCCGAGGACAACAAGAAGCAGGTCGCGCAGTGGTTGACTGACGGCAAAGTGGCGCAGGTAACAGATGCGCAGGCGCTGGCCTGGTATGAAGCCGATGCCGATGTGTGGGCGGTAGTGGTCAGTCCTTATGTGTTGGTGCAGGAAATAAAAAATGCCCCACTCAATTGAGAGCGGGGCGTTTTCGAAAGTCCGTCTTACATTTGTTAAGCGTGAATAACCGGCGTGATCTTGAAGCGGGTTATCGTGTTGCGCATCGCCGCAGCCAACTCTTGCAATGCGCCGGCAGACTTTGCCGTTTCGGCGGCCACGATCTTGTTTTCTTCCGTCATCTTTGCGATTTCATCGACGTTTCTGGCAATATCGTCACTCGCGCTCAATTGCTCTTTTACCGAGGCTTCTATCCCGTGAACTCCATGGCTAGCCTGAGTGGCCGAAATAGCGGCTTCATGAAATGTGGCTACGGCCGCCTCAAGACAAGCGTGACTATTTTGCAAAGATTGCAGACCTTTTGAAATGGCGTCATCCACGTCAACGGATTGTTGGCTGAGATCGCTGGTGAGAGTTTCTATTTCATCGGCTGAACGGGATGATTTTTCCGCAAGCTTGCGCACTTCATCGGCAACCACGGCAAATCCCCGCCCCTGCTCTCCCGCTCTTGCTGCCTCAATGGCTGCATTCAACGCCAACAGGTTGGTTTGATCTGCGATCCCTTTGACTTGAGTGGTCATAGCGGTGATTGCTTTCGTACTTTTTACGAAATGCTCGATTGAGTTGGCGATATTGCGAACCGTTTGTTCAATTGCATCAATTTCCACCTTTAACGAGGCCATGCTTTGATTCCCATTTTCCGTATGTTTCATATGGTGCTCGGAAATCAGCTTCACTTCTTCCGCATGCGCGGCAACAGAAGAGATGCTGACGGCCATTTGCTGCATGTCCGCCGCTGTTGATGCGGTAGCTTCGTGCTGGTGGTGTGTGCTGCCGGAAACTTGAACTGCGGTACTGGAAAGCTGTATCGCCGCCTCCGCAACTTGAGTGCTCGAACTATTGATCTCGGCAATGACTTTACCCAAATCGATCCGTAATTGTTCGACATGCCGGGCGATCAGCCCCATCTCATCGTTACTGGACTTTCTAACCGGAGTTGAAAAATCACCCTTGGCGATTTGGGAAATATCTTCTACCAATTGATGGGCAGGCGAAACAATTCCTACTTGAATGAACCAGAAAAAGGCCACGGCAGAAAAAATAAGCACTGCGCCAATTACCGACAGACTGATATCTATCCCCCGATACCCCTCAGTCATGACCCTTTCAGAAACTTGCTGCCTAACAACATTAAGTTCATTCGCGGCCTGTTCCAACAGTTCGGTCGGCTGGCGATCCATTCCTTTCACTGCGTTATCGCCAACTTTGCTGTTATATCCACTATCTTTGAAATCTTGCAGCCCCTTGCGGTAGCTTGCACCCATCACTTGATGCGCCCGTAAAAATTGCACCACCATTTCCTTGGCTTTGGCATCTACCAGCCGCACCTGCAAGGCTTTTCCGCTTTCCTGAACTGCGAGTTCCTGATGTTCAAAATTTTTCCAGTATTTTTCCAGCGCATCAGGGTCGCTACCGCGCAACAGAACGTTCTTCCATTCTTGCACTTGTTTTTTAAAATCGGACTGCATGATGAGAATGGTGCGCTCGTCGGCAGCGCTCTTTAAGACCTGCGACTCAAAGATGTTCAAGCTGTTCCATGAAAGCCAAAAACCGAAAAATACAGCCGAGAGCAACAAGGCCGTGCCGGAACCGGCAATCAATAAAAGTTTGAAACGTATACTCGGAAGTTGAGCGATCCAGTTCATTTTTCACTCCTTCATCGCGTTCGCGAATTTGTCGTGGGAGCCAATTGTCCACACTGACAATGCGGGAAACAATATGCCAAACGGTCTAGACATCCGCGCTTCAGGCCTAGGTATATAGCTCACCGTTTGTACGTATATAGGCCGTATGTTTTTAACAGGCTGATTTAGAGTAAGATTCAAGCATTAGCAAAGGAGGCAGCAGATGTATTACATCGTTGAAAGCAGCAAATCATTCGAGCAGGCCGCAACCGATCTGGACGCAGCGGTGAAGCGCAACGGCTTCGGCGTGCTGCATGTGCACGACATCGGCAATACGCTGCGCGGCAAGGGCATGGAATTTGCCAATCAATGCCGCGTATTCGAGGTGTGTAATCCGGTGCAGGCATCCAAGGTGATGGCAGCCGACATGCGCTTGAACATGGCGCTGCCGTGCCGCATTTCGGTTTACACCGAAGGCGGCAAAACGTTCATCGGCATGATTAAACCTTCCGGGATACTCGCCGCGCTATCGCAGGATAGCGGGCTGGCAACGGTGGCGCGCGAGGTGGAAGAGAAGACCGTGCGCATGGTGAATGAGGCGAAATAACATTCGCTCCATCCTCGCCAAGCTACGGGTGCTGAATTGGCGCTCGTTCGCCATCAATGCCGCAATTATTATCGTGGCAGTGCTGGCAATACGCATGTGGCAGCAGCGCGATGTGGTGGCTGGAGCAGCTCCTGTTTTACCCGGTGTGGCATGGTCCAAGCAGCCGACGCTGGTGCATTTCTGGGCGACTTGGTGTCCGGTATGCCGCACAGAGCAGGATTCAATTCAGACATTGGCAAAGGACTATCCCAACACGATTACTATCGCCATGCAAAGCGGCGATCAGGCTGCGGTCGGTAAGTTCATGCGCGAGCAGTCGTTAAATTTTCCGGTCATCAACGATGCGGATGGCCGCATCTCGCAAGCATGGGGCGTACATGCCGTGCCGGCGAGTTTTATAGTGGATGGGACAGGACAGATACGCTTCGTCGAGATCGGTTACACCACGGAATGGGGATTGCGACTGCGCCAGTGGCTGGCGCAGTTCTGACCCTCGATCACTAAGCCTCGCTGCTTTTTTTCATTGCCGCCTCAATGCGTTGGCACAGCGTCTTCAGCACTTTAATGCGCGCAAAGTTCTTGTCGTTGGCTTCAACCAGCGTCCAAGGTGCGAGCCGGGTACTGGTGCGGTCAACCATGTCGCAGATAGCCTGCTCGTAGTCCTCCCATTTTTCGCGGTTGCGCCAATCCTCGTCGGTGATCTTGAAGCGTTTGAAACCGGTCTGTTTGCGTTCCTCGAAACGGCGCAGTTGTTCTTCTTTGCTGATGGTTAACCAGAACTTGACGACGACAATATTGTGGCGCGCGAGTTGCGCCTCGAAATCGTTAATCTCATGGTAAGCACGCATCCAGTCGGCTTCGGAGCAGAATTTTTCCACACGCTCGACCAGCACGCGCCCGTACCACGAGCGGTCAAAAATGGTGACACGGCCTTTGCGCGGCAAGTGCCGCCAAAAGCGCCACAGATATGGTTGCGCACGCTCTTCTTCCGTCGGTGCCGCGATAGGCACAACCTGATACTGGCGCGCATCGACCGCACTGGTAATACGGCGGATGCTGCCGCCCTTGCCTGCGGCATCGTTACCTTCGAACACGGCCACCACGGTGATCTCTTTGAAGCGCGGATCGCGGGTCAGCATGGCCAGCTTGCCCTGGTATTTTTCCAGCTCCTCGGCAAATTTCTTCTTCTCCAGTTTTTGCGTGAGGTCGAGCGTTTTCAGGATGTGCAGCTTGTCGATAGAGGGCAGCAACGGCGCGGCGCGCACCACGGACTTTTTCTTCTCGTCGGCTTCTGCCAGACGCTTGCGGATGGATTCAAGAATGACCTTGCCCACCGTCAGGCTGCGATAGCGCGCGTCCGCCCCTTCGATGATGATCCACGGCGCTTCAGCGGTACTGGTATGACGGATGACGCTTTCGTGGACATTTAAAAACTTGTCATAACGCTTGTAGTGATCCCAGTCGCGCTTGGTGACGCGCCAGCGGGTCTTGGGATTTCTCTCCAGCAACTTGAGGCGAGCCTCCTGCTTTTCCTTGGAAAGATGCAGCCAGAATTTGATGATGATTGCACCTTCGTCGGTCAGCATCTTTTCCAGACGTTTGGCGCGCTCCAGACTTTGGTCGAGCTCGGCGGTTTTGGTATAGCCCATTACCCGGTTCAGAATAGGCCAGGTATACCAGGAGCCGAGGAACAGGCCGATTTTTCCTTTGGGAGGAAGGGCACGCCAGAAGCGCCACATCATGGGGCGCTCCATTTCCTCATCGGAGGGCTCACCCATACCGTGCGTCTGGATATAGCGGGGATCCATCCACTCGTTGAGCAGATTCACGGTTTCGCCGCGCCCCGCCCCGTCCACACCGCCCACCAGAATGATGACCGGGAATTGAGCTTTTTCCGCCAGATCGAATTGCGCATCCAGCAGGGCCTCACGCAATTTGGGTACTTCGGCATCGTAAGTCGCTTTGTCTATTTTGTGTCCCAACTCGGCTGATTCAAACATGATGTCCTCCAGTAGATGAAAATTACAAATGCTCGGGCGCAATGACGAGGCGCAAAACGGTCCGGTAGTCGCCTTCGCGTTCGCGACGACTGAACCACCATACGGCTCCCTTCTTGATACTCCAGTAATCGCTTGTTCCAGTCATCAGCAGAGCGGCGACTTCCCCCAACCAGGGCTGATGCCCCACCAACAGAGTCGCTCCGCTCGCCAGCGGCCAGCCAGCAGCGTTGAGTACATCTTGCGCATTGGCATGGGGGTCGATGGCGTGTTCGGTGCTGAATTTTTTATTGAGCGCGCTGGCGGTTTGCTGTGCACGCAACGCGGGGCTCACCAGAATGCGCGTGTTGGACGGGAGAAGGGGGGTAAGAAATGCCGCCATACGTTCGGCTTGATGCCGGCCTTTTTCAGTCAACGCGCGACTATGATCGGGCACACCGTCAGCCGCTTCCGCATGTCGCCACAGGATCAATTCCATGATTACCCTCTTAATATTACATTTCAGTTCGAAGAATATACCGTATATACTGATTCCGCTATCCCCGATGAGGATGGTCAACAGTGAGGAGAGAAGCATGACCGAGAATAATGTTCAGACCAAGGCAGCCGAGAAGCAAGTTGTCAAAAAAGCACCTGTCGCCCGCAAACGCGTAGTTGCCAAACCGGTTGTCGCCAAACCCGAGAAAAAAATAAAAAAAGAGAAAAAAGCCGAAAGCAAAGAAAAGGTGGTGCGCGATAGCTTCACCATGCCGCAAGCGGATTACGACCTGATCGCCGCGATCAAGCAAAAAGCATTAAAAGCCGGACTGCATGTGAAAAAGAGCGAATTGCTGCGCGCGGGTTTGCATGTTCTGGCCAAGCAAAGCGCCGCGCAATTAAATCAAACCGTTGCCGGTCTGGAAAAAATCAAAACCGGCCGCCCCAAAAAAGCCTGACCGCCAACCCCCTTCAAACATCCTCGGCTAATACGGCAGGCTTGCTGGCCAGCGTTTGCAACAACAGAGTCTGCGCGGATTTCGGCGCGGGACTGCGAGTGGTCTTCACATGCCAGCCGCCGTCGCTGTCCATGTCCCAGGCTTGGCAATTGTCTTGCAGGTAGGTCTTTAGCCCCTCGTCGATCACGCGTTTCTTCAGCTTGTTATCAAGCACGGGAAAGCAAACCTCGATGCGCCGGAAGAAGTTGCGATCCATCCAGTCTGCGCTGGAGAGATACACGTCGTGCGCAAGCTCGTTGCGGAAATAGAAGATGCGCGTGTGCTCGAGAAAGCGCCCGATGATGGAGCGCACCGTGATGTTGTCGGAGAGTCCCGGCACGCCCGGGCGCAAAGCGCAAACGCCGCGCACGATCAAGTCGATCTTCACCCCCGCGCGCGAAGCATCGTATAACGCCATGATGATTTCAGGTTCGAGCAGGGCATTCATTTTTGCGATGATCTGGGCGTTCTTGCCCGCCTTGGCCAGCTTGATTTCGTTCTGGATGGCGCGCAACACCTGGCTATGCAGCGTGAACGGCGATTGCCACAGATGGCTCAACTTGCTGGCCTTGCCCAGACCGGTGAGCTGTACGAATACCTGATTTACATCCGAACAGATTTCTTCGTTGCAGGTGAACAGCCCGAAGTCCGTATACAGTCTGGCGGTACGCGGATGATAGTTGCCCGTGGCGAGATGCACATAGCGCTTTAACTTGCCGTCTTCGCGGCGGATCACCATCAGCATCTTGGCGTGCGTCTTGTGACCGACCACGCCGTACACGACA
>JBBIJL010000031.1:0-16691 GCA_037446005.1 Gallionellaceae bacterium | reverse complement strand
AACCTGAAGCCCACTTTGAGCAAAGCCGGTCTGGTGACTCGCGATGCGCGCGAAGTTGAGCGTAAGAAGGTCGGTTTGCGCAAGGCGCGTCGCAGGAAACAATTCTCCAAGCGTTAAGCTGGTTTGGAGTACAGAAAAGACCGCCTTCGGGCGGTTTTTTCATTTATCATTTGCGCCAAATTAAGTCAGGAGCGAGATGTGATTAAGGTCGGGATCGTAGGTGGTACGGGATACACGGGTGTCGAATTACTGCGCTTGCTGGCGCTGCATCCACAAGTTGAGTTGAAGGTCATTACTTCGCGCGCCGACGCGGGCACGCCCGTGAGTCAGATGTTCCCCAGCTTGCGCGGCTACGTTAATCTCGCTTTTACGCATCCGGATGAAGCGCATCTGGAGCAGTGCGATGCGGTGTTCTTTGCTACACCCAACGGTATTGCCATGCAGCAGACACGGGCTTTGCTGGATGCCGGTGTGCGGGTCATCGACTTGGCGGCGGATTTTCGTATCAAAGATGTGGCGGAATGGGAGAAATGGTACGGCATGTCTCACGCTTGCCCGGACTTGGTGGCGGAGGCTGTGTACGGTTTGCCGGAGGTAAATCGGGCAAAGATTAAGCAGGCGCGCTTGGTGGCGAATCCGGGTTGCTACCCGACGGCGGTGCAACTGGGCTTCATCCCGTTGCTGGAGGCGGGGCTGGTGGATGGAAGCCATTTGATTGCCGACTCCAAATCCGGCGTGTCAGGCGCAGGACGCAAGGCTGAGATTCCGACTTTATTCCCCGAGGCTGCGGATAACTTCAAGGCTTACGGTGTGGCCGGGCATCGGCATTTGCCGGAGATCAGGCAAGGGCTGGCAAATGTTGCCGGTAAGCCGGTCGGGCTTACCTTTGTGCCGCATTTGACGCCCATGATTAGAGGTATCCACGCGACTCTGTATGCGCAGATCAAAGCCGAGGTTGATTTGCAGGCGTTGTTTGAGCAGCGTTACGCCAACGAGATTTTTGTGGATGTGTTGCCCGCAGGCAGTCACCCCGAAACGCGTTCGGTACGCGGCTCGAATATCTGCCGTATTGCGGTGCATCGCCCCCAAGGCGGGGATACGGTGGTGGTATTGTCGGTGATCGACAATCTGGTGAAGGGCGCTGCGGGGCAGGCTGTGCAGAATCTGAACATCATGTTCGGCCTGCCGGAGGCAACCGCGCTCGGCGTGTTGCCGTTGCTTCCCTGATACATGATCCGGAATATTAAGCGTAAGTTCAGTATCTCCGCTCCGCGTCTGGCGGTGCGTCCGCACGTGCCTTGGTATGTCCGCTGGGCGATCACGCTGCCGTTTATTGTGGCAGCCGGCGGCATGGTATGGTGGGCGTATGACTCTGGTTTGGAGCTGGCCGGCTTTCACCGCGGACTGGCGGAAAAAGAACTGGATGGCTTACGTGATCGTGTGGCGTTTTTAGAGGCTGAAAATTCCAAGCTGGCAAATCAGGTTGCCTCATATGAACGGCAGGCGCAGATCGAGCAATCAGCCATGCAGGAAACTTCAAATCAGGTAAAAAGCCTGAACGAAGAGAATGTGCGCTTGAAGGAGGATTTGTCGTTTTTCCAGAATTTGCCGTTAACGGCGGGGCGAGAAGCCGACTTGAGTATCCATCGTCTGAAAGTAGAGGCGGACTCTTTGCCGGGCGAGTATCACTGTCGCTTGTTGTTGGTGCAAAACGTGCAGCAGCGGGGCAAGGAGTTCCAAGGAAGCCTGCAATTGTTGGTTAACGGCGAACAGGATGGCAAGAAAGTAGTGCTACAATTCCCGCAGGAAAATTCGCCGGAGGTCGCGGCGAGTCAGCTTGGTTTCAAATACTATCAGCGCGTGGATCGCGTTTTCAAAATACCCCCGGATATGCGGCTAGAGAGTGTGCAGGTCAGGGTATTCGAAAAGGGGGCGCGTGAGCCTAAGGTCAAACAGACCATTGGACTGTCTTAAGGAGAGCAGCATGTTTGGTAGCCGACATAGCAAGCCGCAAAATCGCATCGACTCGTTGATTGGAGCCGGGACTAGAATCGAGGGGAATTTGCATTTCAGCGGGGGATTGCGCATTGACGGTGAAATAGACGGCAACGTCATCGCCAATCCGGGCAAGCCCAGTACCTTGGTGTTGAGCGAGCATGCGCGCGTGGACGGGGAGATCAACGTAACGCATTTGGTGGTAAATGGCGTGGTGACTGGGCCGGTGCGGGCTGCGGAGTATCTGGAATTGCAGAGCAAGGCCAAGTTGACGGGAGATGTGCATTACAAGACATTGGAAATTCAACTGGGCGCGATCATTGATGGAAAACTAATCCATCTTGCCGAGGTCTCAGATAAAGTGGTGACGTTGAAATTGAGCGGCGCCGAATCGTAATTATTTTGTGGAGGTAGTGATGAATACAGTGACAGAAATTCCGGATGTACTTTTGTTTACCGACAATGCGGCGAACAAGGTTAAGCAGTTAATTGAAGAGGAAGGAAATGCCGAACTTAAGTTGCGCGTGTTTGTGAGCGGCGGCGGTTGTTCCGGTTTTCAATATGGCTTTACCTTCGATGAAGTGGCGAACGACGACGACACGGTTTTGAATAAGAACGGCGTGCAGTTGCTGATCGATCCGATGAGCTTCCAGTATCTGGTTGGCGCGGAAATCGACTACACCGAAGGCTTGGAAGGTTCGCAGTTTGTGATCAAAAATCCCAACGCGACGACAACTTGCGGTTGCGGCTCTTCCTTCTCGGTATAAATCGGGCGGAAGCGGCAGTTGAAAAATGGCGGGGGTGCTGCAAAGCACTCTCGCTTTTTTTACGCCTGATAGATGGCGCCGAGGATGCACGGGTGGCTGGCTCCCGTGGCTTCCGGCAGGTTGGCGCTCTTGCCCTGTAATGTTTGCTGGGCAAGCCAGGCAAAGGCGATTGCCTCGAGCCAGTCTGCGCCGATTCCCAAGGCATCGCTGAGTTGGATGCGGCACTGCGGCAGGGCGGTTTCGAGCTCGCGTATGAGCGCCTGGTTGTGCGCGCCGCCGCCGCACAAATAAATCTCTTGCACACCTCGGCAATGCTGTTGGATGGAGTCCGCAATGCCATGCGCGGTTAGCGCCAGCAGGGTGGCTTGCACATCTTCGGGAGACTCATTCCCGTGCAAGCGCCCTTTGAGCCAGTGCAGGTTGAATAAATCTCGACCGCTACTTTTGGGCGGGCGCGCAGTGAAGAAGGGCTCTTCCAGCAAACTTTGCAGCAATGCGGGGATAACTTTGCCTTTCGCTGCCCAAGCGCCGTCTTTATCGTATGCGCTGCCTTGGTGTTCGTATATCCAGGCATCCATGAGCAGATTGCCCGGGCCGCAGTCGAAGCCTAGCGTGGGCTGACCGGGAGCCAGATTGGTCAGGTTGCTGATGCCGCCGATGTTTACGATGACGCGGTGGGTGTCGGGATGGCGCAGAACGCGGTTATGGAACGCGGGAACCAGCGGTGCGCCCTGACCTTTGGCCGCAATGTCGCGACTGCGGAAGTCGCTGACCACATCAATATGGGTTAACTCTGCCAGTAATGCGGCATTGCCGAGTTGCACGGTGTAACCGGCATCCGGGCGATGCCGGATGGTTTGTCCATGGCAACCGATTGCGCGGATGTGGTCAGCGCGGATATCGGCGGTTTTTAGGAGCGCCAGTGTGGCTGCGGCGTAATCGCCAGCCAGCCGATTTGCGATCAATTGCGCTTGGTGCAGCTCGTTGGCGGCGGGATGATGCAGCTCTAACAGCGCATCTTTAAGGGCGGTAGGGTATGCGTCAAAACGGGTGGCGATAAGCTTGGGGCTGGCATCGGAGAGATCGACCAGCGCCGTGTCTATCCCGTCCAGGCTGGTGCCGGACATGATGCCGATATAAAACTCCGGGCGCTTCACCTGCTGCGGATCAGTCCAGTTTGGTCAAACGAGCGTTGCGCAACATGGCCAAGCGTTCGTTCAACTCGCGCGTACCTTCCAGAAACGCGGTCTTCTGTGCCGCGCTGATGGGGGCGGCATCAGGCAGCGCCACGCGCAACGGATCGCGTTGTGTGCCGTCAATCTTGAACTCGTAGTGCAAGTGCGGACCGGTGGCTAATCCGGTCATGCCGACGTTGCCGATGATCTCGCCTTGGCTGACATGTTGGCCGCGATGGATGCCGGGAGCAAAGCGGGAAAGGTGCCCGTATACCGTGGTGTAACGGCCTTGATGATTAACCATGATCACGTTGCCATAACCGCTTTGTTTGCCTACCGAAGCGACAACACCGTCGGCCGTTACTTTTACCTTGGTGCCGATGGGCGCCGCGTAGTCCACACCTTTATGAGCGCGCCATTTGTTCAGCACAGGATGGAAGCGGGAGGAACTGAAACCGGAGCTGATACGCGAAAACTCAATCGGTGAGCGCAAAAATGCTTTGTGCATGCTCTTGCCATCCGGCGTGTAGTAGTCCCCGGTGGTGGGACTCGTTTGAAAATAGACCGCGCGGTAGGCATGGCCTTGGTTGATGAATTCCGCAGCCAGAATGCGCCCGGAGCGCACTGCTTCGCCGTTGCTGTAGGTCATTTCATAGACAACGGTGAATTTATCGCCTTTGCGCAAATCGCGATGGAAGTCGACGTCGCCGCCAAAAATTTCGGCCATTTGATTGGCAACAGGGTCGGACAAACCGGCTGCGTCGGTAGCCGCATATAAGGTGGACTTGATCTCGCCGGTGCGCAGAAATACGCGCTGTTCCACTTGGACAGGCAAGGAACTGGCAATGTAGCCGGAAGCAGTTTTTTCGATAACGATCTGGTTGCCGTTATTGTTCAGGTAACGCAGAGCCAGCAGACTGCCGTCGGCGGCGATTTCGGATTGCACTTCTTTGCCTACAGCCAATTGCCGGAATGACTCGGCTGCCTTGTTTTTAAGCAGATAATCTGTCGCGGCGTTGTCTTCCACACTCAGGCGGCGCAACAATTCGGCAACGGTATCGCCGCGTTGCACGCGCTCGTTGCGCCAAAAAGTGGCGGCAGTAGCGGTTGTTTCTGCGGCAACCGGTAAGGCAATTTCTTCAACGATGGTTTTTTGAGTGGAAGTGGTGAACTCGTTTTGCGGCATGATGCCGAACGCTGTCACGACGCCCAGCAAAGGCACTGTGGACAAGGTGACGAACCAGCGCAGTTTCATTTTGTGAGCTTGCGATAAGGTGTTTTGCGGTAACATTCGCGCCTCCCAAGGCAGCTGTTAATCGGTTTGACGAACGCAGGTTCGTTGAATTGGTCGCCACTTTACCAGAAAGCGACACCGCCTCAAAATCCGCCTGAGGATTTGCAGGTGCCCGAATAAATGGCATCGCAATGACGACGAGCGGTAGAAAAAGGCGATTGAGCGGCAAGCCGGATGTATTAACCGTAAATGAACTATAGAAATATGACTCAGCAAGAAACCTTGGATATTATCAAGCGCGGCTCGGATGAGTTGTTGCTGGAACACGAACTGAAACAGAAGCTTGCGCAAAATCGTCCGTTGCGCATCAAGGCTGGCTTCGACCCTACCGCGCCCGATCTGCATCTCGGTCACACCGTCCTGCTCAACAAGATGCGCCAATTGCAGGATTTGGGGCATCACGCCCTGTTTCTGATTGGCGACTTCACCGGCATGATCGGCGATCCTACGGGCAAGAATGCGACACGTCCGCCATTGACACGTGAGCAGGTGCTTGCCAATGCGCAGAGCTACCGCGACCAAGTGTTTAAAGTGCTCGATCCTGCCAAGACCGAAGTGGTGTTCAACTCTACTTGGATGGACAAATTTAGCGCGGTCGATTTGATTCGCCTTGCCGCTACCCACACCGTGGCGCAAATGCTGGAACGCGACGATTTTTCCAAGCGCTACAAGGGTAACCAGCCCATCGCTATCCACGAATTCATCTACCCGCTGGTGCAGGGCTACGACTCCGTCGCGCTCAAGGCCGACATCGAGCTGGGCGGCACCGACCAGAAATTCAACCTGCTCATGGGGCGCGAGCTGCAAAAGCATTTCGGTCAGCCCGCTCAGTGCGTGCTCACCATGCCGCTGTTGGAAGGCTTGGACGGCGTCAACAAAATGTCCAAATCGCTGGGCAATTACGTCGGCATCACCGACACCCCGCAAGATATGTTCGGCAAGCTCATGTCCGTTTCCGACGAGCTCATGTGGCGCTACTTCGAACTGCTTTCTTTCGAGAGCTTGACCACCATCACTGCTTGGCATGAGGAAGTGCAGCAAGGCCGTAACCCGCGCGACATCAAAGTGCTGCTGGCGCAAGAGATTGTTACCCGCTTTCATTCCAAACAAGCCGCTGTGGATGCACTGGCCGAATTTGAAGCGCGCTTCCAGAAGGGCGTGCTGCCGGATGATATGCCCGAAATCTCTGTTGCCAGCGCAGACGGCCACATCGGCATCGCGCAACTGCTCAAGCAGGCCAATCTTGTTGCCAGCACTTCGGAAGCTTTGCGCATGATCGAACAGGGCGGCGTCAAACTCGACGGCGAAAAGGTCAGCGACAAGGCTTTGCAGCTCAAGGCGGGGGCGGTGGTGGTTGCCCAAGTCGGCAAGCGCAAGTTCGGGCGTGTGACGGTGGCGTGACTTTGAGGTGACGGAAATCGTCAGTGTGGTGACGTGAATTGCGCAGATTAGGAGCGGTTCTCGCGAGGTACATAGGGCATTTTCCTCGGATAGCCGTTGTAGGAGCGGCTTGAGCCGCGAATTTATCGCACCGACCTTCGCGCTAAAGCCGCTCCTATAAAGGCGCTGCTGGGTTTTTGTTTTCCTAGCGAGGTTGGTTGTTAAAAATAGGCTCAAGGTTGGCACGCATCCTGCATCTAACTGGCTGCACACCCCGTGTGTACCCCTCAAACTCTAAAGGAGTATTAACATGAAACAAGTACAAAAAGGCTTCACCCTGATCGAATTGATGATCGTTGTGGCGATTATCGGTATTCTGGCTGCGGTAGCGATTCCTGCTTACCAAGACTACATCACCAAGGCTAAGATTTCCAAAGTGGCTGCTGCTGTAGCTTCTGTGCAGAACTCCTTGGGGCAGTTCGCTCAAGACAATAACGGTTCGTTCGCACTGCTGACAGCTGACAACTGGACTTCTCTGGGATTGTCTGGCGCACCAACCACTACAACCGAAGTGACTGGTATTTCTGTGGCGGCTACTACCGGCGTAATTACCGCTACTTTGAGTACTGCCGTGGCTGCGACCACTGTAGGTGGTACTACTGCATGTGCGATCACGTTTACACCAACTGTCGGTACTACCTCGATTAAGTGGCTTGTTCAAACGGGTTGCGCTGCACCTGTACCAAATATTATTTCGAAGTGGAACTAATCTAGCTTCGCTGTATCGCTAGAAACCGCAAAGCCCCTCTTCGGAGGGGCTTTTTATTGCAAGCAATTCTTGTGATGGGCTGTTAATGAACAGTTATGCAAATTTGTATTTTCCGCGCGACCGCATCAAAGCAGTGCTCTTGCTGTTCTTGGTCGGCTTGGTCTTTTTGCCGTTCCTCGGCAATCCGCTGGTCTTCGATGACACGATTTTTTTTCGCTCGATCATCAGCAATTATGCCGACACCCCGTTTCTCTTGGATTTTCGCTGGTTCCCTTATACGTCGCTGGGCGTGACTTGGGCATTTTTCGGGGAGGCCCCCCCCGTTTTTCGGATGCAAAACCTGCTGCTGCATTGCATGAATGTGTTGCTGTTGCTGTTGGTGCTGCGGCTGTGGATTGCGCTGTTTGTAGAAGAGCCCGTCAGGCAGAAGATGGCGAATTGGGGCGCATGGTTGGGAGCGTTGGTCTTCGCCTGTCATCCGCTGGCGGTGTATGGCACAGGCTATCTGGTACAGCGCAGCATTTTGATGGCGACATTGTTTACGTTGGTGATGCACTTGGCGTATTTTCGCGGGCTGCTGGATGGCGACAAGCGCTACATGCTGCTGGCAGTGGCGGCTTATTTTTTGGCGATATTTAGCAAGGAGCACAGCCTGATGGCGCCTGCGATTTTGTTGCCGTTGACTTGGGTGTTGCGCGCGCGGATCAAGCTGCCACGGCGTGCACTGGTGCTGACTTGGTTCGGCTTTTTTGTGATGGCCCTGATCGTGGTGATGCGCGCCAAGGGGATACTCGGTCAGACTTACGAGAAAGATGCCGCCGCATTGATCGGGCAGGACGATTTGCTCAAAGGCATGCCGATGCTGCATTTGTTGAGCGTGTTGACCCAGGCTGGCTTATTTTTCAAATACTGCCTGTTGATGCTGCTTCCCAATCCGGCCTGGATGTCGGTGGATATGCGCGAAACGTTTATTCTTTCGTGGCGCGACTGGATGAGTTGGGTGGGATTGCTGGCCTTTGTCGGCTACGGGCTATTTGCCTTGACCTGCTTGTTGCGCGGCGGACGCCTTGCCTTACTGGGGTTGGCTTTACTTTATCCGTGGCTGTTTTTCCTGACGGAGTTTTCTGCTATTCGCGTACAGGAAGTTTTTGTGCTGTACCGCAGCTATTTATGGTTGCCGGGTTTTATGTTGTTGCTGCCGCTGTTGTTCGGCGCGCTGCCCGACAGGAAAATCATGTTGGCGGGCGCCTTGGCGGCCTTGTTGCTGGTGCCGCTGTCGTGGAACCGCTTGTGGGTGTTCGCCGACAATTACCGTTTATGGGATGACGCCGTGCAGTTGTTGCACGGGGAAGATCGACTGGGCGCGCAGCGCACCTATTACGGTCGCGGCTATGCTTCGGCAGAAAAGGGCGAGTGGAGGGCGGCGATTGAGGACTACAAGAAGTCGCTGCAAATCAATTCTGCTTTCCCTCAGGTAAGGCAGGCGCTGGCGGGGGCTTATGCGAACGCGGGGCGCGATGAAGAGGCTCTGGCTGAATATGAGCGGGCAATCGCGGCGGATCCGAAGAACGCGGAAGCCTACTACGGCAAGGCGATATTCCTGAAAAAAATGCGCGACAACGCAGGTGCGTTGGCAACCATGCAGCAAAGCTGCGCTCTCGGAAAAGATATGGCGTGTGCGATGGTGAATTTGAGCCGGGCGAGAAAGAACTAAGGAGCCGCTGAGTAACTCCGTTCGTGGTGAACTTGTCGAACCATGAACGGAGTTATTCAGTTCAAGAGGTTAAACAAAACGCCCTTCGATAAGCTCAGGGCGAGCGGACTTAATCAGCGCTTCCCTAATTCTTCTTGCGCTGTGCCGCCGCAATCTCCCTGAACTGTTTGAGTTCGGTTTCGATCGTCGAGAGTTCGTAGTAGTCCGTTCCGGCTTGCTTGGCGAGTTCCAGTTGTTCGATGGCGCCATGCAGGTTGCCGTGCAATATATTGTTGTAGGCCAGCGCATGGTGCGCTTCTTGTTGTCTGCTCAATGCGGTAAAGGCTTGTGCCTGTAGCTCATACAGGCGCGGGTCGTTGCCGTGGGTGACGATTTGTTCGTTGAGCAATTTGAGTGCTTCTTCGAAATGCCGGTCTTCCAGCAGCACTTCGGCGTAGTCGTAGACCAAAGCGCGGTGCTGGGGGAAACTCTGCAACGCGGTGCGATAGAAGGCGGCGCTATTTTTTTCCTGTGCGGTCAGGCGCCTGATTTTTCCATCCAGCGCGGCGATCATGGCATTGGCTGCGGCTTGTTGTCGCAAGGCAGCGAATTCTTGCGCGGCTCGTTTCTCTTGTTTGTTACGCAGCAGGGCGAGCACCAGTCCGTAGCGGTTGGCGACGGGGTTGCCGAATTTCTGTTCGCCTAAGGCCGAGGTGAAGAAGGCGACCGCTTCCGCTGGTGGTTTTTGGGTGGCGTTCAGTTTGGCTCGCACCAGTTGGAAGTTGAGGCTGTCCGGTACCAGATGGAAAGGCAGTTGCTGTACGCGGTTGCCGACGTCGGCAATCCGTTCCGCCGTGACGGGGTGGGTGCGCAGGTAAGTGGGCGTGTTGCCTTCCGATAAGCGCGTGGCCCGTTGCATTTTTTCAAAGAAGGCGGGCATGGCGCGCGTGTCGAAGCCGGATTTCTGTAGCGTCGAAAGGCCGATGCGGTCGGCTTCCTGTTCGTGGGTGCGGGTGAAGTTGAGCTGGCGTTGCATCGCGCCGCCTTGCGCGCCGTAGATGGCGGCGGTGGCGGCCTGCGGGTTGTTGCGCGCGGCGAGGATAGCGACCGCGATGGTGGCTATGGCGGCCAGCGAGTCGTATTTTTGTCCGGCAATCATGCGTGCCAAGTGGTGCTGGGTCACGTGGGCGATTTCGTGGCTCAACACCGAGGCGAGTTCCGATTCGTTTTGCGCGAGCAGCAGCAGCCCGGTGTTGACGCCGATGAACCCGCCCGGCATGGCGAACGCGTTGATGGCATTGTCGTTGATAACGAAAAACTCGAAAGCCTGCGCGGGTTCGCCGCTATTGGCGGCCAATAAGCTGCCCAGCTGATTGAGATAGTCCGCGATTTCCGCATCGTCCAGATAACTTTTGTCGGCGCGTATCTGGAACATGCTTTGTTCGCCGATCTGGCGTTCCTGTTGCGGCGAGATCATTTCTTGCGAGGCATCGCCCAAGTCCGGCAGGCCATCGGCATGGCAGGTCAATACGGCGGAGCAAAGCAGCAGGGGGAGGAGTCTTTTCATGGGGCAGTATGATAACCGCTTCGAATTTGTACAAATAGCGTTTTACTGTTTTTAAACCGGGATGAAGAAAACGGCGGGCAGCTTGTGCTGCACCGCCGTTTGTGTGCCCAACAGCTTTGCGGTTTAGTTGCCGCTCATCTCCAGCATCAGTTGGTTGACGCGTTTGACGAAGCTGGCGGGATCGTCCAGCTGTCCGCCTTCAGCCAGCAAGGCTTGGTCGAACAGCACGGCGACCCAGTCGTCGAACTTCTTCTCTTCGGTCTTCAGGCGCAACACCACCGGATGCTTGGGGTTGATCTCGAGGATCGGTTTGGACGTCGGTGCTTTTTGACCCGCCGATTTCAGCAGGCGCGCCAAGTTCGCGCTCATGTCGTGCTCGTCGGCCACCAGGCAGGCGGGGGAGTCGGTCAGACGGTGCGTGACGCGCACTTCCTTGACGCGCTCGCCGAGGCTGGTGGTGATCTTGGCGGTCAGGTCTTTGAGTTCGTTGGCGACATTTTCCTGCTCTTTCTTTTCGGCTTCATCTTCCAGCTTGCCCAGATCAAGGCCGCCCTTGGCAACCGACACCAGTTGTTTGCCGTCGAATTCGAACAGGTTGCTCACCACCCACTCGTCCACGCGGTCGGATAGCAGCAGCACTTCGATGCCTTTCTTGCGGAACACTTCCAGATGCGGGCTGTTCTTCGCGGCATTGAAGCTGTCGGCGGTGATGTAGTAAATCTTGTCCTGACCTTCCTTCATGCGCGCCACATAGTCGGCGAGGGAGACGGATTCTTCCGCCGTGTCGGTGTGGGTGGAGGCCAGGCGCAGCAGCCCGGCGATTTTGTCTTTGTTGGCGTGATCTTCGCCGATGCCTTCTTTCAGCACGCGGCCAAACTCGCCCCAGAATTTTTTGTACTTCTCGGCATCGTTTTTGGCCAAATCTTCCAGCAGGCCGAGCACTTTCTTGGTGCAACCGGAGCGCATGGCCTCGATGTCTTTCGACTCCTGCAAAATTTCGCGCGACACGTTCAGCGGCAAGTCGCTGGAATCCACCACGCCGCGCACGAAGCGCATGTAGCGCGGCATCAGTTGTTCGGCATCGTCCATGATGAACACGCGGCGCACATACAGTTTCACGCCGTGCTGCGCATCGCGTTCCCACATGTCGAACGGGGCGCGGGAGGGGATATACAGCAACTGCGTGTATTCCTGACGGCCTTCGACGCGGGCGTGCGACCATGCCAGTGGGTCTTCGAAGTCGTGGCCGACATGCTTGTAGAATTCTTTGTATTCCTCGTCGGTGATCTCGTTCTTGCCGCGCGCCCACAGCGCAACAGCCTGATTGACGGTCTCGTCTTCGTCCAGCACTTGCTGTGCGCCGTCTTTCCATTCTTCCTTCTTCATCACGATGGGCTGGACGATGTGGTCGGAATACTTGCGGATGATGGAGCGGATTTTTGAGCCGCTGAGCAGGTCGTCCTGGCCTTCGCGCAGGTGCAGCACGATTTCCGTGCCGCGCGCGGTTTTTTCCACCATCTCGATGGAGAATTCCCCGCTGCCGTCCGATTCCCAGCGCACGCCTTGGTCGGCTTTTTCACCGGCACGGCGTGTGGTTACGGTCACCTTGTCGGCGACGATGAACGCGGAATAGAAGCCCACGCCGAATTGTCCGATCAGGTTGGCATCCTTTTGCTGGTCGCCGGACAGGCGCGAGAAGAATTCGCGCGTGCCGGACTTGGCGATGGTGCCGAGGTTGTTGATCGTCTCGTCGCGGCTCATGCCGATACCGTTGTCGCTGATAGTGAGTGTTCTGGCCGCTTTGTCGTAGCCGATGCGGATATTGAGTTCGGAATCGTTCTCGAACAGGCTGGCGTTATGCAGCGCCTCGAAGCGCAGTTTGTCGCTGGCGTCGGCCGCATTCGAGATCAATTCGCGCAAAAAAATCTCGCGGTTTGAGTATAGCGAGTGGATCATCAATTGCAAAAGTTGCTTCACTTCGGCCTGAAAACCCAATGTTTCCTTGGTGTTACTGCTTGCATTGCTCATCGTTATCTCCATGTTTACAAGGTGGAACGTGCGCATAGATGGGGGCTGTATCGCAGGTTTCAAGGGGCTTTGCGCATGTTTGCTCTTGTTTAAAATTTGCGAGTCATCTAGGATGCGCCCTGCGGGAGGCCAATAAAAATGGGGGTCTAGATACTTTTACGTATTGCCAGCAAAGAATTTTTCCATGACAATGCAATCCCGCTTTATTAACCCTTAACATACGGAGTATATGAACTCATGAACAGAAAAGAACTGGTTGACGCACTGTCCGCTAAGACTGATTCCACCAAGGCTGACGCTGAGCGCAATATCGCTGCACTGATCGAAATCATTACCGCCACTCTGAAGAAGGGTGATTCTATTTCGCTGGTAGGTTTCGGTTCTTTCGAAGTGCGCAAGCGCGCTGCTCGTACTGGTCGCAATCCTAAGACTGGTGCCGAGTTGAAGATCAAAGCTTCCAAGGTTCCAGCATTCAAGGCCGGCGCAACACTGAAGGCTGCTGTGAATGGCGGTAAGAAGTAATATCAAGCGGGATTAGCAGCAGTACAAGCGGAGCCCCTTAGCGCAAGCGCTACGGGGCTTTGTCTTTTTAGCGTCCGCATTGCATGATTTTGTTGGGTTGCGTACCATCTGCGCCGCACAAGTGCCGTTCCTGGTTTTTGCCGGACGCATGCACGTGCATCACCTTGCCGCGTGGCGAGGGTTAGTCTGGTTTCAATTATCGTTTAAGGAGTTTGTTATGTTGCTGCGTGGTGTTTTTACCTTTTCCCTCATGATGCTCAGCCCGCTGGTTTTTGCGGATGGTCTGGATATCAATCTGAATAACAATGCGGCCCGGTTTCAGTACAGCTCTTCTGCGGGTGTCTTTGTTCAGGGGAATTCGGAATTCCGCGCCGGAGTGCTCTATAACGATGCGAATAACACCATGGGTGAGGCCGGCCTGATTGTGCGGGGCGGGGAAGAAAATGTTCCGGGTCTGACCATCGGCGTCGGGGTGAAAGCCGTGATGGGGGCGATTCGCAATGTGCCGGTGACATACAACGTGTCGGCTATCGCCATCGGCGGTGAGATCGAATACGCGTTTCCGACCGCCAAGCGGATTGCCATCATCGGCGAATATTTCGGCGGCCCAAAAATTACCACATTCGCCGATGCTGAGCGGTTTAACCAATCCGGCGTGCGTCTGGAATATGAAATCACCCCGCAAACCAAAGTCTATCTGGGATACCGCGAAATCAATTTCGGGATTAAATCTTCCGGCAGCGCGATGCTCGACAGCGGGACCCATGTGGGCGTGAAAATATCGTTTTAATAGCCGATGATGCTGTGGCGCGCATCTATCTCATCCCGTTTCTGTTTGCCGAATGAAAGGAAAGATATGTTAAGACTCCAGATCATGGTTGCAATGCTCATGCTTGCTTGTGCTTCTTTCGCTCAAGCCAAGGATGTTTCCGCACAACAGGCCGGGGTGGAATATGCGCGGCAAGAAGCCGAAAAAGCCGATGCGCAACATAAGTCCGATTTGCAGGATGTCGCCGACGCGGAGAAGTTGCTGGAGCAGCGCAAAAAGGCGTTTGAACTACAAACCAAGCAGTTGGCTGACGACCGGAAAAAAGCCGAGCTATCGAAGAAGCGCTTGCAGGAAGCGAATGTGAAATACAACAAGGCGCAGGCAATACTCGATCAGGCCTGGAAAGAATAAGCGGGGAGGCATTCGCTGCTCCGTTCTTGGTGCAGACACTTTGATTACGCGAGTGTCTGCGCCGCACGCAACAAATCGGCTTCATCCAGTGCGGCTAAATGCAATTGCCGCGCATTTTTGAGTCGCGGGAAATTGTTCCCCGTTGAGCGCTGGTAAGCCGGGTCGTAGTGGCGACACAACAAGTCCTCGGTCAGCGCCTGCCATTCGCCGTGTTGCGCCATTTCCTGCCATTGTTCAATTACCTTGTGCCCGTGCAATTCCAGCAACGGCGCCAATGCGCGTTTGAGCAATTCGGCATCATTCAGAAAGTGCGCGTAGTCTTCCATGAGCAATTTTACGCGTGCCGGCATGGACGCTTCGATGGCGATACACTCGGCTTTGCGGACGGCTTCGAGCAAGGTCGTGGGGATGGATAAGATGCCGATTTTGCGGCTCTCTGCTTCCACGAATACGGAATGTTGTGCATCAAACCTGCGTAGCGTGTCCCACATCCGGCTTTCGAACATTTTCTGCGCCGGTTGGGTTTGTCCGGGCAAGTTGCCGAGCAGGGAGCCGCGATGCTGTGCCAGCAGTTCCAAATCGAGCACTTGGGCGCCTTGCGTATGCAGCGCTTGCAGCAAGCGGCTTTTACCGGAGCCGGTTGCCCCGCACACGACGCGAAACTGAAAATGTGCTGGCAGCGTTTCCAGTTCGTTAATCACATGGCGGCGATAGCTCTTGTAGCCGCCTTGCAGTTGGCCCACGCGCCAGCCGACTTGCGCACAGATATGCGCCATCGCGCCGCTGCGCTGCCCTCCGCGCCAGCAATAGATGAGCGGCTTCCACTCGCGCGGACGATCCTGGAACAGTGTTTCCAGATGTTGTGCGATGTTGCGCGCGATCAGCGCCGCACCCAGTCTTTGCGCCTCGAACGGCGAGACTTGTTTGTATAAGGTGCCGATGCGCGCGCGCTCCGCGTTGTCCAGCACCGGAGCGTTGAGCGCTCCCGGAATATGGTCTTCAGCGAATTCGCCAGGGGAGCGTACGTCGATGATGTCGTCGTAATCGGAGAGTTGTGATACGTTCGCTAACTGAATTTTACGCATAGGAATTATTTAACAATGGCATCGCCGATCAAATTGACTCAATACTCGCACGGCGGCGGCTGCGGCTGCAAAATCGCCCCTGCTGTGCTGGCGCAAATGCTCGCTGCTATGCCGCAGCCGCCATCTTACCCGAACCTCATGGTGGGAACCGAAAGCAGCGACGATGCGGCGGTGTACTGCTTGAACGATAATCAGGCCGTGGTGGTGACTACCGACTTCTTCATGCCCATCGTTGATGATGCGCACGACTTTGGCCGCATCGCCGCCACCAACGCCATCTCGGATGTGTATGCGATGGGCGCAACCCCGATACTGGCACTGGCCATCGTGGGCATGCCCATCGACAAACTGCCGTTGGAAATTATCCGCGACATCCTTGCGGGCGGCGCCGCCGTATGCGAAGCCGCTGGCATCCCGCTCGCGGGCGGACACTCCATCGACGCCCCCGAACCGATTTACGGCCTGGTTGCCGTCGGTATCGGCCACCCCGACCACATCAAACGCAACGACCGTGCACAAGCGGGTGATCTGTTGATCTTGGGCAAGCCGCTGGGCGTGGGCATTCTCAGTGCCGCGATGAAAAAAGGCGAACTCGACGCGGAGGGCTATCAGGAAATGATAAGCACTACCACACAACTCAATAGTGTCGGCGCAAAGCTGGGCGGCATGCCGGAGGTGCACGCGATGACCGATGTCACCGGCTTCGCGCTGCTCGGACACCTGCTGGAAATGTGTCGGGGTTCCCAGCTGGGCGCCACCCTCCGCTACACGGATCTGCCCATCCTGCCTACCGCACTGCAACTGGCCGAACAAGGCTATGCCACAGGCGCGGCAGCGCGCAACTGGGCGAGTTACGGCGCGGAAGTCAACCTGCCGAGCGACTTCCCCGAATGGAAAAGAAAACTGCTCTGCGATCCGCAAACCAGCGGAGGTCTGCTGGTGGCCTGCGCGCCGGAGGCGGTGGACGAAGTGCTGGCCGCATTTCATGCTGATGGCTTCGCGTCAGCGTGTGTGATCGGACAGATGGAGGAAGGGGAGGTTCGCGTCAGCGTCCATATCCCGCGTTCGCGGGATTGACCTTACTGCGGGGGGGGGTACCGTACCGAACGTTTTTCCCCATCAACTTTTAGAGAGAGCCTCCTCATGACTATCAAACCCACCTTACGTAAAGCCACCGAACTGAGCATAGGCCTGACCGCGATAGCTACCCTGATCTTAGCGGGTTGCGGCGGCGGG
>JBBIJL010000030.1:0-16779 GCA_037446005.1 Gallionellaceae bacterium | reverse complement strand
ATACCGGTCTCGTCCAAAGTCCAACCCTGCCCGAATACACAAACAGGCAGCAGGGTTAACATGAACAACATCCGGCGCAAGGGACAAATAATTTTTCTCATAGCAAATTTTTCATGGCTCGTCGCAAACAGGACGCATTGTCTCATCCGCTATAATCCGGCACAGACAAAAAAACACGCAAGGAACGCATTATGAAATATCTGAAACCGGAATTCCCTGTCGCCATCGCGCTCGTCGTCCTCGGACTCGGCTTCGCACTTGAGCATGGTGCGATCGAACACGGCGGCATTGCACTATGGGGACTGTTGCTGGTCATCCTCGGCGCGATCATCGGTGTCGCATTCCGTATCGCCCACCACGCCGAAGTGCTGGCACTGCGCTTTGGCGAGCCGTATGGCACGCTGATTCTCACGCTGGCTGCCGTGTCGGTGGAAGTAGTCATCCTAGCGGTGCTGTTGACGGGCGAGCCCAATCCCACGCTGGCGCGCGACACCGTGTTCTCCGCCGTCATGTTCGACATCAACGGCATTCTCGGTCTGGCCGCCATCGTCGGCGGACTCAAACACGGCAGCGCCAAATACAACGTGGACTCGGCCAATTCCTTCATCGCGATGCTGATCGTCGCCATCGGCATCGGCATGCTCATCCCCGACTTCGTGCCGGATGCGCAATGGCATTTCTATTCCGTATTCTCGGTGTGCGTGATGGCGGTGATGTACGCTGGCTTCCTGCGCTTGCAGACCGTGGAGCATCGCACCTTCTTCGAGTATTCCAGCGAGACGGACGAAGAGGCGCACGACGCTGCACACAGCCCGAACGGATTGCACATCGGCATGATGCTCGGTGCGATTGTGCTGGTCGGTTTGCTTTCGGAAATTCTGTCGGCGCTGCTGGATGCGGGGCTCTCCGGCAGTAGCCTGCCCAAATCCATTCCCGCCGTGCTGGTTGCGCTGATCTCCGCCAGCCCGGAAATTCTCACCGCGCTCAAAGCCGCGCAGCAAAACCGCATGCAGACCACCGTCAACATCGCGCTCGGCGCTTCGCTCGCCACCGTGCTGCTCACACTGCCGGTGATCGAGGCCATTGCCCTGTTCAACGGTGAGCGCATCGTCATGGCGCTCACCCCGGTGCAGGGTGGCCTGTTGCTGCTCACCTTCATTACGGTGATGAACAATCTGCACGACGGCGAAACCAACGCCATCGAAGGTATCAGCCACTTCGCGCTGTTCGCGGCATTCATCGCACTAGTGATGATGGGCTTGATTTAGCAAGCAAGATGATTAGCCTCGACCGCCATCTCTGGCAGCGCTTCCGCGCAATCGCCGCGCCCTACTGGTCCGCGGATGAAAAATGGCAAGCGCGGGGATTGCTGGTTTTACTGGTGCTGTTGCTGCTGGGGCAGACCGGGTTCGCGGTGAAATTCAACGATCTCACCGGGGAGCTCACTTCGGCACTGGCCGCACAAGACGCGGACAGGTTCTGGCTTTCCATCCATCACAGCTTGTACATTCTGGCGGCGGCCGTGCCGATTTATGCGTTCTACTACTTCGTGCGCGACAAGCTGGGGGTGTGCTGGCGGCGCTGGCTGACCCGCAAATTTCTGGGCGATTATTTCAGCAACCGCGCGTATTACGAACTGAACGCCAATCCCGAGATCGACAACCCCGACCAGCGTATCGCGGAAGACATCAACACCTTCACCCACAAGTCCCTCTACTTTTTGCTGGTGCTGATCGGCGCGATACTGCAACTCGTCGCGTTCTCCAGCGTGCTGTGGTCGATCTCGCCCAAGCTGGTTTATTTTCTGCTTGTGTATGCGACGGTCGGCACGGCCTTCACCGTACTGGTGTTCGGCAAGATCCTGATCGGCATCAATTTCTACCAGCTTAAACGCGAGGCCAATTTCCGTTTCAGTCTGGTGCGCATCCGCGAAAACGCGGAAGCGATTGCCTTCTACCGCGGAGAAGAACAGGAGGGCCGGCAGGTCGACCTGCGCTTCAACGATGCCTTCGACAATTACATCAAGCTCATCAAAGCGCAGCTGAAGTTGAACTTGTTCCAGTACAGCTACAGCTTCATCACCATCATCCTGCCCACCGTCATCATCGCCGACCGCGTGCTGTCGGGCGAACTGGAAGTCGGGCTGGCGGTTCAGGCCGGGGGCGCATTCTCGGCGATATTGCTCGCCATGACCGTAGTCATCGACCACTTCGAAGACCTGAGCAAATTCGCCGCCGGGATAGAGCGCCTGCACAGCTTCGGCCACACCTTGGAAAGCACGGCAGCCGCCACGCCCAAGACTGCAAGCAAAATCGTCTGGGTGCAGGGAAGACTCGCGCTTTGCCTCGACAATCTCACCCTGCAAACGCCGAAACACGAACGCACTTTGATCCGCCATCTCTCGCTGGCGGTCAATCCGGGCGAGGGGCTGTTAATTACCGGCTACAGCGGCAGCGGCAAAAGTTCCTTGCTGCGCGCAATTGCGGGACTATGGAACTCGGGCAGCGGCCGCATCATCCGCCCCGACACCTCGGAAATTATGTTTCTGCCGCAGCACCCGTACATGCTGCTGGGTAGCCTACGCCACCAGCTTTTGTATCCCAAGCAAGCGCGCGAAATTACCGATGAAGAACTGCTGTGCCAACTAGAGCTCGTCAACCTGCCCCATCTGGCCGAACGGCTGGGCGGTCTGGATGCGGAACTGGATTGGGGGAAAGTGCTGTCGGTGGGGGAGCAACAACGCGTGGCCTTCGCCCGCCTGCTGCTCGCCGCGCCCAAGTACGCCATACTGGATGAAGCCACCAGCGCATTGGATATTGCCAACGAAGACAGCCTGTACAAGCAACTGGCGGGCAGCGGCACCACGCTCATCAGCATCGCCCACCGCCCCTCTGTGCTGAAATACCACTCGCAGGTGTTGGAACTGGATGGGAATGGCGGATGGAATTTGTATCCGGCGAAGAGTTACCGGTTTAATCACTAACTCGAATTATTCATCAGCCCCGCGCTGGATTGCGAAGCTATATCCCCCCTTTTAAAGGGGGACGTAGACAGTACCTCCTAAGGGTGGGGGCTGATGCTAAATCAACCTATTTATCGCCCCGAATCGCCCGCGCGGTAGTAATCAGCACAAGCGCATGGCTGCCGCCGCGAATATCCGCGTGCACCGCCTCGACCACGGGCGGGTTGGTCGCCGTTGCGGCATCCCACTGAATCACGAAATTCGCGCCCGAGCCGCCTTCCGCTTCCTTGCGCTCCACAAACAATTCCAGCGTGCCCATCGCGCCGACCACGACCGGCTTAGGCACATACTCGTTCAGCAGCTTGCCGTCCGTGCTGTAGTAGCGCGCCGACACCACGCGGATCGGCGTTTTGAGGCTGGTGTTGCGGATGCTGACCAGCGCCGACACCAGCGTCTTCGCGGGCGATTTATCCTCCCCCATGCGGTCGCCGTGCCAGATGTAGGAATAAACCGGCAAATACAAAGTCTGCCCCAGCGCAAGCTCTTCCGCCGCCGGTGCTGACACCATGCCGACGAATCCGAGAAACAATCCTGCCAATAATTTTTTCATCCAACCACTCCGGTTCCGGTGAATATTTCCATCGTAAAGACTTCCCCGATGGCGTGTGCGCCATATCTTCTGACAATGCGCACAGCGGGTCAATGCGGATCGCAAGATGCACTGTCTGATAGAACCGAAACCCGTTGAATTTTTTGCGCCGACAATAAGCGCGACTGGAACATAAGCCTCCGGCTATCCGGGCTTATGTACTCGCTTGGCGAAAGTAGATTGATCTGCGCTTGAAATAGGAATTGCGCGCGTCGTCGCGCAACTTCGGTTCCGCGACATAGGTGAAGCGGCTGCGGCCTTTCTTCTTGGCTGCGTACATCGCCTGATCGGCATGTTTCAACAGCTCCGCGACATCCTGCGCATCCTCGGGATAAAACGCGATGCCGACACTGGCCGAGACGCTGCCGGATATATTTTTCATCTGGAACGGTTCGTTCAGTTCGCGAATGATGGACAAGACGATCCGTTCCACATCCGCGCAGCCGCCGTAATTCGGCAAGATGATCGTAAATTCATCGCCTCCCAGACGCGCCACGGTATCCGTCTCGCGCACACATTTTTCAATGCGGCGCGCAACCTCCACCAGCAGCAAATCGCCCTTGTCGTGGCCGAAACGGTCATTGATCTGCTTGAACCCGTCGAGGTCGATAAACAGCAGCGCCAGATGATGCCCCGTGCGGTTCGATTTTTTTATCTCCTGCGCAAGGCGGTCATGGAACAGGCGCCGGTTGGGTAACGCCGTCAGGGCGTCGTAATTGGCGTGTTGCCAGGTCTGCTCGTCGCGTCTTTTCTTCTCCGTGATCTCCAGAAACTGCGCCACATATCTGAAAATGCTGCCGTCCTGATTCCGAATGAGACTGATGGTGACATAGCTGGCGAAAAACTCCCCGCTCCTGCGCCGATCCCACATCTCGCCCTGCCAGTAGCCGATATCGTTGATGTCTTTCCACATATCCCGGTAGAACGCATGGTCGTGCAGGCTGGAGCGCAGAACGCTCGGGTTCTTGCCGTACAGCTCGTCCAACGTGTAATCGGTGATGCGCGTGAACGCCGGGTTGAGCGCGACGATACGGTTATTCTCATCGGTCACCATGACGGCTTCGTTGCTCGACTTGTAAATGGATTCGGCCAGCCGCATGGATTCTTCCATCTGCTTGCGCCTGGATATATCCCGCACGATGGCACAGATGAATTCGTTGCCACCATATTCGAAATGGTTGACCGTCAACGCGACAGCAAACTCACGCCCGCTCTTCGAACGGTAGCGCGTTTCCAGCGCAACCGTTTCGAGCGCCTCCGCCTTTTGCCAGTGTGCGCGCCACAATTCCCCATTGAAGTCGGGAGCAAAATCCGCCACACGGCAGCCCAGCAACTCTTCGCGCGAGTACTCCAAAAAACGGCAGACTGCCTCGTTGACATACATCACCCGGGCGTCGCGGTCGAACCAGAACACGCCGTCCCCGAGCCGTTCAAACGCGAACTGCATCAACTCCGCATTCGGCAACGCACCTTCGCGTTTTGTTATTTGCTCTTCCACGATATTCAACAGCTACCCCATTTAGCCTTGCGAATCCGGATGCATCCATCCGCCGCAGTTATGTTTTTTTCTTTTTGCTTCGCGCTTTGGCAGGCACTTCCTCGTGCATTTCCCGAAGATGCTCGAGGATTTTGAACAAATGATTGCTCAGCATCTTGATGGTCGAGTTGGTCAACTTCAAAACCACCGAGCGGTGATCGTTGACCGCCACGATTTTCTTGACCATGCCGTCATCCACCAGATGCTCCAGATAGCGGCGCACCGTCGCCTGAGAAGCCACTTCCAACAACATCAATTGCTTTACCGTCAACGGACTGCCCTGCTCCTGGTGATAGCCGATCTCAATCAGAATATCGAACTCCTTATAGGTCTTCACACCGGGGAATTCACTCAAAACAGATTTGATCTTTTTGAACTTCTTGAACGTTGACATTTTGCCGACCACCTCAGGAACATTAAGATAATTAACGATTTATGCGCAATGGCGCAACAACTATTAGCGCGCAAAATGAGCACTATCTCCCCCTCGCCGCACCTTCAGAACATCGCGCAACGCTTCCATTCAAGCTTGACGCGCGAGGCCGCCCACGCCCCTCCGGTATAATTCCGCGCATCATGCTCAAACATTTTTCCTCCCAACCGCTCGAACTTCTTGCTCCGGCCAAGACTGCCGCCATCGGCCGCGAAGCCATCTTGCACGGCGCGGATGCCGTCTACATCGGCGGCCCGTCGTTCGGCGCGCGCGACAAGGCGGGCAACTCGCTCGCGGACATCGCCGAACTGGTGAGCTTCGCGCACCGCTTCCACGCCAAAATTTTCGTCACGCTCAACACCATACTGCACGATGCCGAACTGGATGCCGCATACAAGCTAGCATGCGACTGTTACAACATTGGGGCAGACGCGCTGATCGTGCAGGACATGGGCTTGCTCGAACTCGACCTGCCGCCCATCGCGCTGCATGCCTCCACGCAGTGCGACATCCGCACGCCGGAGAAAGCGCGCTTTCTGGCCGATGTCGGCTTCTCGCAAATCGTGCTGGCGCGCGAGCTGACGCTGCAAGAAATCGCCAAGGTGCGCGCCGCCGTGCCGCAAGACACCGTGCTCGAACACTTCATCCACGGCGCGCTGTGCGTGGCCTATTCCGGCCAGTGCAACATCAGCCACGCGCACACCGGGCGCAGCGCCAACCGCGGCGACTGCTCGCAAGCCTGCCGCCTGCCCTATACCTTGCAGGACAATAAAGGACAGATCGTCGCGTTCGAGAAACACCTGCTGTCGGTGAAGGACAACAACCAGACGCAGAACCTGCGCGCGCTGATCGACGCCGGAGTGCGCAGCTTCAAAATCGAAGGCCGCTACAAAGACGCGCCCTACGTGAAAAACATCACCGGACACTACCGCCAATTGCTCGACGAAATACTCACCGAGCGGCCGGAGCTGCACGCCGCCTCCAGCGGAAAAACCAGATTGCTGTTCACCCCCAACCCCGACAAAACTTTCCATCGCGGCGCGACGGATTATTTTTCCAATGGTCGCCAAGCCGACATCGGCGCATTCGATACGCCCACCTTCGTCGGGCTGGAATTGGGTACGGTCAGCAAGATCGGCGATAACTGGTTCGAGCTCGAAACCAACGACACGCTCGCCAACGGCGACGGCTTGAACTATCTGCACAAACGCGAAGTGCTGGGGCTGCAAGCCAACGTGGTCGAGCAAATTCCTGTAGGAGCGGCTTCAGCCGCGAAGCCTCTGCATAAGCGTGCCGATACCCCAACCCGCTGGCGCGTATTCCCGAACGAGCCGATGCACACCTTGGTGGGCCTGCGCACCGGCCTCACCATCAGCCGCAACCGCGACCACGCTTGGGAACAAGCCCTCACCAAAAAATCCGCCGAAAGGAAAATCGGCATCAGCGCCACCTTCGCCGAAACGGCGGATGGTTTCGCGCTCACCCTGCAAGACGAAGACGGCATCACCGCCACCGCCGTCAGCGCATTCGAAAAACAGCCCGCCAAAAATCCGGCGGAAGCGGAAAGCAACCTGCGCGAACAACTGGCACGTTTCGGCAATACTGATTTTGAACTAAGTAATTTCTCCACCGTTCGCCCTGAGCTTGTCGAAGGGCGAGCTTTGCACGACGCTATCGCAATCCACTGGGCTCAACCTTGGTTCGCCCCCGCATCCATCCTGAACAACCTGCGTCGTGCAGCCGTCGAACAACTCGAAGCCGCACGCCTCAAAGCCCACCCACGCCCGCCGCGCAAAGCCGCCGCCGAGCCGCCCGCGCCATATCCGGAAGAGTCCCTCACCTTCCTCGCCAACGTCTACAACAGCGCCGCGCGCAACTTCTACGCCAAGCACGGCGTCAAGCTCATCACCGCCGCCTACGAATCGCACGAGGAAGCGGGCGAAGTCCCGCTCATGATTACCCGCCACTGCATCCGCTACTCGCTGAGCCTGTGCCCCAAACAGGCCAAAGGCGTCATCGGCGTACAGGGCCAGGTGCGCGCCGAACCGATGACGCTCGTCAACGGCAGCGAAAAATTACGGCTGGAATTCGATTGCAGGAAATGCGAAATGCACGTGATGGGCAAAGCGAAGAAACATGTTTTGAAATCGGCACCGCCGACTGCAGTGCCGATGACGTTTCATCCCAAAAGGTAATTACTTAAATAGCATCACCGAATGTATAGACACTAAATTTAATACGTTAGTAACAGTCGATCATGTACTTCGTGATCTTCCAGACTGCGCCCATCCATTTGAAAACGTTTCAACATGGAACGCCCCACGCGAACAAATTCTTCGCGCTCAAACAACCCATCAGGCACAGCTATATCGCAAAGTTTTCGACCAGAGAATTTTGTACCATCAATACTCAGCACGACATACACTCCGCGTGCTTTGCAAAGGGCAATGGATTCAAAAAGTCGCGGCAAAGAAAATGCCTGTGCGCCGTAGAGAATTGCTTGGCTATCGGTATATGGAGGATCGCAGTAGACCAAATCCCCCGGCTTGGCTCGCTCCATTGCATCAGCAAAATCTAGGTGCATGAAGCAAGTACCTTTGGTTCTGGCATGCCAAACATCCACACGCGTTCCAAAACTTTCTGGAGAGACTGGATCGTGAGCACCAACGGGGGTGCTCATGTATCCATCGTTTTTGCGAAAACGAACCACTCCGCCGTAACAGGCTCGGCACAAAAACAAAAGATCGGCACCATTCGGTTTGGCGTTGTAACTGGCTAGAACTCTTTCATACGCGGATTTTTTTCCTAAGAGTTCTATCAGTTCATACCGCTCCGCATATTGCCGCTTAAGCACCTCCCTATCGTTTTGAAGGGTTTGCCATATCTGAACTAATGGTTCGAACGTATCGCTTGCCAAAGCATTTTTCGGTGCAAGCACCCCCAGCACTCCGCCACTGCCAAGAAACGGCTCGAAGTAGGAGCCAAATCGTGAAGGAAAAAACTCGATGATGGAATCAGCTTGTTTCTGCTTATTGCCGACCCATTTCAAAAGTTGGGTGCGAAACGGCCTCATGCCCCCCGAAGATGGAATAGGTATTTCTTCTGGCGCAAATAACTCGGGTTGGCGCTGTATGGTCTGAACGAGCATTGAATCGTGCCCTTGGTTGGGGCGCGGATTGTAGCATTCTAATTTTGAATATTCCAACATGGAATTTAGAGTGCCTCGCATGAAGAAAGCCCACCTCGCCAATCTGCTACGACAAATCCGTTTGGATGCCAATATTACCCAGCTTCAACTTGCTGAAAAAATCGGACAAACACAATCGTATGTTTCCAAATACGAGAATGGCGAACAAAGACTCGACTTGATCGAACTCGAAGCCGTATGCAAAGCAGCAGGTATTTTATTAACTGACTTTGTGGAGCGGTATCTTGAAGGCTAATCCTCTTTTTACAAACCTTTCCCCCGAGTTCTGGGCATATATCCGCACAATTAGCCAAGAGGTCGGATATACAAAACGTGGCAACAAAAACAAAGACATTGCATCAAGTATCCTCATTCCTACGCTAGACGATGTTCGGCTTGCCTTCAAAACATTAAATCTCAGCACAGATCATCTCGTTGACGGCAATGACAAACTGACCGACTTTGGTCAGCGGTTATTCCAATATTTTGAGTTTCGCGCCATCGTATTGAACGACACAGTGCAACGGCAACTCATGAACAAAGATACCGCCGAAAAGGAGTTCAATCGCATCAAAAAACAGTGGCGACAAAAATGCCCGCTGCCGATGAATAAACAAAAAGGGGCAAAGAAAAATCACGCCTTTCTGACTGGTATCGTCAACATGCTGATTGAGGCAAATATCGGCGATACCCCGTGCGACTATGATCCGCGCAGCCTTACAACAATCACCCACAATTCGATGCCATTACGCACACTTTCGCGACGAGTGGATGGTGCATTTCCTTCTGTTGTTGACCCGGTCGCCATTTGGGAAATCAAGGAATACTACTACACCACAACATTCGGCAGCCGCGTCGCCGATGGCGTCTATGAAACATTGCTGGATGGCATGGAGCTTGAGGAACTTGAGGCGGCAGCTCAACGCAAAGTACAGCACATATTATTCATCGACGATTACTACACATGGTGGGAATGCGGTCGCTCATATCTCTGCCGCATAATCGACATGCTTCATATGGGCTACGTTGATGAAGTAATTTTTGGTCGCGAAGTAATCACACGTTTGCCCGAGTTAGCAAAAAGCTGGATGTGGGCACACAAAAAAATTCAAACTAATGAAAGCAGCTTCGCACAAAATGACGCTCAGACCTATCTTTCAAACATTGGAGACTAGATGAAGGTTTACTACACTTTACCGGGAGAGGACGCTTGCGAGTGCTCGACTGGCTTTGTGGTCGGTCTCTTTGAAAATCTAAAGAGTTCTGACGGCTGGCTTGGTATTGATCTTGACTCAAAATGGACGTTGCAATTAAGACCGGATGTAAAAAAGAAAAAAATAATGTACGTCGAAATACTGGACAAACAGGCTCTTAAAATACGCTGGAAAGATATGGGCCGAAGAGAGTCTCTACAATTATTGATTGATGTGCTGACTCATAAAAATCCTGCCAGTTATTTGCGCAAGATCACAAAGGATTGGAAGCCTGAAACGCTATAACGAATCAAACTCCGCATCGCATTTTCCTCACCGCCCCGCCGCACTTTTATAAACCGCATTCCGTTCCCGCTTGCCCACGGCGATGACGACCACCGTCAGCACTTTGTCGCGCACCTCGTACACCAAGCGGTAGCCCGCGTCGCGCAGTTTGATTTTGTATCTGTCTTGGTGGCCGGAAAGTTTGGAGGCAGGGACGCGCGGGGTGTGCAGGCGTTCGGCGAGTTTTTTCTTGAAGATTTCGCGCACGGAACCGTCGAGCTTTTTCCACTCGGCCAATGCGTCCAGGTGGAATCTCAGTTCATAGCTCATCCAGCTTAACCTTGACCAGACGTTTGCCGTCTTTCAGGCGCGCATCGGCGAGTGCGTTGAGTTCGGCATCTTCCAGTTTATCCATCAACGCTTCATACGCTTTGGCGGGAACGCAGTAGAAGGTGGGTTCGTTGCGGTTGAGAATAGCCACGGGAAAGCCTTCGCCTGCGGCGACGGTAGCCATCGGATTTTTCTTGAGTTCGGAGATGCTGGCGGTGGTGGATGCCAGAATTGCGTGCGCCATGATTGCCTCGCGGTATTTTTAAGAGCACCAAAAATAGCACTCTTAACAGGTCTTGGCAAATCAGTCCATCTATGCAAATTGCCTCCAGCACTCGCTGGCTATAAACTTCGCAACAGGTGGAGTTATTACTCAATAACGTTGAAAGGCATCTATGAAAAACTGGCTGCGCGAAAACAAAGGATTCGTTTTATTTATTCTGTTGCTCGGTATCTTTCGCACGGCGATTGCCGACTGGAATCCCATCCCCTCCGGCTCTATGCGCCCCAATTTGCTCGAAGGCGATGTGGTGTTCGTCAATCGTCTTGCCTATGACCTGAAATTGCCGCTGACCGACATCATCCTTGTCCGCCTTAACGATCCGCAGCGCGGCGACATCGTTACGTTCACTTCTCCGGCGGACGGGAAGCGCCTCATCAAACGCTTGGTTGCGTTGCCGGGAGATACGGTTGAAATGCGCGACAAGCAACTGCTCATCAACGGGGAGCAGGCTGACTACGTATTGCTCGACAGCTCCATCGAGCCTATGGGGAACGGTATGTCGCTGCCAGCTTTGCACTTCACCGAAAAATTCGGCGCTACGCAGCGCACCGTGCAATGGCTGCCTGTACGCGGCAATGCTTCGAACTTCGGCCCCGTCACCATCCCCGCCGGACAATATTTGATGCTGGGCGACAATCGGGACAATAGCGCCGACTCGCGCTATATCGGTCTCATTCAACGCAACGTGCTGATCGGGCGGGCAGAGCGGATTTTGGTTTCCGCCGCGATACTGGACAACTGGCAGCCGCGTACCGAACGTTTCGGCAAATCGCTGTATTGATCCGGCACCGGGGTGGGCAACGGCCTATCGCGCCCTAAGCTACTCCGCTTCGCGCGCGATAGGCGCGGCCTCGACATACAGCTTCTCGAGTTGCTCCTCGCCTATTTCCAGAATTCTCAGGCAACATCCCCCCAGCTTCGTCCATTCCTGAGTGAGGCTCAAACCGAGTTCCTTCTGCACGATGTGTTCGGCGAGCTGGGAGGTCGCGATGAATCTGCGGCTCAGCATGGGCAGATTGGAACTGGCCGATTCCAATGCGTCCAAGTCGTGATGATTGCGGATGGCGAGACAGATTTCTTCCGGTAGCCACCAGCTTTGCGCCAGGATGCACCCCACCATGGCGTGGTTGGTCGGCAACTCGGTTTCTTCCAGTCCGACGAAGCTGTGCTCGGCATCCCCGTTGGCTTTCATCAGCACTTTTTCGTAGTGCGGAAAGCGCCCGAGCAGCACAGGAATGCCGCAGTCGCGGAACAAGCCGAAGGTATAGGCGTCCTCGGCACGCAAACCGCGTATTTCGAGCTGCTGCGCCAGCCAGCCGGAGAGGCGCGCAATGCGCGCCGAGGCGTCCCAGAAACGTTCCAGATTGGGCACATTCGGAAAGGCGTTGCGCAGGATGATGCCCGCGACTGCACGGCTGGCGGCTTTCAGCCCGAGTACCGAGATTGCTTCGTTCACCGAGCGCACGCGCTGGCGCATGCCGAAGTAAGGTGAGTTGGCGGTTTTAATCAAACCGGCCGCGAGACCGACATCGGTGCCGATGATGCCGGCGAGGCGGTTATAGTTCGGCTCATCCTTTTTCGCCTCGGTCATGAAGCGATCCAGAATGACCGGGCACGGCGGGATGCCGACATCGAGAATGGAGCGTTCGAACAGGTTATCGACTTCCGATGGATGGGTGCCTTGCAGATCGTCGTTCATTTCTGGTTCCTCGTTTGCAGCCAGTCAAGCAGGCTCGCCTCCGGCATGGGGCGCGCGTAATAAAATCCCTGTATGGCATCGACACCGGCATCCAGCAGGGCATCAATCTGTTCGCTCGTCTCGCATCCTTCGGCCACGATGGTCATACCCAGTTCGTGCCCCAATTGCGTCATCGCGCGAACCACGGACAACGCGCGGCGATCATCGGGCAGCACCGTGACGAAGGCGCGATCCAGCTTGAGCTTGCCGGCGGGAATATCCTTCAGGTTCGCCAAGCAGGAATAGCCGGTGCCGAAATCGTCGATGGCGAGTCCGACGCCTGCGGCGATCGCGTTCTTCAAATTTCTCTGGACGGTATCGGAAATATCCATGAACAGGGATTCCGTGAGTTCCAGTTCCACCAGTTCCGGCTTGACGTTGGAACAGATCAGCGCGGCATGCAGCGCTTGGGTAAATTTCGGCGAGACCAGCTGGGCGCGCGAAACGTTGATGGCGACTTTGGTGTGATAGCCGACATCCTGCAACAGGCGCGCGTGCATGGCGCCCTGCAACAAACTCCACTCCCCGAGACGCGTGATCAGCCCGGTCTTTTCCGCGACGGGGATGAAGTGGGCGGGCGAAATATTTTCGCCGTTGACGGAGCAGCGCATGAGCGCCTCGACCGCCTCAATGTGTCCATGCGCGTGAATGATGGGCTGGTAGTGCAGGCACAAGCCGCCCGTCTCCAGCGCGGTATGCAGCATGTTCTCGATCGAAAGCTCCTCGCGCGCGAGGGTGATGCCGAGACGCCCGGGAATCGGCTCGTCGCCGGAACAGACGATGCGGTTTCCGCCGCCCGCTTTGGCCGCGAACATGGCGCGGTCTGCGCGCTCCAGCAAGACCAGCGGATCTTCGCCGGCTTCGTAAATCGCGATGCCGATGCTCGCAGTCGGACGCAGGGTCAGGTTGCCGATGTTGAGCGGCTCCTCAACCGTGCTGGCAAGTTCGCTGGCGAATTGCTGCGCCTGCTGGCGGTCGCATTTCGGCACGAGAAACACGAATTCGTCGCCGCCCATGCGCGAGAGTTCCGCGCGCCCGCTTACACGGTTGCGAAAACGCACGGCGATATTCTTGATTACCTCGTTGCCGCCCAAGTGTCCGAACGATTCGTTGATTTGTTTGAAGCGGTCCAGATCGAGCCAGACAACAGCGAACGGTTTGCCGCTCGCCATCGAATCGGCCACCAGCCTCACTGCCGTCTGCAAGCAGCCGAAACGGTCCAGGAGTCCGGTCAGCGGGTCTATGCTGTTCATATAGAGAAGTGATGTGTGCTTACTGCACGGATGGGGCAAGGATAAACCAATTGAAAATTTTGTACAGCGTATACGGCTTACCCCGGCCGACAAAAATGGCCGCGCTCGCGCGCGGCCATTGGGGTTGCCGCATGCGGCATATTCCTATTTCACGCAGTCCACGTAATACACGCGCTGCCCGTCCACTTCGCTGGCCACAAGCCCGTGAATATCGGTCTCGAAGCCGGGGAATTTTTTGTTGAAGTCGCGGGCAAAACGCAGGTAATCGACGATGGTCTTGTTGAATACCTCGCCCGGGATCAGCAGCGGAATACCGGGCGGATACGGCGTGAGCAACACGGCGGTAACGCGGCCTTCGAGCTGGTCGATGCGCACGCGCTCAATCTCGCCGTGCGCCATCTTGGCGAACGCGTCGGACGGTTTCATCGCGGGCACCATGTCGGAGAGGTACATTTCGGTGGTGAGGCGCGCCACGTCGTTGGCTTTGTAGATGCCGTGAATTTCGTCGCACAAATCGCGCAGACCGATCTTTTCGTAGCGCGGATGTTTGGCGATGAACTCGGGCAGCACGCGCCACAGCGGCATGTTCTTGTCGTAGTCGTCCTTGAACTGTTGCAGTTCGGTCACCATGGTATTCCAGCGGCCTTTGGTGATGCCGATGGTGAACATGATGAAGAAGGAATACAGGCCGCACTTTTCCACCACCACACCGTGCTCGGCGAGATATTTGGTCACGATGCTGGCCGGAATGCCGAACTCTTCGGAGAAATCGCCGTCCACATCCAGCCCCGGCGTGATGACGGTGGCTTTGATCGGGTCGAGCATATTGAAGCCTTCGGCCAGCTTGCCGAAACCGTGCCAGCGGTCTTCGGTGCGCAGCACCCAGTCTTCGCGCGCGGCCATGCCTTCTTCCACGAGGTAGTCGGGGCCCCACACCTTGAACCACCAGTCCGCCCCCCACTCTTCGTCCACCTTGCGCATGGCGCGGCGGAAGTCGAGCGCTTCGGCGATAGATTCTTCCACCAGAGCGGTGCCGCCGGGCGGCTCCATCATCGCGGCGGCCACGTCGCACGAGGCGATGATCGCGTACTGCGGGCTGGTCGAGGTGTGCATCAGATAGGCTTCGTTGAAGCAATCGCGGTCGAGTTTTTTCGAGTCGCTGTCCTGCACCAGAATCTGCGAAGCCTGCGACAGCCCGGCCAGCAGTTTATGCGTGGACTGCGTGGAGAAAATCATCGACTCTTTCGCGCGCGGCCTGTCGCGGCCAATGGCGTGCATGTCCTTGTAGAAATCATGGAAGGTGGCGTGCGGCAGCCAAGCCTCGTCGAAGTGCAGCGTGTCGATCTTGCCGTCGAGCAATTGCTTCAACGTTTCCACGTTGTACAGCACGCCGTCGTAGGTGCTTTGCGTGATGGTCAGCACGCGCGGTTTGCGCTTCTTGTCCTTGATGAACGGGTTCGCGTCGATCTTGCGCTGGATGGTTTCCGGCTGGAATTCGGAAAGCGGGATCGGGCCGATAATGCCGAAGTTATTGCGCGTCGGCGTCAGGAACACCGGCACCGCGCCGGTCATCATGATGGCGTGCAGGATGGATTTATGGCAATTGCGGTCCACCACCACGATGTCGTCCGGCGCCACGGTGGAGTGCCACACGATCTTGTTGGACGTGGACGTGCCGTTGGTGACGAAAAACAAATGGTCTGAATTGAAAATGCGCGCAGCGTTGCGCTCTGAAGCGGCGACCGGGCCGGTGTGGTCGAGCAACTGGCCGAGTTCATCCACCGCGTTGCACACGTCGGCGCGCAGCATGTTCTCGCCGAAGAACTGGTGGAACATCTGTCCCACGGGCGATTTCAAAAATGCCACGCCGCCGGAGTGGCCGGGGCAGTGCCAGGAATACGAACCGTCCTGCGCGTAATGCAGCAGCGCACGGAAAAACGGCGGCGCCAGCGAATCGAGATAGGCGCGTGCCTCGCGGATCATGTGGCGCGCCACAAATTCCGGCGTGTCCTCGTGCATGTGAATAAAGCCGTGCAACTCGCGCAGGATGTCGTTGGGGATGTGGCGCGAAGTGCGCGTTTCGCCGTACAGGTAAATCGGGATGTCGGAGTTCTTGAAGCGGATTTCTTCCACAAACGCGCGCAGGGTGCGCAACGCCACTTCGGTTTCCTCTTTGCTGCCGCCGCCGAATTCCTCGTCGTCGATGGACAGCACGAAAGCCGATGCGCGGCTCTGCTGCTGCGCAAACGAAGTAAGGTCACCGTAGCTGGTCATGCCGACGACTTCGACACCCTCTTTCTCAATCGCATCGGCAAGCGCACGAATACCGTGGCCGCTGGCATTCTCCGAACGGTAGTCTTCGTCGATGATGATGATGGGGAAATTAAATTTCATAGTAGCTTCCTAAAAGAGGGAACGGATTTAAGTTTAGCGGTGCATTGTTACGAAAACACGGCTATTCGCGGGACGGATAAGGATTTTCAAGATTGTTAATCAGTTCAAGGAACACCGCGCGCACCTGCTGCTCGTCGCAGCCCATGAGCACAGCATCCTCCAAGGCATCCTGGCAAACCTGGCGTATCTCGACCAGATTCTCTTGCAGCACCTTGTTCTTCTCCACGCAGGCGATCACTTCGCCTTTGGGGGAACGCCAGATAATTTTTTTGCGGTGCGGCATGAACTAAATCTTCGGCAGCGTCACACCGACCTGCCCCTGATACTTGCCGCCACGATCTTTGTACGAGGTCTCGCACTCTTCGTCGCTTTCGAAGAACAGCACCTGCGCCACACCTTCGTTGGCGTAGATTTTCGCGGGCAGCGGCGTGGTGTTGGAGAACTCCAGCGTGACGTAGCCTTCCCACTCCGGCTCGAACGGCGTGACGTTGACGATGATGCCGCAGCGCGCGTAAGTGGATTTACCCAGACACAC
>JBBIJL010000029.1:0-16906 GCA_037446005.1 Gallionellaceae bacterium | reverse complement strand
AAATTCTTGCGCGGCAGACCGGATGTCCGCCGCATCAAATACTGCCGAAATCACCGCCAGCGCATCCGCGCCCGCTTGCACCAGCGCCGCGCCGTTGCCCGGTGTGATGCCGCCTATCGCCACCAGCGGCACGGCCAATTCGCGCCGCGCCCATGCCAGCAACTCCGGCTCCGCGCGTACCGCATCGGGCTTGACGCTGGAAGGGAAGAACGCGCCGAAGGCCACGTAATCCGCGCCTGCCCGCACCGCTTCCTCGGCCAACGACTGGCGATTATAGCAAGACACGCCGATGATCTTGGTTGCGCCCAACAGCGCGCGCGCCGCCGCCACACTGCCGTCTTCGCCGCCCAGATGCACACCGTCAGCATCAACTTGCGCGGCCAGTTGCGCATCGTCGTTGACGATAAAAGTGGCCGCAAACTCGCGTGTCAATTGGCGCAATGCCAGCGCCTGCTGCAAGCGCAAAGCCGCATCTGCGGTTTTGTTGCGATATTGCAGCACCCGCGCACCACCTTGTAAAGCCAAGCGGACTTTGCGCAACAACTCCGATGTATCGGTGCTGTCCGGCGTAATCGCGTACAAGCCGCAAATGGAGCTCACGGTTTCCCCCTCCACAATCCTCCCCCGCAAGCAGGAGAGGAAGCGAACGAGAAAGACAATTTACAAATCCTGCCGTTAATGGCGGGTTTCCGCATCATCCTCATCTTCGTCGCGCGCCCAGAACAAGCGGTCTGGAATGTGTTGCCCCATGCCGGGACGGAAGCCGTATTTCAGGGCTTCCCAAGTATATTCCTGCGCTTCGCGTACGGCTTCTTCCATGGATAAACCGTTGGCCAGCAGCGCCGCGATAGCCGAGGCCAGCGTGCATCCCGAGCCGTGATAAATGCCGGGCAAACGCGGCCAGTTATCGCTACGCACCAAACCGCGTTCGCCGTACAAGGTGTTAATGACCTTGGGCGTGTGCTCGTGCGTGCCGGTAATCAGCACATATTCGCATCCAAGCTGAATAATGCGCTTGGCGCATTCGTGCAGATTGGGGTCATCCTGCTCGTTGTCTTCATCCACGATCAGGCGGCGCGCTTCCATGCTGTTCGGCGTAAGAATCGTCGTTTGCGGCAACAGCAGTTCGCGCAAGGCCACCAGCATATCTTCGTTCGCCAGCTCATCGCCGCGACCGGAGGCCAGCACCGGATCGAACACCAAAGGCACATCGGGATAATCTGAAATCACTTCGGCGATGGCGGTAATGTTGTCCACGCTGCCGAGCAAACCGATCTTGAACGCCGCGACCGGCATATCTTCCAGCACCGTGCGCGCCTGATCCACCACCCATTCGGCATCCATCGGCATCACATCATCGACACCGCTGGTGTCCTGCACCGTAATGGCGGTTACCACCGATAGCGGATGGCAACCCATGCTGGCAATGGTCAGAATATCGGCCTGCAAACCGGCGCCGCCACTCGGGTCGGTCGCCGCAAAAGTCATGACAATAGGCGGAATATCGGACATAGGTCGGGAGCTTTGAGTTGAATACGAGACGCGATTCTAACTGAAATCGCCCTCCACCCTGTAACTGTGCAGGATGGAGAGCGATCGAAAACCGAGAATTGCAGCGGGGGTAAAGCGCGTTACTTCTTAACCATATCGCAAGGCGAATTCATGATGGTGCCCGCACCGTATCCGGCGATTGAGATCGCCAGCGCCATCAGAATGACCCCGGCAGCGCTCACGCCGACCACAAATGCCGACACAAATAACGCGAGCCCGATGAATATCAGAACAGTACCTTGTTTAGCCGAATTTTCCATATTTAGTCCTCCATGACTTGTGATTGTTATAACGAACAGGCTGTACTTTATGACCAAAACACTGGTTTGGCAATTCACTCCCCCAAAGTCACAACACATCCCCTACTGCTTGACTATCGCTGTACCGCTATCCGGTTGGCTATCTGCGCGAATTCCGCCCAACCCAGATTCTCGGCGCGCAACTGCGGGTCGATGCCGAGTTGTGTGAAATCGCTTTCTGTCAGGTAGCTTTTGAGCGTGTTGCGCAGGGTCTTGCGCCGCTGCCCGAAGGCGGCGGACACCACTTGGGCGAACAGTGTTTCGTTCTTGACCTCGATCTTGTCGGCCGGGATCGGGATCATGCGCACGATGGCGGAATCGACCTTGGGCGCGGGACGGAACGACTCGGGCGGCACGTCGATCAGCTTCTCCATGTAGAAACGGTATTGCAGCATCACCGACAGGCGCCCGTATTCCGGCGTGGAGGGCTCGGCCACCATGCGCTCTACCACTTCGTTCTGCAACATGAAGTGCATGTCGGTGATACGCGCGGTGTAGTCGGCGAAATGGAACAGCAGCGGCGAGGAAATGTTGTACGGCAGGTTGCCGACGATGCGCAGCGGCGCGTCCAGTGTGGCAAAGTCGAATTTCAGCGCGTCGCCCTCGTGAATGACGATCTTGTCCTGCGGGTAGTCGGTTTTCAGGCGCGTGATGATGTCGCGGTCGATCTCGACCACATGCAGCTTGTTCAGATGTTTTAGCAGCGGGCGCGTCAGCGCCCCGAGGCCGGGGCCGATCTCCACCATGTTGTCGTCGGCTGCCGGACGGATGGCGCGCACGATGTCGGCGATGATGTTTTGATCGACCAGAAAATTTTGGCCAAAACGTTTTTTGGCTTCATGTCCCATTATTTTTTAATCCAAAAAACGTTTCGGTGTAGGCTAACTTGTGCGGCTGCACAAGTTACGCCGAAACCAAAACGACGGGCTTCATGTCCCATTTTGATAATCCCAAAAAAACGTTTCGGTGAAGACTCATACGCGCAGCGTGTGATGCCAAAACCAAAAGAGCCGCAATGTTATGACCGTTCATGTTGCGCCATCTCCGTTGCGATCTTGATCGCTTCCAACAGACTGCCGACATTGGCCTTGCCCGTGCCCGCCAGTTCCAGCGCGGTGCCGTGATCGACCGAGGTGCGGATGAACGGCAGACCCAGCGTGATATTCACGCCCTCGCCGAAGCTGGCGTGCTTCAATACCGGCAATCCCTGATCGTGATACATCGTCAGCACGGCGTCGCATTCGCGCAGCCGGTGCGCGGCGAACAGGGTATCGGCGGGCAACGGCGCGCTCACATTCATGCCCTCCGCGCGCAGCTTGTCCAGCACGGGGATCATCACCTCGATCTCTTCGCGGCCGAGATGGCCGCCTTCGCCCGCATGCGGATTGAGCCCGGCCACCAGAATGCGCGGCTGGGCAATGCCGAAACGGCGTTGCAGGTCGCGCTGCATGATGCGCAACACGTTCTCCAGCAGGGGAGAGGTGATGGCATCCGCCACTTCGCGCAACGGCAAGTGCGTCGTCGCCAGCGCCACGCGCATGCCTCCGCCGGCCAGCATCATCACCACCAATGGCGTGTCGGTCTGTTCGGCGAGGTATTCGGTATGTCCGGTGAACGGGATGCCGGCATCATTGATAATCCCTTTATGCACCGGCGCGGTAACCATGCCGGCAAATTCGCCGGACACGCAGCCTTGCAGCGCGCGGCGCAAAGTTTCCAGCACATAGGGCGCATTGGCGGCATCGAGTCTGCCGGCTTGCGCGGGTCGCGCCAGGGGCACATGCAGCGTGCTCAACTTGCCGGGGGCAAAAGGCGCGGCGGGGGTGTAGTGATGCAACTCAAGGTCGAGGCCGAGTTGCGCGGCGCGCTGTTGCAGTAGCGACCGGTCGGCAACCACCACCAGCGGTTGCGCGTGCCGCTGTAATTGCAGACACAGGTCGGGGCCGATGCCGGCCGGTTCGCCTGCGGTAACGGCCAGTATCTGTTGCGTCACTTTGCGGCGCTGCGATATTCGACAAAGGCGCGGTCGCGCAACTGGCGCAGCCAATCCTGGAATGCCTCGTCCGACCTGAATGCGCGGATGGAATTGCGCGCTTGCTGTTTTTTCTGCTCCACGCTCACGTCGGTGTTGCGGCGTTCCAACACCTGGATCAGGTGCCAGCCGAAGCCCGATTGCACCAGACCGCTGATCTGGCCAATCTTGAGCGCATCCATCGGCCCCTCGAATTCCGGCACGGTTTCGCCGGGCGAGAGCCAGCCCAAATCGCCGCCCTGGGCCGCGCTGCCGTCCTCCGAATACAACTTCGCCTGCTCGGCAAAATCGGCACCCTTGTCGATACGCTGCTTGATCTCGGCCAGACGGTTCTTCGCTTCGTTCTCCGGCACCAGTTCGCTGGTCTTAATCAGGATGTGGCGCGCATGGGTTTGCGTGATGACCACCGGCGCGTCTTTGCTGCGCCGCTCCACCAGCTTGAGGATGTGGAAGCCGTTCGGGCTGCGCAGGATTTCGCTCACCTCGCCGGGTTGCAGCTTCTGGATGGCTTCCGCAAACAGGGACGGCAAACGCTCGGCGGGGCGCCAGCCCAGATTGCCGCCCTGCAACGCATCGGCAGCATCGGAATATCCCGCCGCCACTTGCGCGAACGGCGCGCCGCCGCGCAATTTCGCCAACGCCTCTTCCGCACGCTGTTTATAGGAGCCGATTTTTTCGGCACTGGCCTGTTCCGGCACCACCACCATGATATGCGCCAGCTTCAGCTCCTCGCCTTTGCCCGCCTGTTTGGACTGATTGGCCAAATAGTTTTCGATCTCGTTTTCGCTCACCACGAGCTTGCTATCGACCTCGCGCTCGCGCAGGCGGGTGGTCAAAATCTCGGTGCGGATCTCCTCGCGGAATTTATTGAAATCGACGCCTTCCTGTTCCACCTTGGCGCGGAACGCCGCGAGCGAGGGGAGTTTGTTTTGCTGCGCGATCCGCCCCAAGGCCTTGTCCAGCATGGCATCGTCCACGCGCAAGCCGGTCTCCTTGGCGAATTGCAGTTGCAGCATGTCGCCGATCATGCGTTCCAAAATCTGTTTTTCCAGCACGGCCGCTTCCGGCAACGGCGTGCCCTGTTTCTTCAATTGGCCCACCACCGCCGCGAGGCGCACATCCAGTTCGTGCCGCGTGATCACATCGTCGTTCACCACCACCATGATCTGGTCTATGGGCTGTGCTTGTCTGGGTGCCTCGGCGGCCTCGGCACATGCAGCCCATGCAAAAAACATCCACAAAATAACTTGTCCTGCGTGCTTACTCGACATAACTTCTCTCAATCAAAATCAAAATTAGCGCAAACCCTGTGCGGGCTTGTCAGTGGAAGGGGCGTTCAATTTGGAATACCCGGGGATGCTCAAACGCAAGGCGCTTAACGGATCGGCGCCCAGAGCGACGAGATCGTTCAGTTCCAGCTGCACGAATATCCCGGTGGAGACTTGCTGCGTTGCCGTCGGAAATCTCTGTGCCACCAAACGCAGCATCCAGCACGCCTGATTATACTCAAGCCCGGCCAATGCCTCCAAAATCCGTTGATCCTGCAACGAATAACTCAATTTCGACACGCCGTACCAATGCCAGAACAACGGCCACTGTGCGGAAAAATCGGCTTGGCGCACATCGCTCAGGGGAATATCCCCGCGCGTATAGCGGTAACCCAAGTTCAACACTTGGCCGGTTTCAGGCTTGTACCTGCCCGTGATATTGAAAGACTGCGTATGTTTCACGTTGGGGTTGTATTGCAGCAGACCGTCCAGCGTGAGCGCGTTGGTCACGCGCCCGCCCAGCGCCAGCAGAATGTCGGAGCGGCTGTTCGCATCGGGCGTCACCAGATTCACCTGCGGGGCTTCAAAGCTGAAACGCTCGCCCAGCGCCACACGCAGACGCTCGACCCCGCCGGAGTTGTCGATCAGGCGCGTGGTCAATGCCGCCGTTGCCATGTTCGCATCGCCGACGCGGTCGTTGCCGAAAAAGCGGTTTTCCGTAAACATCTGGGCGAAGCTGAACACCGCCTGCGAGGTATCGTAATTCGGCAGAAAACTCTGGTCTTTGTACGGCACCTTCACGTAGTACACGCGCGGCTCCAGCGTCTGGATATATGCGCCGTCCCCCAGCATCAAATCCCGCTCGAACGTCATGCCGCTATCCATGCTGAAAATCGGCAACGTGCGCGAGGTATCCGGGATGTTCGTGCTGTTGTTGTCACCCATCGTGTATTGCGTATGGTGTATGCCCAGCTTGGGTTTGACATAGAAACCGGTGTCATTCACCAGCGCATAGGTCACCGAGGGATAAAGCACCAGACGCCGGCCGTTCACCAGCGTGGGATGACGAAAATCCACATACTCATTCACCATGCCCAGCAGACTGTCGCCGCCGGCCTTCTGCGCGGACAGGTTGATTTGCGGCAAACGGTGATACGGGATCGCCACGGGCGCCAGCGGGTCCTGCAGGGTTTGAAATGTTTGCGCGCGCATCGAAGCCGACCACCAGCCGCCGCCGTAAGACAGTACGCCTTCATTCAACAGTTGCGTCTGGGTGCCGCCGATCACCGTGTTCGAAAAATCGCGGAAATAACCGTCGTCCGATACCCGGTTCAGGTTTGCTGTCGCACCGAAGCCGCCGCCCAGATCCTGCGAGTGTTTGAGCGCCGTATATGTTCGCGTCGTATTGGTGATGCGGTCGTTTTGCAGCACGTCGTAATGGATTTCGCCGAGGTAACGCGCCCCCATGTAACGGAACTCGTCGTTGAACAATGTGCCGCGCTTGTCGATCACGCGCGGCGCTATCGTGGCGTCGCGATTCGGCGCGATATTCCAGTAAAAGGGCAGGGTGATTTCCGCCCCGCCCAGCGTGGTGACGCCGAAAACCGGCCCCAGCAAACCCGAACGCCGCCGGTCATCCAGCGGAAAGTCCATCCAGGGCGTATACAACAGCGGCACCCCCTTGAATTCGACCCAGGCGTTATGCGCCGTTCCCAGCTGCGTTTCTTTGTCGATCTCCAGCCGGGACATCTTCAGCAGCCAGTCGTCGTTTCCCGCCGGACAAGTCGTATAGGTGGCTCCGTCGAACACATAGTCCAGCCGCCCCCTGCTGCGCATGGTTTCCGCCGAACCGCGCGCGTTATGCTGGTTCAACGTAAATACCGGCTTGCTCATTTCGCTGACATTGCTGTCCAGATTCATCTTCAAATCGAGACCCGACACCGAACCGCTGGGCTGTTCCAGACGCACCGAACCGTTGGCGGTCAGTTCGCGCGTACCTGGCTCGTAATACAGATGTTCGGCGAACACCTTTTTATCGCCCTGATGCAGCTCGACACTGCCGTGCGCCTCCATCTGCTCGTCTTTTTTCCCCGTCATCTGCTCCGCCTCGATGTAGACCGTCTTTTCGGACTCCGGCGCGGCAGCCGCAACGGCGCTCGCGGGCAACTCCGCTGCATGACAATGCAGCGAGAACAAGCCGAGCCCGACGAGGAAAACAGAATGAAAGCGGAAACGCATGATGCGAGGTGAATATATTAAGGTGCTAAAATCGCACAAAAACACCATTAAGGCAAACCGATGCAACGTCAACAACAGCTTACCGAGTGGCTCTCCAGCCTGTATCCAAACGAAAAATTCACCCTCGCTCCCGCATCTGCCGATGCCAGCTTCCGCCGCTATTTCCGCGCCACGTTTGCCGACGGAAGCACCAAGGTCGTCATGGATGCCCCCCCGCAGCACGAGGACTGCAAGCCCTTCCTGCATGTGGGCAAACTGTTCGAGGACGCGGGCACGCATGTACCCCATGTCTACGCGCAAGACCTCACGCAAGGGTTTCTGCTGCTGTCCGACCTCGGCAACACGACGTACCTGCAAGCGCTGGATGCCAAGAGCGCACGCAAGCTCTACGAGGCGGCCACCGATGCGCTCATCAAAATCCAGCTTGCTTCAAAACCCGATGAACTGCCGCCCTACGACGAAGCCCTGCTGCGCCGCGAACTCAACCTGTTCCCCGAGTGGTACATCGCCAAACATCTCGGCGTCACCCTCAGCGCAAAACAAAGCGCCAAACTGGAAGAATGTTTCCAGCGCATCCTGCGCAACAACCTCGCCCAGCCTTGCGTGTACGTGCACCGCGACTACCATTCGCGCAATCTGATGGTTGTCGACTCCCCTCTCTCTAACTCTCTCCCGCAAGCGGGAGAAAGGACAAACGAGAAAGGCAATTTTCTATCCTCGCCCGGAATTCTGGATTTCCAGGATGCCGTCTACGGCCCCATCACCTACGACCTCGCTTCCCTGTTCAAAGACGCCTACATCAAATGGGAAGAGGAAGACATCATGGATTGGATCATTCGCTACTGGGATAAAGCGCGCAAAGCCGGACTGCCGGTGCGCGAGGATTTCGGCGAGTTCTACCGCGACTACGAAATGATGGGCGTGCAGCGCCATATCAAAGTGCTGGGCATCTTCGCGCGCCTGTACCACCGCGACGGTAAAGACGGCTACCTGAAAGACATGCCGCTGGTGTTCGAATACCTGCACCGCGCCAGCGCGCGCTACATCGACCTCAAGCCGTTGCTCAACCTGCTGGATGAGCTGCATCCGTCGGCAGTGCAAGAAGGCTATACTTTCTGATGAAAGACATTCCCCCTATCGAGCGTGTGCTGTTGGGGCTTCAGCCCCTTACAGCCACGGCCTACCCCTTGCGGGTGCAACTTTCCCCCGCAAGCGGGAGAAAGAGCAATCGTGAAAGGCATTCTTAGATGCTTGCGATGATCCTGGCCGCCGGACGCGGCGAACGCATGCGCCCGCTCACCGACCACACGCCCAAACCCTTACTGCAAGCGGGCGGCAAACCGCTCATCGTGTGGCACATTGAGCGACTGGTGCACGCAGGCATCACCGACCTCGTCATCAACCACGCCCATCTCGGCATGCAGATCGAACAGGCGTTAGGCGACGGCAGCCAGTTCGGTGCGCGCATCCGCTACTCCAACGAAGGCACGGCATTGGAAACGGCGGGCGGCATCACCAATGCGCTGCATCTGCTGGGCGAGCAGGCATTCGCGGTGGTCAACGGCGATGTGTACTGCGACTACGATTTCATCCGCCTGTCGCACTGTGCCGCCGCGCTTGCCAACAGCGCCGACATGGCACGTCTAGTGCTGGTGGACAATCCCGAGCACAACCTCAAGGGCGACTTCGGCCTGCATGACGGGCGCATCACCGATACCGCTCCCAAATTCACCTTCAGCGGCATCGGCCTGTATAAACCGCAACTGTTCGCGGGCATCCCGCGCGGCAGCAAAGCCCCGCTCGCGCCCTTGCTGCGCGAGCAGATCGCACTTGGTAGCGTGAGCGGCGAACACCATCGCGGTGTGTGGGTCGATGTGGGTACGCCGCAACGCCTGCAACAGCTCGACCAGCAATTGCGCACCTCAACCTGAAAGCCAACGACATCATGCCGCTCACTCCCGCCAACCGCTTTGTCCTGAAGTACATCAAACACGTCGAAATGACAGGCGTGCTCATGCGCATTTTCAGTTTTTCGCTGGTGAGCTGGATGGGGCCGGCCAGCCCGTTCATGTTCGTATGGACATTCAACACTATCGACGCGGTGATGTTGTCCTGGTGCGCGCTGCTCAAAAAAGATGCGGCCTACACCACGCTCAATCTGTTCTGGGTGCTGGTGGGTGTCGTCGGCATCCTGCGCGCGGGCGGCTGGCTGCATTGACCTCCCGCCACGCGAATCGGTTTATTATCCGCCCATGACACGCACACCCTACACCGAACGCCGCCAACGCCTGCAAGCCAAGATGCAGCACGGCATCGCCGTCATCCCCACCGCGCCGGAAGTGGCGCGCAATGCGGATGCGCATTATGACTACCGCCACGACAGCCATTTCTATTACCTCAGCGGCTTTGCCGAGCCGGAAGCCGTGCTGGTGATACTGGCCGGCAACAAAGCGCAAAGCATTTTGTTCTGCCGCGAAAAAAATTTGGAGCGCGAAATCTGGGACGGCTTCCGCCACGGCCCCGAGGCCGCGCGCGAACAGTTCGGCTTCGATGCCGCTTACCCCATCGCGCAACTGGACGAAAAGCTCATCGAGCTGATGGGCAACCAGTCCGCGCTGTTCTACCCGGTCGGCGCGGATGCGGCCTGGGACGCGCGCATCCTCAAATTGCGCGAAGCCGTGAAAGAAAAAGCGCGAACGGGCATCCGCGCGCCCAACGAAATCCGCGATGTGCGCGAAGCGCTCAACGAGATGCGCTTGATTAAAGACGCGCACGAGTCGGACATCATCCGCCGCGCCGCGAAAATCTCCTGCGATGCGCACCGCCGCGCCATGCGAAGCACCCGCCCCGGCCAATTCGAATACGCAGTGGAAGCCGAGTTGCTGCACGAATTCTGCCGCCACGGCGCGCGCCATCCCGCCTACACCAGCATCGTCGCGGGCGGCGCAAACGCCTGCACGCTGCACTACGTCGGCAACAACGCGCGCCTCAACGACGGCGACCTGCTGCTCATCGACGCGGGCTGCGAACTCGACGGCTACGCCTCCGACATCACGCGCACTTTTCCGGTCAACGGCAAATTCAGCGCCGCGCAAAAAGAGGTTTACCAAATCGTACTCGCCGCGCAAGCCGCCGCCATCGCCGCCGCCAAACCCGGTAAACACTGGAACGATCCGCACGACGCCGCGCTACGCGTGCTGGCACAAGGCTTCATCGACCTCAAACTGTGCCAAGGCTCGCTGGAATCCGTGCTGGAAACCGAAAGCTACAAACAGTACTACATGCACCGCACCGGCCACTGGCTGGGCATGGACGTGCACGACGTGGGCGAATACAAAACCGGCGAACAATGGCGCGCCCTGCAACCCGGCATGACGCTCACCGTCGAGCCCGGCTGCTACATCCGCCCCGCCGACAACGTGCCGCGCGCACTGTGGAACATCGGCATCCGCATCGAGGACGACGTGCTCATCACTGCGGGCGGCAACGAAGTGCTGACGCAGGATGCACCGAAGACGGTGGCGGAAATCGAAGAGGTCATGCGCCATGATTGAGAATTGCGACATCGCCATCATCGGCGGCGGCCCGGTCGGCACGGCGCTGGCGCTGGCACTGCGCGAAAGCGGCCTGAACATCGTGGTGCTGGAAGCGCGCAAGGCCGCAGAACAAAACGCCGATCCGCGCGCGCTGGCGCTGTCTTACGGCAGCCGTTTGCTGCTCGACAAACTCGGCGTGTGGCAACAGATCGAACAGGTTTCCGCCATCAAGACCATCCAGATTTCGCAAAAAGATTCCTCCGGCCTCGCCATGCTGTACGCCGCCGAAATGAAAGTGCCGGAGCTGGGCTACGTGCTACCGTATCCCGCCTTGCAAACCGCGCTGCATCAGGCGCTGCTGCATACCGGCACCCTCTATCTGGAATGCGCCAGCGTAACCCGTTTGGAGCCTGCGGCGGACGGCGCGACGCTTACCTACCGGCACGAAGGCGTCGAACGCAAACTCGACGCGCGCCTCGCCGTGGTGGCCGATGGCGGCAAGCTGCTGGAAGCGACGCATCCACCCAAGGTCAGCGAATACGGCCAGAGCGCCGTCATCGCCCACATCACTTGCACCGCGCCGCAAGCCGACACCGCGTTCGAGCGCTTCACCCCGCAAGGCCCGGTCGCGCTGCTGCCTTACAAGGACGGTTACGAGATCGTGTGGACGGGTTCGCATGAACAGACGCAAACCATGCTGCAATGGGACGACGCCACCTTCCTCGCCGCACTGCACCGACATTTCGGCGCTGCCGTGGGCGAGTTCACCGGCGTCGGCAAGCGCAGCAGCTTCCCGTTGCGCCTCAAGCGCGCGCCCGACACCACGCTGCCGCATACCGTGCTCATCGGCAATGCCGCGCAAACCCTGCATCCGGTGGCCGGGCAAGGCTTCAACATGGGCGTGCGCGATGCGTGGGAGCTGGCGCGCATCATCCTGCGCGCGCAACCGGCGGCGCTCGGTGGGGCCGCGATGCTGGCGGATTACCGCAAATCGCGCCGCCTGGACCGCAACGCGGGCATCGGTTTCACCGACGGCTTGGTGCGCATTTTCTCCAACGATTTGCCGCTGCTCGGCAGCGGTCGCGGCTGGGCATTGTCCCTGCTGGATCGCGTGCCGCAGGCCAAAAGCTTCGTGGCAAAACGCATGATGTTCGGGGCGAACGGCTGACATGGGCACTACTCCGCGACAGGAAAAACTCGCCATTCTGTTTGCCGACATCAGCGGCAGCACCGCCCTGTACGACAAGCTCGGCGACGTGGAAGCGCTCAGGCTGGTGACCCGATGTCTGGACATCATGATCGCGGAATTGCCGCCGCACCAAGGCGCGCTGGTTAAAACCATCGGCGACGAAATCATGTGTACTTTCCCGACGCCCGCCGAAGCGCTGCGTGCGGCCTGCGCCATGCAAACGGCAGTCGAGCAGCAACGCCCCGGCGGCGAGCGCCCCATTTACATCCGCATCGGCCTGCACTACGGCGAGGTCATCCGCGAAGACCACGACATGTTCGGCGATGCCGTCAATGTCACCGCACGCGTGACGGCGATCACCCGCGCGCGCCAGATCATGACCACCCGTGCCGTGGCCGAGACATTGCCCGCGGATTTGCGCGGCAAGGTGCGCCAGGTATCGCGCGCGGAATTTCGCGGCAAGGAAGAAGCGATGGATGTATTTCAGGTCAACTGGGAACAGGACGACACGCTGAGCACGCGCATCGGCCTGCCGCAGTTCCGCAAACCGACCGAGGCGCGCCACGAACTGATGCTGCGCTACCACCAGCAAATCACCACCGTCGACGAACAGCACAAAAGCATCGTGCTCGGTCGCGGCGACACCTGCGACCTCATCATTCAGAGCAATCTCGCCTCGCGCCAGCACGCGCGCATCGAATTCAGCTTCGGCAAATTCGTCATCACCGACCACAGCGCCAACGGCACCTACATCCGTTTCAGCGATAATCAGATCATCCATCTCGCGCATCAGGAAATCATGCTGCACGGCACGGGCGCGATCAGCCTGGGACAGCCGTTCAGCGAGTGGCCGACCGAGGTGATCGAATATCTGGTGCAGTGAAATCGGCGCCGCTATGCCGCTCCGGCCACTCGCTGGGCGATATGTGCCAGCGCCTCATCCACCTGGTCAATCAGGATCAGACACAGATCACCCGCGTTCAAACGCGCCAGCGCCGTATCGGTTGCCGGAAACTCGCCGGTGATTTCCTCGACTTGTTTGGCGCGCTTGGCGTTAAGTAAACCCTGACGCAGCAAGGCCAGCACTTCGCCGTCTTTGCGACCACGCTGGCATTGGTCTTGGTACAAAATAATCTCGTCGAACACGTCGCCCAGCAATTCGGTCTGGCGGATGATGTCCACATCGCGGCGGTCGCCCGCGCCGCTAATGACCAGCACGCGTTTTTTGGCCGCGATGGTCTCGATGGCGGGAATAAGCGCGAGCATCGCGTCGGGGTTGTGGCCGTAGTCGGCAATCACGGTGGCGCCGCGATAGTCGAAGAAGTTGAAACGGCCGGGTGCGGTTTGCGCGTCGTTGACGAACGAGGCGAGCCCGGCGCGGATGGTTTCCCAGCTCACGTTGAGCGCCCAGGCGGCGGCGACAGCGGCCATGGCGTTGTCGATCTGGAAGCCGATGCTGCCGTTGCGTGTGAGCGGGATGGCGGAAAGCGGTATGCGTTCCTCCACGTCGTAATGCGCGGCGACAATGTGGTCGGCGGCAACGAATACCACGCGCTGTCCGCGCGCTTTGTGCATGGCGATGATCGGGTGGTGTTTATCCTGCGCGAAGAATGTGACGCTGCCGGGGCAGGCGTCGGCCATGTGTACGCACATCGGGTCGGCGGCGTTGAGCACGGCCATGCCGTGCGGCGCGACGTTTTGCACCACCACGCGTTTCACCACGGCGAGATCTTCCACCGTGCTGATGTAATTCAGCCCCAGATGGTCGCCCATGCCGATGTTGGTGACGATAGCGACATCGCACATATCGAATGCCAAGCCTTCGCGCAGCACGCCGCCGCGCGCGGTTTCCAGCACGGCCGCATCCACATCGGGGTGCAGCAACACGTTGCGCGCGCTCTTGGGGCCGCTGCAATCGCCGGTGTCGATGCGTTTGTTGTCGATATACACGCCGTCGGAATTGGTCATGCCGACGCGCAAGCCCTTGCAGCCCAAGATATGCGCGGTCAGGCGCACGGTGGTGGTCTTGCCGTTGGTGCCGGCCACGGTCACCAGCGGGATGCGCCCGTTGTCGCCGCTGGCGTACATCATGCCGACGATGGCTTCGCCCACGGCGCGGCCTTTGCCGAACGAGGGTTGCAGGTGCATGCGCAAACCGGGCGCGGCGTTCACTTCGACGATGCCGCCCTGTTCCCGCAGCGGTTGCAGCATGCTGTCGCACACCACATCCACGCCACACACATCCAGCCCGATCATCTGCGCGGCCGCGACGGCGTTGGCCACGATGTCGGGATGTACATCATCGGTGACATCCGTGGCGGTACCGCCGGTGCTGAGGTTGGCGTTGTTGCGCAATACGACGCGCATGCCTTTATTCGGAATCGAGTCGGGAGTGAAACCCTGTACACCCAATCGCGCCAGTGCAATCTCGTCGATGCGAATCTTGGTCAGCGACGTGGCATGACCTTCGCCACGGCGCGGATCGGCATTCACCTGCTCGACCAGTTCGCGCACGCTGTGTACGCCGTCGCCGATCACCTGCGGCGGGTCGCGGCGCGAAGCCGCCACCATCTGATTGCCCACGACCAGCAGGCGGAAATCGCTGCCGGGAATAAATTTTTCCACCAGCACATCCTCGCTGATCGCGACAGCGGCGGCATAAGCGATATCCAGATGTTCGCGCGTTACCACGTTGACAGCGACCCCTTTGCCCTGATTGCCGTCCAGCGGCTTGACCACCACGGGCGCGCCGATTTCGCACAAGGCGGCCCACGCGTCATCCGCGTTGGCTGCCGGGCGGCCACCGGTACACCGGCGGCGGCGAGCAGCTTTTTGGTGAGCTCTTTATCCTGCGCAATGGATTCGGCGATGGCGCTGCTGCGGTCGGTTTCGGCGGCCTGGATGCGGCGCTGTTTGCTGCCCCAGCCGAATTGCACCAGACTGCCGCGCGTCAGGCGGCGGAAGGGAATGCCGCGCGCCACGGCGGCCTGCACGATGGCGCCGGTGCTGGGCCCCAGGCGCTCGTCTTCATCCAGTTCGTGCAACTCGGCCAGCGCTGCGGTCAGATCAAACTCTGTGTCGTGCAGCGCGGCATCGCATAGCTGGCGCGCCAACTCGAAGACTTTGCGACCAACGGACTCTTCGCTGTATTCGACCACGACTTGGTACACGCCGTGTTCGACCGTGGCCTGCGTGCGGCTGAAAGTGACCGGGCAGCCGGCCTGTGCTTGCAGTGACAAAGCGGCCACTTGCAGCGCATGCGCGAGCGGAACCGGCTCGTGATGTCCCGCGATTTGCAGCAGCGGAATGGCGGGAAACAGCGCGCGCAGCTTGGCTTCAAAGCCGTCCAGTTTGGCGATGTCCTGCTCGGTTTCGCTACAGGTGACGATGGCTTCGATGGCGGTGTGGCGCCCCCACAGGTTAGGACCGCGCAGCGCGCGTATGCGAGACACATCCATTAAGCAGATTCCTTGGTCAGAGTATTTTCGAAGGTGGCCAATCCGGCGCGCATCAGTTCGGGTGAAATGCCCAGCGCCCATGCCGCCGCCACCGCCGCCAGCACGCTGTCTATTTGTGCGTGGTCGGGTTGCAGCGCGGGTACTTGCGCCAGTCCGGTCAGCACGGTTTGTTCCGTGGCGGAGGCTAGGACGATATTGCCGTTTTGCACCAGCACGGCGCGGCCGCCCTGTTGCAAATGTTCCGCGACAGCTTCCGGCTGACGGCTAAAGAAGATCACCTCGCCGTCGCAATATTCCGCCAGCGATGCCGCCAGCGGGTCGGTCGCGTTGAGCACGCCGACACCGTCTTTGAGCACCACATCCATCTGGGTGCGCAGCACGTTGCAAACCTGGTCGGCGGTTTCGATGTAGAACTTGTCGAAGTGCTTGGCCGCGTCGATGTTGGTGATGATGCCGACCTGGCAGCGGTCGTAGCCCAGCCCTTCGGCCAGTATTGTGTCGCTGCTGTTTTCGATCACCGCCGCTTCCACGCTGCGGTTGAGCAATACTTTTTGCGACGACACCCAGTTGGCCGCATCGCGCTTGTCGATCTGGCGTTGCGCAAAATACAGGCCGTCGGCACAGGCGAGGCCGGTATAGCTGCCGCGCAGATGCAGCAGTTTAGCCACGATGCGCCCGGTTAAGCTCATGCCGTGCGTGCCGCTGATGCCCACCACCGGAATGCGCCCGTTGTCGTTTGCCGCGAACAAGTCGTCGACGATGGCTTTGCCTACCGGGCGGGGCTGCCCCCTTTCCGGTTTGAGGTGCATGAGCAGGCTGGGGCCCGCGTTGATCTCGACAATCGCGCCGCCTTGTTCGGCCAGCGGGCGCGAAATATCTTGGGCGACCAAGTCGATTCCGGCGATGTCCAGCCCGACCACGCGCGCGGCCAGCGCAACCGTGGCGGCCACATCGGGGTGTACCTCGTCGGTTACGTCAATTGCCACATTGCCGTTGCGCTGGATCAGCACGCGCTTGCCCTGCGGCGGAACGGAGCCGGGCGTCAGGCCTTGGCGCTTCAACTCGAAAGTGGCGGGGGAATTTTCATTCAGCAGGATCACATCGAGCGGGAATTCCTCGCCGGCTCCCCGGCGCGGGTCGGTGTTGATTTGGGTGTCGACGAGTTGTTGTACCGTCGATTGGCCGTCGGCCACCAGCCACACCGATTCGCCGCGCGCCGCAGCCGCCAGCTTGCCGCCCACCACCAGCAGGCGGTGCTCGTCGCCACGGATGAAACGCTCGACCATCACTTCGCTGCCCTCGGCATCGGCGAGGTGGAACGCGGTCTCGACTTCT
>JBBIJL010000028.1:0-17839 GCA_037446005.1 Gallionellaceae bacterium | reverse complement strand
ACAGCGAGAAGGGGATCACCAGCATGCTGAGCAGGCGCAGCGGGCGCGAACGCATCACTCTGGTGCCCATCAGTGCGGGCACATTGCAGCCGAAGCCCATCAGCAGCATGACAAAGCTGCGCCCGTCCAAGCCCAGTCGCGCCATCAGCGCATCCATCAAAAACGCGGCACGCGACAGGTAGCCGGTGTCTTCCACGATTGCCATGAACAGGAAAAACAGCACGATGATAGGCACGAAGGCGGCGACGGTAGCAACTCCGTTGTAGATGCCATCCAGCAATAAGCCTTGCAGCAGCACGGGCAGGCCGGCAAATAGCGGTGCAACGGCAACTTCGCGCAACCAGTTGAACAAATCGCCCACGCCCGTTTGCAGCGGTTGCCCAAAAAAGAAAATACCCTGAAACAGCAGGTACATGATGCCGAAGAAAATCGGCAGCCCCAGCCACGGGTGCAGCATCAGGCGGTCGAGTTGCGCGGTAAGGTTGTCCGGCATGCGTGCGGGGACTTGCACCGCCTGGTGCAGCACGCGTGCCATTTCGCTTTCGATGTGCGCGTCCTGTTCGAGTTGCGAGCGCAGTTCTTCGGCCATGCCCGGGGTGTTGTAGCGTAGCGCCTTGGTGGCTGCTTGCAGCGCTTCCTGATAGCCGTTGCCATACTTTGCGCTGAGCAGAAAAATCGGGATGCCGAGCGAGGCGGCCATTCTTTCCGCGTCGATGGTGATGCCGAATTTCTTCGCCTCGTCTGCCATGTTGAGCAGCACCACCATGTTCAGGTTGTATTGCTTGAGTTGCAGCAACAGGCTGAGTTGGCGTTCGATCTGCGTGGCGTTGAGCACGACGATGGCGAGGTCGGGCACGTTGTCGTGCAGGAAGTGGCGTACCACCTGCTCGTCTTCGGAAAAACCGTGGATGTCGTAGATGCCGGGCAAGTCGATCAGTTCGACCATGTCGCCGCCGAGCAAAATTTTGCCGCTGAGTAACTCTACCGTGATGCCCGGCCAGTTGCCTACGCGCGCCGCACCGCCCGTCATGCGGTTGAACAGCGTCGATTTGCCCGTGTTGGGCATGCCCAGCAGCGCGATCCGCTTCATAATTTTTCCACCGAAATTTTGGCTGCTTCGCTTTTGCGCAACAGAATATCCGTGGTGCCGATGCGCACTTGCAACGGGCCGGAAAAGCTCGCCTTGCGGATGAGCTCAATGCGCTTGCCGACGCGGAAGCCTAATGCCATCAGGCGTTGGCGCAACGCGTCATCGGTGTGGATGGCGCGGATGGTAGCGTTTTCGCCGGGGACGAGGCTGTCCAAGTTTTCGGAGGGAGAGATTGCTTTCACAGTGTTTGGATTATTTCATAGAGCGGGAGTCTTTGCTGTTCATGCGACAGAAAAACTTGAGAAATTCGAAACCGTCTGTATAATCGCGCCGCTTTCCGAGGAACACCTCACCGCATCGTTCGCGATGTCTAAAGTTTTCAGAGTCTGCACCAGTTTTTCGCCGCCATAGCTCAGTTGGTAGAGCAACCGCCTTGTAAGCGGTAGGTCATCAGTTCGAATCCGATTGGCGGCACCAACAAGAACGGCCACTGCACACGCAGTGGCCGTTTCTTTTCGGCGCGACGACACCCGCATAAGCACTGCCATGTTGTAGAATTCGCCCATTACTCCACGCGTCCAGATTCTCTATGCAAACAATCCTCATCACAGGCGGAGCCGGGTTCATCGGGTCCGCGGTCGTGCGACATTTCATCAACGAAACGCAATGCAAGGTCGTCAATGTCGACAAACTGACTTATGCGGGCAACCTGCAATCACTGACCTCTGTTGCGGATAGTCCGCGTTACGCTTTTGAGCAGATCGATATTTGTGATGCCGCCGAGGTGGCACGGGTGTTTCGCGAGCATCAGCCGAGTGCGGTGATGCACCTCGCGGCAGAGTCGCATGTGGATCGCTCCATCTCCGGCCCGGTGGATTTCATCCAGACCAACATCGTCGGCACCTATACCTTGCTGGAAGCGGCGCGCGCTTATTGGATCGGGTTGGACGCGCAGCGCAAAGCGGCATTCCGCTTTCATCATATTTCCACCGACGAGGTGTACGGCAGCTTGGGCGAAACGGGCTTCTTCACCGAGGAGACGGCCTACGAGCCGAACTCGCCGTACTCGGCCAGCAAAGCCTCAAGCGATCATTTGGTGCGTGCATGGCATCACACCTACGGCATGCCGGTCGTCACCACCAACTGCTCGAACAACTACGGCCCCTATCACTTCCCCGAGAAGCTCATCCCGCTGGTGATACTGAATGCGATGAACGGTAAGTCTCTGCCCATCTACGGCAAGGGCGACAACATCCGCGACTGGCTGTTTGTGGACGACCACGCGCGCGCTTTGCGTCTGGTGCTGGAAAAGGGCAAATTGGGCGAGACCTACAACATCGGTGGTTGGAATGAGAAGACCAATCTGGAAGTGGTGCAATCCATCTGCGCCATACTCGACGAGCTGCATCCGCAGGGCGCACCACACAATAAGCTCATCACCTATGTGCAAGACCGCCCCGGGCACGACCGCCGCTACGCCATCGATGCCAGCAAGATCGCCAACGACTTGGGCTGGAAGCCGCAGGAGACTTTCGAGACGGGGCTGCGCAAGACGGTGGAGTGGTATCTGGAGAACACGGCCTGGGTGCAGGGGGTGACCAGCGGCGAATATCAGCATTGGGTGGAAAAGAATTATTCGAACAGGAGTGGCGCATGAAAGGCATCATTCTCGCCGGAGGTTCCGGCACACGTCTGTACCCAGTGACGCAGGCGATCTCGAAGCAGCTCTTGCCGGTGTACGACAAGCCTATGGTCTACTATCCGCTGACCACGCTGATGCTGGCGGGGATACGCGATGTGCTTATCATCTCCACGCCGCAGGACACGCCGTTGTTCCAGAATCTGCTGGATGATGGCACGCAATGGGGCATGAATTTCTCCTATGCGGTGCAACCTTCACCGGATGGCTTGGCACAAGCCTTCATCATCGGCGAGTCGTTCATCGGCAATGACGGTTGTTCACTGGTGCTGGGCGACAACATCTTCTACGGCCACGGCTTCGACCGTTTGCTGGGTGCGGCAGCGAGCAAGGCCAAGGGCGGTACGGTGTTCGCTTATCACGTGCTAGACCCGGAGCGTTACGGCGTGGTCGATTTCGATGCGGCGGGGCGCGCATTGAGCATTGAGGAAAAGCCGCTCAAACCCAAGTCGAACTACGCGGTGACGGGGCTGTATTTCTACGACAACGATGTGGTGGAGATCGCCAAGACCATCAAACCCTCTGCTCGCGGTGAGTTGGAGATCACCACGGTCAATCAGATATATCTAGAGCGCGGCGACTTGGATGTGCAGGTGATGGGGCGCGGTTATGCGTGGCTGGATACGGGCACGCACGAGTCGCTGCTGGAGGCAGGATCGTTCGTGCAGACGCTGGAGAAGCGTCAGGGCTTGAAGATTGCCTGTCCCGAAGAAATCGCTTTACGTAAGGGCTACATCTCAGCCGAGCAAGTGGAGAAGCTTGCGCAGCCGCTGGCGAAGAATGCCTATGGCCGCTATCTCTTGAGTTTGCTTTCGGATAGGGCGTTCTGAGCATGAAGGTCATCACTACTGCGATTCCCGATCTGCTCATCATCGAGCCGATGGTGTTCGGTGATGCACGCGGTTTTTTCTTCGAGAGTTTCAACAAGCGGCGCTTTGCCGAGCTGACGGGGGAGACCGCCGAGTTCGTGCAGGACAATCATTCCAAATCCGCACGCCATGTGTTGCGCGGCTTGCACTATCAGATCCAACAAGCACAGGGAAAACTGGTGCGCGCAGTGGCGGGCGAAGTCTTGGACGTGGCGGTGGATATCCGCAAAAGCTCGCCGACATTCGGGCAGTCGGTTTGCGTGAATCTGTCCGCCGAGAATAAGCGCATGTTTTGGGTGCCGCCCGGTTTTGCGCACGGCTTCGTGGTGTTGAGCGAGTCGGCAGAGTTCCTCTACAAGACCACTGATTTTTATGCACCTGAGCATGAGCGGTCAATCCTGTGGAACGATCCCGCGCTGGGCATAGACTGGCAATTGAATGGGGCTACGCCGCTGCTGGCGGCAAAAGATCAAGCTGCTAAATTGCTTAAAGATGCCGAGGTGTTTGCATGAGAAAGATACTACTCACGGGCAAGAACGGACAAGTGGGTTGGGAGTTGCAGCGCACCTTGGCACCGTTGGGGCAGGTGATCGCATTGGATGCGGATGAGCTCGATCTGGCCGATGCGGCTGCCATCCGGCGCAAGGTGCGCGAGATCGCGCCGCACATCATCGTCAATCCTGCGGCGCATACGGCGGTGGACAAAGCGGAGTCCGAGCCCGATCTCGCAATGGCGATCAACGGCGTTGCACCGGGCGTGTTCGCGGAAGAGGCTAAGAAGCTCGGCGCATTCCTGATCCACTATTCCACCGACTATGTCTTCGACGGCACCAAGAACGGCGCGTATGTGGAAGACGATGCGCCCAACCCTTTGGGTGTGTACGGCAAGAGCAAGCTTGCGGGAGAGCAGGCCATCCGTGCTGCCGGTTGCAATCACCTCATCTTGCGCACGAGCTGGGTATACGGTGCGCGCGGAAAGAATTTCCTGTTGACCATGTTGCGTCTGGCAAAAGAGCGCAGCGAGTTGCGCATCGTGGACGATCAGGTCGGTGCGCCAACCTGGTGCCGTTCGCTGGCGGAGATCACCGCGCAGATATTGGCGCAACTCCATGCGCCGGGTGTTGCGCAAGAAGACATGGCGCGGGTGTCGGGCACGTATCATCTGACGTCGGCAGCTGGCGTCTCGTGGTGCGGCTTCGCGGCGGAGATCATTCGTCAGGCTGCTATCCAGCCTGCGCCGAAGCTGATTCCCATCTCTTCGCATGAATATCCGACACCGGCAGTGCGCCCGATGAATTCGATTTTGTCGAATGAGAAACTGTTGCGCACCTTCGGGCTGCAAGCGGGGAGTTGGCAGGACAATCTGCGCTTGTGCATGCAGGAGAAAGGCAGTTGTTAGTATGTGGTCGTTAGTCGGTAGTTAAAACCGCGAAGCGACAACCCCAACTAACAACTAGAGACTAACGACTAACGGCTAGAACGATATGAAAATCCACGAATATCAGGGCAAAGAAATTCTGAGCGAATTCGGCGTGCCGACGCCGCGCGGTGTGGCGTGCTTCAGCGTTGACGAAGCGGTTGCCGCCGCGCAGCAGTTGGGCGGCAAGGTCTGGGTGGTGAAGGCGCAAATTCATGCGGGCGGTCGCGGCAAGGGCGGCGGCGTGAAGGTGGCGAAGTCGCCCGACGAGGTGAAGAGTTATGCGCAGCAGATTCTCGGCATGCAGCTGGTGACGCACCAGACCGGCCCGCAGGGGCAGAAGGTGCGCTGCCTGCTGATCGAAGAGGGCGCGGCCATCGTCAAGGAATTCTACGTCGGCATGGTGGTGGATCGCGGCGCGCAGCGCGTGGCGCTGCTGGCTTCCAGCGAAGGCGGCATGGAGATCGAAGAGGTCGCCAAACACTCTCCCGAGAAGATACATACCGTGCGCATCGACCCCGCGGCAGGGCTGGATGCGGCTGAGGCGGCGCGCGTGGTGCGCGCCATCGGCATCCCCGATGTGGCGAATGCCGAGGCGGTGAAGGTGTTACAGGGGTTGTATCGCGCCTTCGTCGAGAAGGATGCGATGTTGGCGGAAATCAACCCGCTGGTACTGACGGCGGGCAATCGCGTGATCGCACTGGATGCGAAATTCAACTTCGATTCCAACGCGCTGTATCGTCATCCAGAGATCGTGGCGTATCGCGATCTGGACGAGGAGGACCCTGCCGAGATCGAGGCATCCAAGTTCGATCTCTCCTACATCCAGCTCGACGGTGACATCGGCTGTCTGGTGAACGGTGCGGGACTGGCGATGGCGACGATGGACATCATCAAACTGTACGGCGGCAGTCCGGCCAACTTCCTCGATGTGGGCGGCGGTGCCAGCAAGGAGAAGGTCACCGAGGCATTCAAGCTGATGCTGAAGAACCCGCATCTCAAAGCGATTCTGGTCAACATCTTCGGCGGCATCATGAAGTGCGACGTGATCGCCGAAGGCGTGGTCGCGGCGGCGCGCGAGGTGAGCCTTGGGGTGCCGCTGGTGGTGCGGCTGGAAGGGACCAACGTCGAGCTGGGCAAGAAGATACTGGCCGAGTCGGGGCTGCCTATCATCTCCGGCAACGATATGGCCGATGCGGCACAAAAAGTCGTCGCGGCGGCGAAGGGGGCAAAATGAGCATCCTCATCAATAAAGACACACGGGTCATCACCCAGGGCATGACCGGCAAGGTCGGCCAGTTCCACACCTTCCATTGCAAGCAATACGCCAACGGCGCGAATTGTTTTGTGGCGGGCGTGAACCCGAAAAAAGCGGGTGAAACGTTCGAGGGCATTCCGGTTTACGCATCGGTGCTGGATGCGAAGAAAGCGACCGGCGCGACAGTGTCGGTGATTTACGTGCCGCCGTCGGGCGCGGCGGCGGCCATCGACGAAGCGGTGGAAGCCGATCTCGATCTGGTGATCTGTATCACCGAAGGCATCCCCGTGCACGACATGCTGAAGACGCGCTACAAGATGCAAGGCAAGCGCACGTTGCTGATCGGGCCGAACTGTCCAGGTCTGATCACGCCGGACGAAATCAAGATCGGCATCATGCCCGGCCACATCCACAAGAAAGGCCGCATCGGTGTGGTGTCACGTTCCGGAACTCTGACCTATGAAGCGGTCGGGCAACTCTCCGCGCTGGGCTACGGGCAGTCGTCCTGCGTGGGCATCGGCGGAGATCCGATCAACGGCATGAAGCACATCGACGTGATGCGTCTGTTCAACGACGATCCCGAGACCGATGCGGTGGTGATGGTCGGCGAGATCGGCGGCAGCGACGAGGAAGAATGCGCGCGCTGGATCAAGGCCAACATGAAGAAGCCGGTGGTCGGCTTCATCGCGGGTGTCACCGCTCCCGCAGGTAAACGCATGGGGCATGCGGGAGCAATCATCTCCGGCGGTCAGGGCGGTGCCAACGAGAAGCTGGCCGTGATGGAAGAGTGCGGCATCCATATCACGCGCAACCCGGCGGAGATGGGGCGCGTGATGCAGAAAATTTTGAAGGGATAAGTTGATGTTGGAAATGTTGGGGAGTGCCCAGTTCTGGGTGGATGTATTCAAGATTATCGTGATTGACCTGCTGTTGTCGGGCGACAATGCGGTGGTGATTGCGTTGGCGTGCCGCAACTTGCCAGAGGCACAGCGCAAGAAGGGCATCTTGTACGGCGTGGGCGGTGCGATTGTTTTGCGCGTGGTGCTGACTTTCTTTGCTGTCAGCCTGTTGTCGTTGCCGTATTTGAAACTGGTCGGCGCGTTGTTGCTGATCTGGATCGGTATCAAGCTGTTGTTGCCGGAAGACGATCACGACGAGAGCAATATCAAAGCCGACACGCATCTGTGGGGCGCGGTGAAGACCATCATCATCGCCGACTTCGTGATGAGTCTGGATAACGTACTGGGTGTGGCGGGCGCGGCGCACGGTAACGCGATGCTGCTGATTTTCGGTTTATTGGTGAGTATTCCGCTGATTGCTTGGAGCAGCCAGCTGGTGTTGAAACTGATCGACCGTTTTCCGTACATCGTTTTTGGCGGAGGTGCTTTGCTGGGCTATGTGGCGGGCGAAATGCTGGTGGGCGAGGCGCTGTTTGCTCCCTTGCTGGAACGGCTGCACGCCCTGCACTGGTTGGTTCCGGCTGCATGCGCCGTGCTGGTAGTGGTAGTCGGCAAGTGGCTGGCTGCGCGCAAGGTAGCTGCTGCCGGGGCGGTTGATCTGGTGGATGAGCAGGTCGCTGCTACACAAATTAACAAAGAATAACTGGAGGTGACGAAATGAAAATATTGATTCCGGTCGATGGCTCCACCAATGCGGATCGCGCGGTGGACTATGCAATTGCTCAAGCGGCGAACCTGAAAGCGGTGCCGGAAATCTGTTTGCTCAACGTGCAGTGGAAGATTGCTTCCGGCAACGTCAAGCTATTCATCAATCAGGAAACCATCAACGATTATTACCGCGAGCAAGGCGCTGCGGCGCTGCTACAAGCGCGCGCCAAGCTGGATGCGGCGGGGCTGGCATACACTTACCATATCAGTGTTGGCTCTCCCGCTGAGGCCGTGGTGCAGTATGCGCAAGAACATCAAGTTGACCAGATTGTCATGAGCGCGCATGGGCAGGCGACATTATCCAGCCTCTTGCTGGGCTCGGTTGCCAGCAAGGTCGTTCACTTGGCGCAGATACCTATTCTGCTAGTGAAATAAAAAATATCTAGATATTCCAATAAATCAAATAGGTATGGTTTAGTGCTGAAAAATGTTTTAGTATTCGCCGACAACTTAGCGCGAATGGCAAAGGGTAGGGCATGGCTAACATCAAAAAAGTGACATTCTTGAAGGCCGATTGGTTCGTTGGATTGCTCGTGGCGCTGGTATTTTTATTCAGCGCTAATTCCGATTTGATTCAAAGTTTGGAACGTAAAGCCTACGATCTCGGGGTTCGTGCTTCTTCGCGCGCGCCTAGCGACAAGATTGCCATCATTGCCATTGATGATGAGAGTATCGCCAACTTGGGGCGCTGGCCTTGGCCGCGCGAGATACAGGGCATGTTGCTGGATATTTTGGCCAATGGGCATGCAAAAGTCATCGGTCATACTGCGCTATTTTCCGAGCCGCAAGTTGATTCCGGTTTGGACTATGTCAATAAAATCGGCGCGTTTCTGGCGAACTCGTCGCTGAAACAAAGCAACCCTGCCGAGTGGGATCAAATCAACGCAATTTTGCAGGAAGCGCTGCTGCATCTCGATAACGATAAAAAACTGGCCGAGAGTATGGCGCGCGCCAATTCGGTATTGTTGGGAATGTTGTTTGAATTGGGCGAGCCGCAAGGCAAGCCGGATAGTCCGCTGCCGGATTACGTGTTGAAGAATGGCCTGACCAATGTTCAGGAAGGTATGCCTGGCGCATTGCCCATTTTGACCAACGGGGCGCAAATGCCGATTCCCGTGCTGGGCTCGCAAGCATTGGCTATCGGGCATCTCAATGTCACGCCGGATGTGGACGGGGGGATTCGCACCGAACCGCTCGTATTGAGCTATTTCGACCAGTACTACCCGTCGCTGTCGCTCATGCTGGCGGCAAAAAGTTTGAATCTCGAGCCCAAAGATATTCAAGTGCGCTTGGGGCAAAGCGTGAAAGTCGGGAATTTGAATATCACGACCGATCCGATGCTGCGCATGCACACCTATTTTTACAATGACCGCGAGGGGAAATCGGCCTTCCAGGTGGACTCGTTCTATGATGTGCTGACCGGGAAAATTCCGCCCGAGAAATATCGCGACAAAATCGTCCTGATCGGCGCGACTGCCGCCGGAGTCGGCGCGCTGCAAGTGACGCCGATTTCGGCCGGCATGTCTCCCGTGCTGACTTTGGCGCATTCCGTTTCAAGCATTCTTAAGCAGGATTTCTTTGTGGTGCCAAGTTGGGCATTCTGGGCGGAGAAAGTGGTATTTCTGGTTGTTGCGCTGTACCTGATTATTGCGTTGCCGCGTTTGAGCGCCAGTATCGGTGCGGTGATTACCGGCTCCTTGTTCGTCGCCCTGTTGGTTAGTCACTTTATTTTGATGACCACGCAAGCGCTCTGGTTGCAGCTGATGTTGCCAGCATCGCTGCTGCTGGTTGGACATTTGTTGTTGACTACCAAACGCTTCCTAGTGACCGAGAAAGGCAAAATTAAATCCGATGCGGATTCGGCAGAGAGCAATCGTATGCTGGGACTGGCCTTCCAAGGCCAAGGGCAGTTGGATATGGCATTCGACAAATTCCGTAAGGTTCAAATTGACGACAGCCTGATGGATGTGCTTTATAACTTGGGGCTGGATTTCGAGCGCAAGCGCCAGTTCAATAAGGCGGAGTCGGTATTCAAATATATGTCCGACTACAACCCCAAGTTCCGCGATTTGGAGCAGCGCCTGAATCAAGCCAAGGCAATGTCGGAGACGGTTATCCTCGGCGGCGCTTCCGGCAAGAGCAATGCCAGCACGATGGTGTTGGACCGCGCCGGGATGACCAAGCCGATGCTGGGGCGCTACGAGATTGAAAAAGAATTGGGTAAAGGTGCGATGGGGGTGGTTTATCTGGGGAAAGACCCTAAGATCAGCCGCGTGGTCGCGATTAAAACCATGAATTTGTCGCAGGAGTTCGATGCGGACGAGCTGGAAGACGTCAAGGCGCGTTTCTTCCGCGAGGCAGAAACGGCAGGGCGATTGAACCACCCCAACATTGTCACCATGTACGATGCCGGCGAGGAACACGATCTGGCGTATATCGCGATGGAGTTCCTGAAAGGCAAAGATTTGGTGCCCTATACCAAGCGCGATAATTTGCTGCCGCTGCCCAAGGTGCTGAGCATCGTTGCCCGCGTAGCCGAGGCACTGGGGTATGCGCATTCCCTGCATGTGGTGCACCGCGACATCAAGCCCGCGAACATCATGTACGACTTGGACAGCGATACGGTGAAGGTGACGGACTTCGGCATTGCGCGTATCACCGATTCCTCCAAGACTAAAACCGGGATGGTGTTGGGCACGCCATCCTATATGTCGCCGGAGCAACTGGCCGGAACCAAGATTGAGGGACAGTCGGATCTGTTCTCGCTGGGTGCAAGTCTGTACCAGATGGTGTGTGGTAAGCTACCTTTCGAGGGCGACTCGATGGCGCAACTCATGTTCCGTATTGCAAATGAACCGCATGCGGATATTTTGACGATTCGTCCAGACGTCCCCCCATGTGTTGCGGCAATCGTCAACAAGGCCTTGGCGAAGAAGGTGGCAGACCGTTACCAGACCGGACAGGAAATGGCGGAAGCAATCCGCCAGTGTGCGGCAACTTTGCATTAATGAATTGCAGGGGTGAGATGTGAATATTCAAGACGCACTTGAGATAGTAAGTCAGAGCAACCCCGGGATGGTCCGGTCGCACAACGAAGATAGTGTGGCTTTTGACGCGGCGGCTGGGTTGGTGGTGCTGGCGGACGGAATGGGCGGGTATAACGCGGGCGAGGTTGCCAGCGGTATTGCTGTGTCGGTTCTTTCTTCCGAAATCAAGCATCGCCTGCAAAGCGAAAAGCCGGACGAGAAGGACGCTTTCAGCGGTGAAGATATCGGTGTCGTGTTGTTGCGCGACAACGTGCAGAAAGCCAACTCGTCCATTTTTCATGCGGCAGAAAGCCAGCCGCAATATTCGGGAATGGGTACCACCATCGTTGCCGGCCTGTTTTACGACGACCGCGTCGCAGTTGCGCATGTCGGCGATTCGCGCATGTATCGTTTGCGCGGCGAAACATTCGAGACCATTACGCGGGATCATTCGCTGCTGCAGGAACAGATTGATAGCGGCATGATCAGCAAGGCGGACGCGCGCACTTCCAAAAACAAGAATCTGGTGACGCGTGCCGTCGGGATTGACGCGGACGTGGAGCCCGAAGTGCATGTGCATGAGGTGCAGGTCGGGGATATTTATCTGCTGTGTTCCGACGGCCTCAACGATATGGTTGTGGATGAAGAGATCGGCGCGACGCTGCAAATGCTGAAAGCGAATCTGCCGCTGGCGGCAACCGAATTGATCCAGTTGGCAAACGACAACGGCGGCCGCGACAACGTGTCCGTGATACTGGTCAAAGTGAACGGAAAATTTTCCGCGCCCCATGGATGGATGGCGAAATTGTTATCTTGGTTTAAGAATTAACTACGAGGGTTGAAGATATGCCGGCTAAATTGATACTCAGCATGGATGGTGTGGTGCTGAAAGAATATGTGCTGAACAAAGAGCGCACGACAATCGGTCGCAAACCGCATAACGATATTGTGATCGACAATCTGGCGATCAGCAGCGAGCACGCCGCGATTATCACGATTTTGAACGACTCGTTTCTGGAGGACTTGGATAGTACCAACGGCCTGTCGGTAAACGGAGCGGTTACCAAAAAGCATTTCCTGCAAAACAACGACCTGATCGAAATCGGAAAATATAAGCTCAAATACTTGAATGACCAGCCGGCACAAGCGACTTCGGCTGATTTCGAAAAGACGATGGTTTTGAGCCGGCCGGTGAAAACTTCGCCGGCTCCGGCTAGTGCCGAAGGTGGCGAGTTTATGCGCACACAAGTCAATTTGGCGGCACAAGCAGCCGGTGAGGCAACAGGGAAGTTTGCCTCACCGGCTGCGCCCAAGCCGACGGAAGAGCGTCCTGCGGCAGCGCCCGCGCAGGCCGCTCCATCCCAGCCTGCCGCCCAAGCGCAACAGGCTGCCGCCGTCCAAATCCTGAACGGCCCGAACGCGGGTAAAGAGCTTGAGCTGGTGAAGAGTCTGACGACTTTGGGTAAGCCTGGGGTGCAGGTTGCCGTTCTGGCGCGGCGTCCGCATGGATTTTTTATTACTCACGTGGAAGGCGCCAAATTCCCGATGGTGAACGGCGAATCCATAGGCGAACATCCGCATCAATTGAACGACCATGACATCATCGAGCTGGCCGGGGTGAAGATGGAGTTCTATTTCAAAGCTTAATTAATCAAATTGGGCAATCAAGGATACTTCCATTGTTATGGCGAGGACTGAGTGAAAAAGCATGTACTTCTAATTGCGCTCGGCCTCGCCTGCGTATTTCTGTTTATTGGAAATGCAGCCAAATTCTATCAGCTCGGATTTGTTGGTTTCGTTGAGGCCAAGCTTTACGATACGCGTTTGCGACTTACTTTGCCGAATAAGGCTGACGAGCGCATCGTCATTCTGGATATCGACGAAAAGAGCCTGAAAGAGGAAGGCCGCTGGCCTTGGGGACGCGATAAGCTGGCCTTGCTGATGGATAAGCTGTTCGGCAAATACGACATCGCGGTGGTCGGCTTCGACGTGGTATTCGCCGAAAAAGACAGCAGCTCCGGTTTGAAGGTGTTGCAGGAATTGGGGCAAAATCAACTCAAGGATGTCTCCCAGTTTCAGTCGGTGCTGGCGCAACTCAAACCCCAGCTCGAATACGACAGCCTGTTTGCTGGGAAAATAAAACAGCGCAATGTCGTGCTGGGCTACTACTTCAACACCGGGACAAAAAACACTTCCGGCATGCTGCCAGCCCCCGTGTTTGCGGCGGGAAATTTCAAGGGGCGTCCGATCAACTTCACCCAATGGAGCGGCTACGGTGCCAACCTTCCCGAGTTTCAGGCCAGCGCCGCGTCAGCCGGACATTTCAATCCCATGGTGGATTTTGACGGCGTGGTGCGTCGCGTACCGATGATCGTTGAGTACGGCGGTGCTTATTACGAATCGCTGTCGTTGGCGGTGGTGCGCAGCGTGTTGGGCTCCCCCAAATTGTTGCCAGGATATGCCTCCGGCGGGGGCGATGGCGATTACTCCGGGCTGGAATGGTTGGAGCTGCCTTTGTCGCAGGGGGATTTGCGCATCCCCGTCGACAATGAGGTGAGTTCGCTGGTGCCTTACCGGGGGGCGCGCGGGACGTTTAAATATATTGCGGTGACGGATGTGTTGAAAGAACGTATTCCGTTGGAGGAGCTGAAAGGCAAGATCGTGCTGGTCGGAACCTCTGCGCCAGGTCTGATGGATATGCGATCCACTCCGGTGGATGAGGTTTATCCCGGGGTCGAAATTCATGCCAACATGATCAGCGGCATCCTCAGTCAATCCATTAAATCGAGCCCGCCCTACGTGATGGGATTGGAAGTGGTGCTGCTCCTGCTGGTCGGCGTGGCCTTGAGTTTCCTGTTGCCGCTGCTGAACCCGATACAGGATACGCTCGTCACTGTTGCGGTGCTGCTGGCGACGGTGGTTATCAACGGTTTCTTGTGGCAATACGGCGATATTGCCGTGCCGCTGGCCGGCGGGTTGATGATGATCTTCGCGCTCTTCGCGCTCAATATGTCGTACGGCTACTTTGTCGAGTCGCGCACCAAGCGCCAGATTACCAATTTGTTCGGGCAATATGTGCCCAAGGAAGTCGTCGGCGAACTGAGCGAGCGCCCGGAGCAGGTTTCGATGGAGGGCGATAGCCGCGACATGAGTATCCTGTTCTCCGATGTGCGCGGATTCACCACGATTTCCGAGGGTCTCGATCCCAAAGAGCTGACCCTGCTGATGAATGAGTTTTTGACTCCGCTGTCGCGAGTGGTCTACAAACACCGCGGCACGATCGACAAATACATGGGCGATTGCATCATGGCGTTTTGGGGCGCGCCCCTGCCGGATGAGCGTCACGCGCACCACTCCATCCTTGCCGGAATGGAAATGCTGAAAACGCTGGAAGCCTTGCAGCCGCATTTTAAAGAGCGCGGCTGGCCGCCCATTCATATCGGCGTCGGGATCAATACGGGGCGCGTGAGCGTGGGTAACATGGGCTCCGAAGTGCGTGTGGCGTATACCGTGATGGGCGACGCGGTGAACTTGGCCTCGCGTTTGGAGGGCATCACCAAAGAATATGGTGCCGGAATCGTGGTGGGCGAAAACACCAAGGAGGCCGCTCCCGAATTCGTTTATCGCGAACTGGATTTGGTGCGCGTAAAAGGCAAGGATAAACCTGTTGCGATCTTCGAGCCCATGGGCTTGGCGGGGCAGGTTGAAAAAGAAGTGCTGGAAGAAATGAAGCTGTTTCATCAGGTCTTGCGTGCCTATCGTAAACAGGAGTGGGATCAGGTGGAGTTGCAGTTGTTCAATTTGCAGAAAATGTCGCCGCAGGCGAAGCTGTATCAGGTTTATGCCGAGCGCGTTGTGTATTTCCGCAACAATCCGCCGGGTAGCGATTGGGATGGCGTTTTCGTATTCAAAACCAAGTGAGTTGCAAGCCGAATCGGGGCGCGTAACACACCGGCCAGGGATGGTTCAACGATGAAACTAAGAATTCTGGGTTGCAGTGGCGGTATCGGCGGTAACTTGCGCACCACGTCCATGTTGCTCGATCACGATGTGCTGATCGACGCGGGAACCGGCGTCGGCGATTTGAGCCTGGCGGAAATGGTCATGATCGATCACGTCTTCGTGACCCACTCGCATCTCGACCACATTGCGTGCATCCCGTTGATGGTCGACAGCGTCGGCTTTATGCGCGACAAGCCGCTGATTGTGCATGCCACGGCGGAGACGATCGCGATACTCAGGCAGCATCTGTTCAACTGGAAGATATGGCCGGATTTCAGCGAGATACCGAACGCGCAACAGCCCTGTCTGCGCTACGAGACCATCGAGTTGGGCAAGACGGTGGATTTGGGCGGGCGCAAAATTACGCCGCTGCCCGCGAATCATGTGGTGCCGGCAGTCGGGTTTCAACTGGACAGCGGCGCGGCAAGCCTGGTGTTCAGCGGGGATACCACCGTGTGCGACGCGCTGTGGGAAGCCGCCAACCGTATCGACAACTTGCAGTATCTCATCGTGGAAACCGCATTTTCGAATGCGGAGCTGGATCTGGCATTGATGTCGAAACATTTCTGTCCCAGCCTGTTGGCGAAGGATATTCTCAAGCTCAAACGCAATCCCCAGATATTCATCACGCATCTGAAGCCCGGCGAAGTCGAGCTGACCATGCAGGAAATAAGCGAATGCATCAGCGGGTTTATTCCCCGGATGCTGCAAAACGGACAAGTGTTCGAGTTTTAGCCCCAAGGACAGATTGAAGCCATGCAAGATATTTTGGACATCAGAGTGCTCGCCGCGTTGGAGCCGATCTCTTCGTTCAGTCCCGCCCGCTTGAGGGAGTTGCTTGAATATTGCCATCTGGAAACCGTGGCGCAAGGATTGGATCCCTTCAAGGATCGGCCTTTGCACGGGCAGTCGGTGTATCTGGTGAAAGGCGAATTGGAAGTGGTCTATGCCGACGGCAATCACGTATTGATCCGCGCGGATTCGGAATGGGCGCGCCATCCCATCGGCAAGCGCCAGCCTGAAATTCAAGCGGCGACCGCACTGACCCGGATTCAATTGTTGCGTGTGGACGACGACTTGCTCGACCAGATGGTTACTTGGGATCAGTTTGCCTATCACGAAGATGTCAAAGCTCCTGCGGTGAAAGAAGGTTCGGAAGCGGCGGTAAAGCGTTTGCTTAATTCCGGCATGTTCAGCGCCGAGAATTTGAGCAACAGTCCCTTCGCGCATTTGCCCTCGGCCAATATCGGCAAATTGTTGAACCGCATTGAAGTGATTGCAGTGTGGGACAAAGAGGTCATCATCCGCGAAGGCGACGAGGGTGATTACTACTACCTGATCGAGAGCGGGCGCGCGCAGGTGACGCGACTGGTCGGCGGAACCCACATGGTGCTGGCCGAACTCAAGGCGGGCGATGTGTTCGGCGAAGAAGCATTGATCTCGGATTCCAAGCGCAATGCGACCGTGACGATGAAGAGCAACGGCGTGCTGTTGCGGCTGAAGAAGCAGGATTTTCTGGAGTTGATGCAGGAGCCGCTGCTGCGCAAGATCGGCTATCAGGAAGCGAAGCGCAAAGTGGCCGAGGGCGCGGTGTGGCTGGATGTGCGCCACCCGCCGGAATACCGCTACGATAAATTGCCGGGCGCTATCAATGTGCCGCTGAACGATATCCGTAACGCGGTAGGTGTGTTGAGCAAAAACACGCCCTATGTCGTGTATTGCCAGAGCGGACGGCGCAGCGCGGCGGCGGCATTCATTTTGGCGCAAGCCGGTTATAAGGTTGACGTATTGGAAAATGGACTATGGTCCATCCCCAAGTCAGAACAGCAATAATGAGAAAATCGGGGCGGTTATGAATAGTGCGGTGCAAGGCAATGTCAATGAGATGGGAGCTCAGCTGGAGTTCACCAAAAACCTGAATCAAGTCACCAACAAAATTCACGCGACATCCAACATTGACGAGATCATGCTGGATGTCAGCAAAGACATCTGTAGTCTGTTTAACGCCGACCGTTTGACCATTTACGTGGTCGGCGAAGATAAAGCCTCGCTGATCTCCAAAGTAAAAACGGGGCTGAATTCCTTCAAAGACCTCAAGCTGCCCATTGCCGAGCAGAGTATCGCCGGCTTCGCGGCGTTCCATAAAAAACTGCTCAACATCAAAGATGTTTACGACGAGCACGAACTTGCCTCATTTAGCCCCACGCTGCGCTTCCTGCAGGATGTGGATAAACGCACGGGCTACCGCACCAAGCAGATGCTGGTCGCGCCGATCATGGAGGCGAGCAACGGCGAACTGATCGGCGTGATGCAGGTCATCAACAACAAGGCGGGGGCGCCATTTCCCGAGTTGGTGGAAGAGGGCGTGCGCGAGCTGGCGCAGACGCTGGCGGTGGCATTGCGCCAGCGCCAGCAGCAGGCCGGTGTCGTCAAGACCAAGTACGACTATCTGGTCGCGGATGCGGTCATGTCGGCGGCGGAATTCGAGCTGGCCACGCGCACGGCGCGGCGCAAAGGCATCGACGTAGAAGATGTGTTGATCGACGAGTTTCAGGTGAAGACCGAGGCCTTGGGCAAAGCCTTGTCCAGTTTCTTCGGCGTACCTTACGAGTCGTATAAATCCGACCGTATCAAGCCGGGTGATTTGCTGAAGAATTTGCGCCGCGAATATGTGGAGAGCAGCCACTGGCTGCCGATCGACGATACGCCGGACGGACTGATTATTCTGACTACCGATCCCGAGCGTATCCAAGCCTCGCGCGTGGTCAACAATATTTTCCCCAAGCACCGCCTGATCTACAAGGTTTGTCC
>JBBIJL010000027.1:0-19039 GCA_037446005.1 Gallionellaceae bacterium | reverse complement strand
TAGGAATGATGAGTGCATTACTCTACCTGCCCCTTAAAACACCCCCGCCCCGTGATTTTGTCGCTTTCGCCACAAGCCCGACTTCGTGTCATGTGCCATTTACAACAGTGGTGCATCCCTCTCAAGCGCCGTGCATGCAAAACAACAACTTATCCATGAAGTATCTGCGGGCACGCAGTTTGCTCATACCTTGCCAGACCATAGCGGAGGACTAAAACGTGCAACTACCCGTATTGAATAACGCAGCAAACGAAGCGCCCAAGGGCGGCTGCTCCGCCGGATCGTGCGGCTCGACCGACGACCAGATGAACCACCTGCCGGAGCATATCCGCCAGAAGGTGTTCAACCATCCCTGCTATTCCGAAGAGGCGCACCACTACTTTGCTCGCATGCACGTTGCCGTGGCTCCGGCCTGCAACATTCAGTGCAACTACTGCAACCGCAAATACGACTGCGCCAACGAATCGCGTCCCGGCGTGGTATCCGAGTTGCACCATCCGGTGCAGGCGGTGAAGAAAGTTTTGGCCGTCGCGGCAACCATTCCGCAGATGACGGTGCTGGGCATCGCCGGCCCCGGTGATCCGTTGGCTAACCCGGTGCGTACCTTCGAGACGTTCCGCATGCTGTCCGAGCAAGCGCCGGACATCAAGCTGTGCGTCTCGACCAACGGCCTGTCGCTGCCCGAACAGGTGGAGCAATTGTCGCAGTACAACATCGACCATGTGACCATCACGATCAACTGCGTCGATCCCGACGTGGGCGCGCAGATCTATCCGTGGATCTTCTGGAAGAACAAGCGCATCAAGGGACGCGAAGCGGCCGAGATACTCATCGCGCAACAACAGAAAGGACTGGAGATGCTGGTGGCCAAGGGCATCCTGGTCAAAGTGAACTCGGTGATGATCCCCGGCGTGAACGACAAGCATCTGGAAGAAGTGTCGAAGATCGTGAAAGCCAAGGGCGCATTCCTGCACAACGTGATGCCGCTGATCTCGGAAGCCGAGCACGGCACCTACTACGGCCTCACCGGCCAGCGCGGTCCGACCAACGAGGAGTTGCAAGCCTTGCAGGATGCGTGCGAGGGCGACATGAACATGATGCGCCACTGCCGCCAGTGCCGCGCCGACGCGGTGGGCTTGCTCGGCGAAGATCGCGGTGCCGAGTTCACCATGGACAAGGTCGAGCAGATGGAGATCAACTACCCCGAGGCGATGAAGATGCGCGCCGAGGTGCATGCGGCGATCAACGAGGAACTGGAGAGCAAGCGTCTCGCCAAGGAAGCCAAGGTGCAACTGGTGAGCATTCAGGGCGTGCAGAAGAAAGAAGTGACACGTCCGGTACTGATGGCGGTCGCCACCAAAGGCGGCGGCGTGATTAACGAGCACTTCGGCCATGCCAGCGAGTTCCTCATTTACGAGGCATCGTCGGAAGGCGTGCGCTTCATCGGCCACCGTAAAACCACACCGTACTGCGAAGGCGGCGACACCTGCGGCGACGGCGAAAGCGTGCTGGATAAAACCCTGCGCGTGCTGGCCGGATGCGAAGCCGTGCTGTGCAGCAAGGTCGGCTACGAACCGTGGGGCCCATTGGAAGCGGCAGGTATACAACCCAATGGCGAGCATGCGATGGAGCCGATCGAGGATGCCGTGCTCAAGGTTTATGAAGAGATGCGCGCGGCGGGGAAGCTAGAAGTTAAGGTTGTTGTGCAGCAGAAGGTGGCATAAGGCTTGAAACCCATTTGCCACTGAGACCACAGAGCACACAGAGAATTTGGCGGGGCGTTCCTCTCTGTGCTCTCTGTGTCCTCTGTGGCTAACAAAGGTTTTGACTCTAACTAAGGAAATATCATGGCACTCGAAATCATCGAACTCTGCACCAATTGCTGGGCCTGCGAACCGCTGTGCCCGAGCAAGGCGATCTACGAGGCGAAGCCGCATTTCATGATCGACCCGGACAAGTGCAACGAATGCGCGGGCGATTTCGCGGATTCGCAATGCGCGAGCATCTGCCCCATCGAGGGTGCGATCCTGAATGTGGATGGCGTGCCGCTGAACCCGCCCGGTTCGCTCACCGGCATCCCGTTGCAGAAGCTGGCGGCCTGAGAGGAAATCAAAATCATGGCGACCGTCGTTTTTTACGAAAAGCCCGGATGCGGCAACAACACCAAGCAGAAGGTGTGGCTTGCCGCATCCGGCCATACCGTGTTGGCGAAGAACCTGCTCACCGAGAAGTGGACTGCGGAACGGTTGCGCGCGTTTTTCGGAGATCTGCCTGTGGTCAAGTGGTTCAATCCTGCTGCGCCCAAAGTGAAAGCTGGTGAAGTCGATCCGGCAACATACAGCGCAGAAGCCGCGCTCGAACTGATGTTGCAGGAGCCGTTGTTCATCAAGCGCCCGCTGATGGAAGTGGAGGGCGTGTTGCGTGTGGGTTTCGATGCCAAGGCGGTGGATGCGTGGATCGGCCTTAACGATACCCAGCCGAAAGACGAGCCTTGTCCTATCTGCCACCGTTCCGAACCCTGCCCCGTACCGGAAGCGGTGACATGAAACCGCTTCCGGATGCCGTCGAGATCGCACCCGGCACGCACTGGATCGGCGCGCTCGATCCCGGCTTGCGCGAATTCGACATTATTCTCAAGACTGCCAACGGCACGACCTACAACTCGTATTGTGTGCGCGGTGCAAACGGTGTGGCCGTCATCGACACCGTTAAGGCATCACACGCCGACGAGTTTTTCCGCCGGCTCGAACAAGTCGCGCGTTACGACGAGATCAGTACCATCGTGCTCAACCATCTTGAGCCGGATCACAGCGGTGCGTTGCCCGAGCTGATGCGCCGCGCACCGCAAGCCAAGTTGTATCTCTCCACCAAAGCGCAGCTGATGCTGAAAGCTTTGGTCAAAATTGACGAACTTGATTTCAATATTGTGCAAACGGGCGACAGTGTCGATCTTGGCGGTCGCACCCTGCGCTTTTTCAGTACACCGTTCCTGCATTGGCCGGACACGCAATGCACGCTGGTGGAAGAACAGAGCCTCCTGTTCAGTGGCGATGTGTTCGGCTGTCACTTCTGCGATGCACGCTTGTTCAATGACCAGGTCGGCGATTTCCGTTTCTCGTTCGAGTATTACTATCAGCACATCATGCGTCCGTTCCGCGAGCATGTTCTGGAGGCGCTGGAGCTGCTCGAACCGTTGCCGCTGAAACTCATCGCCCCGGCGCACGGCCCCATCCTGCGCGATGCGCCGCAAAGTTATGTGCAGCGTTACCGCCAACTGGCATCGCCGCTACTGCATAACGAAGTGGGTGCTGACAATAAATCGCTGCTGGTGTTCTACATCTCCTCTTACGGCAACACGGCGCTGATGGCGCAAGCCGTGGCGGAGGGAGCGGAGACCGTGACGGGGGTGCGCGTTTCGCTGTATGACTTGCAGGCGATGGGCGATCTGCCTTTTGTCGATTTGGTCGAAGAAGCCGATGGCATCGCCTTTGGTTCGCCCACCATCAATGGCGATGCGGTGAAGCCAGTGTGGGAGCTGTTGTCGTCGCTCGCTGTCATCAAAGTGCGCGACAAACTCGGCGCGGCATTCGGCTCTTACGGCTGGAGCGGTGAAGCGATCAACATGATCGAAGACCGTTTGCGCGGACTCAAGCTGCGCGTGCCGATCAAAGGCGTGCGTGCAAGACTCATTCCCACCGATGAAGAGCTCGGTAAGTGCCGCGACCTAGGTGTGCAACTCGCCCAACACCTCACCGGCACTATTCAAAATCGCGTCATCTCAATGTCTGAACTACTTGCACAGGAGCCATCTCATGCCTAAGGCCAATGTTACTTTTGAAAAGCTCGGCGTCACGATCAGCGTGCCTGCCGGCACCCGCCTCATCGAAATATCTGAAAAGGTCGGCGCCAGCATCACCTACGGATGCCGCGAAGGGGAGTGCGGTACGTGCATCATGAAGATTGTCTCCGGCATGGAGCACATGAGCGAGCGCTCGGTGTTGGAAGACAAGGTGTTGCAGGAGAACATGGCGGGTCGCAGCGACCGTCTCGCTTGTCAGGCGCAAGTGCTGGGCGGCGACATCGTCGTCAAAGCATGAGCATCCATTCGATTTTTTCACCACAACTTAAACTTAAGGAGTAACTGTAATGCCGAACATCACTTTTTCCAGCCCGCTGCACAAAGACAAAACCGTCTATGCCGTCGCCGGTAGCCACAAGAAGACCGTGCTGGAGTTGGCCAAAGAGAATCACATTCCCATCGACTTCGGTTGTGAGAACGGCGAATGCTCGACCTGTCTGGTGAAAGTGACCAACCTGACCAACAAAGGCCCGATGGCCGGCCCACTCACCGACCGCGAAATCAACGTGCTCAAAGATTCCGGCAAGATCACCGCAGCCCAGATCGAAGCGATGAAGGTGAACGACGTGATCACCACCGAATGGCGTCTGGCTTGCCAGATGGTGCTGCGCGACGAAGACCTGCTGATCGAGTATCCGAGCAAGTAAACCACCATGCGTACCGACGCCATGCTTGAGCAAAGATCATCAGCACAGCCGCAGAGCTTGTATGCAGAGCTGATGGCGCATGCCGCCGGTTTGCCGAACGATGAGGTGTTCGCGCAGATGATCTCCAGCCAGATCGGCGGTGCGGGTGCGTTGCCGCCGGGGCTGGGTCTGGGCGAAAAAGAATTTGCCGCATTGCTGGCGCGGCACTTCCCCGGTGTCGAGCTGGTCATCCGCAATGCAGGAAGAGTTGACGACCCGCGCGCGCTGGAACGCGACGACGTGCTCGGCCTGTTGCTGGAATATCGCGCTTACCAAGACGGCTCGGAACAATGGATGGCCGAGATTGTCACCACCGCCTGCATGGCCAACGACCACCTGTGGCAAGACTTGGGGCTGTGGTCGCGCGAACCGCTCAGCAAGCTCATGACGCAGAACTTCCCCGAATTGGCAGCGAAGAACGTGCACGACATGAAGTGGAAGAAGTTCCTCTACAAACAACTGTGCGAGAAAGAAGGCATCAATGCCTGCCGTGCGCCGAGTTGTGAGTATTGCGTGGACTACTTGAAATGCTTCGGGCCGGAAGAGTAGAGCCGTTATACCGGCCTGCGCCGGTATGACGTAGCGTTTACTTGCCTGAATTGAAATGATCGCCACCGACCGAGCCATCGCCGCCTACCTCGGCCTCGCCATCGGCGATGCGCTGGGTGCTACGGTGGAGTTCATGACGCCGCGCGAGATCAGGGCGCAATACGGCATCCACGACAAACTCATCGGCGGCGGTTGGCTGCACCTCAAGCCGGGACAAGTCACCGACGACACCACCATGTCGCTCGCCTTGGGCGAATCCATCCTCGCGCAAGGCAAGGTCGATGCGCTTGCGGCGGCACAAGCCTTCGATGCGTGGATGCGCGCCAAACCGGTGGACATCGGCAACACCGTGCGGCGCAACCTGCTGCAATTCCGCAAGAACGGCATTCCCGAAGCGGTCTATTCCGACCACGACGCAGGCAACGGCGCGGCGATGCGCGTGCTGCCGGTGGCACTCGCCACCTTGGAACAAACACAAGAGGCTGTGCGTGCCGCCTGTCGCGCGCAAGCGCATGTCACGCATCACTGCGCGCTTTCCGATGCCGCCTGCGAATGTCTCGTGTTCATGGTGCAAGATGCTTTGCGCGGTGCGGACAAGAACCATCTGCTGCACACCTACGCCCACCCGCTCGCCGCGCAATTTCCCGAATTCAAATTCCGCGCGATCAAACAAAGTGCCAATCCCAGCGGCTACATCGTCGATACCATGCAGGCCGTATTTCAGAGTTTTTTCGACACCGATGATTTTCGCGATTGCCTCATCGATGTGGTCAATCGCGGCGGCGATGCGGATACGACAGGGGCGATCGCCGGGATGCTGGCGGGTGCGCTGTACGGGCTGGACGACATGCCCGAGATTTGGCTGAAGTCACTGGATGCGAATACCAGCCGGGCTTGTGCGACTCAGGCGCAAGGATTGATGCAGCTCGCCTTAAATCCGCCTATTGATGACAAATGCTGAAAGTAAATTACCGATCCTTATATTTCCTCAAAACCAATTTCTTTGAGGTAGTTGTAAGTCCCATCGTAAAACGAAGCATGGCGCGTTGCATCCTCGGCATCTCCCTCAGGAACGACCAATACCATTCCTTGCCGCGCACGCGTCAATAAAACTCGATACGCGTTTTTCAAATATTGCTTGCGCTCGGCCTTGTTGATCTTGTTCCATTTGTCACCACAAAATGAATGATGGTGCCAGCCTTTAGCGCTGTATCGAAAATCAGCATCCCACGTTACACACGCCCAATCGAGCTCCAACCCCTGAACGTGGAATTCGGTGGCAACATCTTCCAAATAGTAGGATGAACGCACGTCTTCCTTGCCATCCAAAAACCAATGAACTGGATCCATTGGTGACTTCACATCAATTGCGTAAGGCTTTAAACGCTCAGCTTGTGATGACACAACAATGCCGTAACGTTCAGAGCCACGAGCTTGGCGCTTTAACCATTGCTTTGCAGTGTCTAAATTGCGGGTGATCACAATAGGGTATTGGTTTTTTACGCGGATTTGCGTTTCGCGTGCGGCATCAATATCGAGATCAAGCACCTGTTTGACCAATAGCGAAACATCTTCTGCTCGAAATGAGCGCATTGATACCGCCAAATGCAACTCATCTTGATAGCTCACATGTTGGCGAGCGCTAAGCGTGGCTAACGTGTGTATGGCGTCATATTCGGAATCGGTTAATCGTGATGATATGTAGATATGCCAATCAGGAAAAGAGCGAGAAATGGACTCAATCCACTCACTAATGCCGGCCTCACCTGTATTGATTTCCTGGCCTCCGCCAACCAAACAAACAATCACCGCCCAATCTGGATGTCGATCCATACAGGAGATTAAAAATTCTGGCTCGGATTGATTAAAGTTGGGCGTGTTTTTCTTGCGTGCCATAAATGAGGACGTTTGTTCTTGATCCCATGCACGCTGAGCCTCATCAAAAATAGCCACGTGCTCCACGGGAGGTGCTGAGGTATCAATCAGACAATCATCTCGGAAATGATGCACGTTTTGAATGAAGGTTTTGACATCACTGCGCGCCACACCAATTTTCACCTTTTCGCCACTTTCGGCTGCGCGTCGAACTCGATCACGGGCCAGCGCTTCACAGAGAATCTTAACCAGTGGGCCATTTCCTGATAGATACACGCTATACAGTTGATCATCTGCATTGATATGTCGCGTAGCGACATCCAATCCCACCAGTGTTTTCCCCGCGCCAGGAACACCTGTCACCAAACAAATTGATTTGTGCGACTGCGCTTTTGACTGCTCGATAATTGCTGAAACCGCGTTGGATGTCAGTGTCAGATTAGTGGCTCCGGCATCACTGCGTGTGATTTCAGCGACAGAGTGATTATTGTAAAGTGCTATTGCGGCCTCAATGATCGTAGGAGTCGGGCAATAGCGGCCTCGCTCCCATTCAGCTACATTAATCTCATTGCCATCAACAAATTTAAGCGTGCACTCGATTACGCTACCAAGTTGTTCAACATTTGTTTTGATAGGGAAAAGCAGGCGATCATTTTGATGGGTGGTTACGATAAGCGGAACAGCGTTTTCCACCTTCGTCGCAATTAACACAGGAGCGATAAATTGCGCATGACTTGCATCGTGGAAGTTCTTTAAATCCAGCGCATAGTCGAACACTTGGTCAGTAGCATATGCACTAAATTCCGCCTCCCCCACTTTAAATTCCAAGACAAAAATTACCGCTCCGATCACAGCCACAACATCAATTCGGCGCCCCATGCGAGGAATGGAATATTCAAAATATACCGAACCAGTGTGGGGTAAAAGTACCGTGCGTAGAATTTCGATTTGGGCAGCCCATGCATCACGTTGCGTTTGAATTAGCGCAAAATCGTTGCCTAATGTGAGGCTGCCTAGTATTTGCTCAGTAGAAGAGTGAACAAAGCTATTTATAGTCGCACCGTAGTATGCACGCTTCATAGGGGTAGTTATTAGCAGTAGATTATTTGATGCGTTTTGTAGCCGCCAGATATGCGGCTTTGTTTTCACGCTTGCCTACAGACAGCACCAGCACAACCAGTTCGCCGTCTTCGACTGCATACACCAAACGGAATCCCTGTTTGAGCAATTTAATCTTGTAACAGCCCGCCAATTCCCGGTGCAGAAGCGAGCCGGGCACATGCGGGTTTTGCAGGCGTTTTGCCAGAAGAGGTTTCAGGGCTTGCTTGATTGAGCCATCCAGCGCCTGCCATTCGCGCCACGCATCGGGCACGAATTTGAGGCGGTATTTTGCGGCGGCTTTTCCCGAGGACTGCTTAGAGGTCATCCAGCGTTACCTCGATGGCGCGGCCTTTTTGTTTCAGGCGTTCTTTGGCTATGCGCACGAGTTGCAGATCGTCGAGTTCTTCCAGCATGGCTTCGTAGCGCTCCGGCGGCACCATGTAGAACGCGGGTTTGTTGTGGCTGAGTACGGCGACTGTCTGCCCGCCCGATTCCCTGAGCGCGTCATTGGGGTTCTTTTTGAATTCTGTCATGCTGACCGAGAGGTCTGACAGTATCGTTTCCATTGCCATTTTATAGCTCCTTAATCGGCTCGTATTTCAGAGTCGATTAAGCCATCGGGAATGTCTTTAGTCAAGCATCCGCATCTTCAGCACTCGCGGACTCACACGCCGACGTTCGTGAATTTTTGCCGCAATCTTTCTTGCGATAGCACCACGATCATCTCGCGCGAGGTCTTGCCCGCACCGGGTTTGACCAGACTTTCGGCCAAGGCGTTACCGCTCGCCAGCATGGGCGAGACCTTCTCGATGCGTTCCAGCGGTATCTCGGGGATCTCGCCCAGCTCGTCCACCATCACGCCGATCAGGGTGTCGTTCGCATCGCCCATGCGCAGCACGACGATCTGCGGTTCGTTGCTGCTGCGGCGTTTGTCTTCTTTGCCCAGCATGCCCCACAGCCCCACCACGGAGATGAGTTTGTCGCGGAACATGATGTAGCCGAGCAGGTTGTCTGCGGAGCCGGGGACGCGCGTGAGCCCTTTGATGTCGATGGATTCGACCACGTGATCGGTCGGGATGCCCAGCCAGTGACTGTCCACATAGAAGGTGGCAATCTCCATACACTCGCCGCCGCCCGACTTGATCTCCGCGCCTTGCAGGCGTGCGCGGCTGGCGGAAGTTCCGCCCCGGCGGTCTTCCTGTTTGCATTCGCCCAAGGGCGAGAACACCAGCGCGATGACGTCGTTGCGGTAGGCGTCAGCTTTGTCTTTGTATTCGCGGTAGCCGTTGGACATGCACGAGCCCACGGCGTAGTAGTGCCCGTTGAATACGGCGATGCCGGATCTTCTTGCGCCATTGCCGAGACGGAAGTAGCTGTCTTCCAGCTCCAGTTGCATGCCGGGAAGCAGGCTATCCAGCGTCGAGGCGATGATGCGGCGCTCGCGGTCCGCGAACACGCCGAAACAGCCTGCGGGTACGGCACCGCTCTCGTCGTGCGGCAAGGCGTCGTTGAGCATCGCGGTGAATTGCGGGGCGGAGTCGAACACGATGCCGATACCGCCGACGATGCTCTGCGCCGGGGATTGGTCGCGTATCGCGGCGGCGTAGATGTAGGAGTGCTTGTCCTGATACAGCGGGCTGGGCGCGAAATTCGATACCGTGTAGCTTTGGCTGTTGCCCAACGATAAAGAGCGGCGCACCCATTCCTCGTTCAGCACCTGTCCGCAGAGTTCCTGATATTTGGGATTGGAGACCGCCAGTGCCCGACCCGTGCGGTCGAACACCACGAGGTTGTCGTACACGGTGTAGAGACCGTTGATATGCACCAGCGTCTTGGCGACATCGCGCAGTGCGTCCGCCTCCGGGTTGGACAACGCGCGGCGGAACACCGACGACAGCGCCCACCAGCGCACGTCGTTGGCGCGCTCGTACAGATTGCGATCCATGATGTCGATGGCCAGCGCGGCTTGGAACTGGCTGTCTTGCAGGATGCTGGACACGACGGTCTGGTGCAGGTTGTTGATGGACTGGTCGAACACATCCTGCGTCTTCAACCCGGTGTTGCTGATCTCCCACAGCAGGATCTTGGAGAATGCCGGGTTGAGGGCTTTGTTGTCGCTCTTCTGGCTGACGTTGCCGTTCCACACCGAGCGGTTCAGCGCGCGCTGTATCTTGGCCGCATGGCAGGGTATCTCGCGCAACGCATCGCTGAACAAACGCGGGTTACTCATCACCGCAGCTAATGCGTTCTCGGGGACGGCGGCTTCCAGAAAGCGCCCGTCCTCGTGATCAAAGGCATGTTCCAGCGGCAGCATCACATGCCCGTACCAGCCCGGCCCCATGTAACCCTGATAGCCCTGCGTGGCGCGCGTCACCGCCAGATATTCCCTTCCTGCAAAACGGGTGATGCACCAATCTTTATCCAATTGGAACTTGACGCTCGCACCGACCGGCACATGGAAGGCATCGCTACTGGCGATGACCGTGCCGCGCGGGTCGAGCAGGGTGGCCACACTCCAATCTTCCGCCTCCACTAGGTTGGCAAAGATGCGCTCAGCCTCGTTGGCGAAACGGAAGCACAGGCACAGCACGCCGAGATTGTTCTTCCCGTCGGCAGCGGTGACGCGGTAGGAGTAGATGAGGCTGTTGGATTCGCCCGGCAACAGGTCGCTATGGCGGAAGGTCTCGACATAGGCTTTGGCGGAAGCGAGCGATTCAGCGATCAGCGCGTCTTTGGAGTTGCGTACCGGATTGTGTTCGTCGAGTTGCAACAGCACATTGCCCTCGACATCGAGCAGCATGATGTTGGCGTACACGGAATATTTCTGCACGTACTCGCGGAAATGCGCGAGCAGCGCGGCATCGTATCTTTCCAGTTCGAGACGTGCCTCTTCGCCCACCACGCGCGCTCTGAGCGGCGCGAACTTTGCGAGGTAGGCGCGCACATCGTCGTCCATCGCCAGAAAGCCGATGTCGGCAGTGCGCTCGAACAGGTTGCGCACCATGATGTCCACCGCCACCTGCGCTTTGGACTTCATCGCCAGCGTGGTCTTCTTCAGGGTCTCGCGCGCAAGCTGGTTGAGCAGGCTGCCGCTCAATTGCTGGAATGCGATGCGTGTGTCGGACATGTCGGTGGCCGTGCCGGAAAGATGCCCGAGCAAAGTGAGGCTGTCCCACACCGACTGCAACGACTGCAAGCGTTCGCGGTATTCCTCCGCCTTGCCCATCATACGGATCAGATCGACGATGTCCTGATCGACATCCATGCCTTCATACGCCCCCATACCATGCCCCCCCGAGTAGGTTAGTTCGCAACAAATGGAATTAATCCTGCATAGGGAGCAAGTACTGCGCCAAAGCTCGGGGGTGGCTCAGGTGATTGTTTTATTTGAATTAGTTTTTGCGGGGCGGTGCGGGCAGGCGCAGCATGAAACAGACAAACAACGCACGTTTGTGCGTTAGTTCACAACGCGACGGGAGGCAAAGCCAACCTTTATTGGGCTTCCAATAGCTGTTTCACCCACGCCTGCTGCACCGCCCGCTTGCGCTTTTGCTCTAGCAGTTTGCGGATGTGCGGTTTGGCTTGCTCATAACCCAGCACGCTGGCCGCGGTGATGGTGTCGCAGCGTAGCACGTGGAAGCCAAGTTCGGATTCGAGCACGCCGCTCACTTCGCCCGCCTTCAATTCGAACAAGGCTTTGTCCAGTTCCGGGAAGAGTTTGCCGCGCGGCAGGTCGCCGAGTTTGCCACCATCCAATGCGGTAGGGCATTCGGAGTGTTTGAGGGCCTGCTCTTCGAAGCGTTGCGGTTCTTTTGCGAGACGCGCGGCGATTTCGGCGATACGTTTTTGTGCCGCTGCGCGCGTGTTGTCGGCCATCGTTTCGTTGATGGTGACGAGGATGTGGCGCGCGAGTCGCGTCTCGGGGCGGCGGAACTGTTCGGGGTGGTATTGGTAATACAGCTCCACGTCCATGTCGCTGATTTTGTCCGCGCGTGTGCCCACTTTTTCCAGAATGGCTTCGACTTTCATTTCGCGTTCCAGCGCACCGGAAAAGCCGGCTTCGTCCAGGCCGTTGCGCGCCATATCTTCGATAAATTCGTCTTCGCTCTGGTAGCGTCCGCGTATTTCTTGCATGGCGGCGTCCAGCGTGGATGGCGGCACCATCGCGTCGCGCGCTTCGGGAGTGGCGAGCACGCGCATTTCCAGTTGGTGCTGCTTCTGCGCCATGGTCTGCACGCGCTCGGATTCCTCCGGCTGCAAGGCGGCGGGGGTTTTGCCGTAGAGTTTTTGCGCGGCCTTGAGTGCGAGGTAGGCGACTCCCGTATCAATGAGTTGCGGCATCGCTCGTCTCCTTGTCGTTGTATACATGCACGGCCTCCAGCGCGGATTCCCGCACTTGCAGCACGTGGTCGTGAAAGATTACGTGGTATTGCACGCCGTCGTTTTCGTCGCGGAACACTTTGAGTATCTCGCCTTCCATGCCGGGCGAGGCGCGCACTTCGCCACGCACGGTTAAGGTAATCCGGCTGCGCACTTTTTCGCGGCTCTCGAACTTACTGGGTACCCATGGTTCGTCGATACCGATGAGCTCTTCTTCGCGGAAGCCGACGATCTTGTCCTGCTCGAAGAAGTTCACGGTGTAGATCAACTGGTCTTGCAGAAAGGTGCCGACGTTGGTAACCACGCCGGTGCTGCCGCGCCGGATGAGCAGCGTACCGGTAGGTACACCCGGATAGGTGCCGTCGTTGCGCACGTTGCGGATGATGCGCACTTCGTCGCCGAATTCGTATTTAGGCAGCATCTCTCTTGTTCACTGTGATGGAACTGATTGGCACGAATTTGGTTTGCGGTTCGTGCATATGGAATACCTTGAACACTTTTCGGTGAGCGCGTCGGACTTCACGAAGTCCTGATACGCCTGTTGCAGCTTGGCGACGTAAAACGCACGGCGCGCATCTTCCGCTTCGGGCAAGGTCTCTTTGGCCAGGTAGTTGTGGAAGCGCTGCAAGATATGCAGGCGGTTCACGTGCACCACCGAGACGTCGTATTCGATACCGAAGTAGTCGAGAAAATCTTCGGCGGAGACCAGGTCTTCCATGGCTTCGTCCAGTGTCAGTTCGTCCATCATGTTCTCCTTTGCATCGTGCCGTTGTCGATCTGCGACTGCTGTAGCACTTCCAGCAGCGCCTTGCCGCCCATGCGGTCGTGGCTGTCCAGTTCCACCAGTTTTTCCAGCATTGCCTGCCCGGTGTCGAAATTTCCCAGACGCAGGTGTATGTATCCGGCGGCCTTGAGCACCATAAGGTAGAAGCGCACCAAGCCCATCGAGCGCATCACGCCCGCGCCGACATTGGCCTCACGCAGGTAGTGCCAGGTGTCGGGAAATTCGAGCCGCCGTCCGACTACCGCTAGGGCGCTCTCTGCCACCAGCAGCGCATCCTCCAGCCGGTGCTGGTAGAAGTAGTAGCGATACAAAGCGACGAGTACGGTGAGGTGCTGCGGGGCGATGAAGTTGGCGCGCAGCAGCATCAACTCCGCTTCTTCGTTGCCGTAGTTCGCGGCGGCCATCGCGATCAGGTGTTCGACCTCTGCGCTGATCGGCTCGTCGAAGTACAACTCGGTTTGATCGAAATCGAGCAGATCCATGTCATGCTTTCCTGAGCACGCGCGCCACTTCGGTGCCGCACAAATCGTCCGCTTCGCAGGTGTGGCATTGGCTATCCACCGCCGCCCCCTGTTTGCGCAATTGGCCTTCCAGCACTTCGATGCGCTCCATCAGGCAGGCGATGGCGCGGCCTACCGGGTCGGGGATGAGGTGATGGTCGAGGTTGATGCCGTAGATGTTGTCGGCACTCGCCTCTTCGGTGCGCAGCACGATCTTGCCGGGGATGCCGATGACGGTGCGGTGTGCGGGCACGTCTTTCACCACCACCGAGTTGGCGCCCACGCGCACGTTCTCGCCGAGGGTGATCGCCCCCAATATCTTCGCGCCCGCGCCGACCACCACGCCGTCGCCCAGCGTCGGGTGGCGCTTGCCTTTGTTCCAAGTGGTGCCGCCTAGAGTGACGCCGTGATACAGCGTCACGTCGTCGCCGATCTCCGCCGTCTCGCCGATTACTACACCCGCGCCGTGGTCGATGAAGAAGCGCCGGCCGATGGTGGCTCCCGGATGGATGTCGATGTTGGTGAGCAGGCGCGCGAACCATGCGAGCAAACGCGCCGGATAGCGCAGGCCGAATTTCCACAGACGGTGCGCGATGCGCTGCATGAGGATGGCGTGCACGCCGGGATAGGTGGTCAGCACTTCGAAGCGCGAACGCGCGGCGGGGTCGCGCTGGAACACGCAGCTCACGTCTTCGCGCAGCAAGCTTAGCAAAGAGGGCTGTTCCGGTTTGGCAATTACTCTTTCGGAGGTCATCACGTCTTCCATCATGTGCTCCTAATGTGTCGCCCCGGGCTGGGTGCGCCCGATGTAGCGCTGGTAGAGGAACAGCAATTCCTGATCGGCGGGCGAGCGCTTGGCGCGTTCGGAAAAAGTGCGAATATCAGGTAACAGCGCGCGCGCTTCGGCCTGGCTCAGATGCAGCCCCATGGTGGCGTAGGCGGCAATGATGCCGTGCGCGCCGGAGTGTTTTCCGACCACCAGTTTGTGATGGCGCCCGACTTCGACCGGATCGAAACCCTGATACGTGTCCGGGTCTTTGAGCAGGCCATCGACATGGATGCCCGCCTCGTGCGTGAACACGCCTTCGCCGACCACGCTCTTCTGCCAGGGGACAGGGCGCCCGGATGCGGCGGCGACCAGTTTCGACAGCTCGGTAAAGTGCGCGAGGTCGATACCGGTATCCATGCCGTAAAGTTTTTTTAGCCCGAGTGCGACTTCTTCCAGCGGCGCATTGCCCGCGCGTTCGCCCAAGCCGTTTACCGTGGTGTTGATGTGCGTTGCACCAGCGACGGCGGCGGCCAGACTGTTGGCGGTAGCGAGGCCGAGGTCGTCGTGCGCGTGCATTTCGATCTCCAAATCCGACGCGCTGCGCAAGGCCGCGATGGCCTTGTGCACACCGAACGGCTCCATCACGCCCAGCGTGTCGGCATAGCGGATGCGCCGCACGCCGCACATCCCGGCAGCCTCAGCCACGCGCAGCATAAATTCGGGATCGGCGCGCGAAGCATCCTCGCAACCCACAATCACATCCAGGCCGTAATCGTGCGCGCGCATCACCACGTCGTAGATAGTCTCGATGACCCAGTCGCGGTCGCGTTTCAGTTTTTTGGCAAGATGAATGTCCGACACGGGAATGGAAAGATCGACCATATGCACGTCGATCTGCGCGCACAGCGCGAGGTCTTCCGCACACATGCGACTCCACGCGATGAGCTTGGCATTCAGCCCGAGAGCAGCAACGGCGTTGATGCTCTCGCGCTCTTCCTCGCCCATCGCCGGGATGCCCACTTCCAACTCGGGCACGCCGAGCGCATCGAGATGACGCGCGATGTCCAGCTTTTCCTCCAGCGTAAACGCCACCCCGGCGGTCTGTTCGCCGTCGCGTAGGGTGGTGTCGTCGATGATGATCTGTCTGGACATGTTTTAACTCGGCTCAAATTCACGCGGAGGCGCGGAGAACGCGGAAAAAATTGGGGAAGGATTCCCCCGCGCTCTCCGCGCCTCCGCGTGAAACGATTTGTCGTTTCCAGTTTTCATGCATAAGTCGGCGCGAACGCTTTTTCCGGCTCGGCTTTCGGGCCATCGCCTTCCCAATACGGCGACAGCTTGCGAAGTTGCGCGATGATTTCCGGAACGACCGCGATTACGCGATCCACTTCGTCTTCGGTGCTGTAGCGCGAGAGCGAGAAGCGCACGGTACCGTGTGCGGCGGTGTAGGGAATGCCCATCGCGCGCATCACGTGCGACGGCTCCAACGAGCCGGATGTGCAGGCGGAACCTGAGCTCGCGGCGATGCCGAATTTGTTGAGCAGCAACAAAATCGCTTCGCCTTCGATGAACTCGAACGCGATGTTGCAGGTATTCGGCAGACGGTTGCTCGGGTCGCCGGTGACAAAGGCACGCGGCACTTTGGCGAGGATGCCCGCCTCCAACTTGTCGCGCAGACGCGCCACTTCGGTGTTCTCGTACTGCATCGCTTCCAGCGCCATCTCGGCGGCTTTGCCCAGTCCCACAATCGAGGTGGTGTTCTCGGTGCCCGCACGGCGGCCGCGCTCCTGATGACCGCCGCGCAGCAATGGACGGAAACGGGTGCCGCGCTTGAGGTACAGCACGCCGATGCCTTTGGGCGCATGCAGCTTGTGGCCGGATACGGACAGCATGTCGATCTTGGTGTCTTTCAAATTCAGCGGCACTTTGCCTACGGATTGCACCGCATCGGTATGGAACATCGCGCCTGCCGCATGCGCCAGTTCGGCCATCTCGACCACGGGAAAAAATGTCCCCGTCTCGTTGTTCGCCCACATCACCGACACCACGGCAACCTGATCGGTCAGCAGCTTTTTGTACTCATCCAAATCGAGGCGGCCTTTGCCGTCCACTTTGAGCAGATGCACTTTGTAACCTTCTTTTTCCAGATGGGTACACAGCGTGAGGATGGCCGGATGCTCGACGGTAGTGGTGATGATTTCTTTGCGTTCCGGCTGCGCCTTCAAGGCGGAAATCAGCGCGGTGGAGTCCGACTCGGTGCCGCAGGAAGTGAAGATAATCTCGGAGTCGTGTTCCGCGCCGAGCAGCTCCTGCACCTGCATGCGCGCCTTCTTGATGGCGAGCCCGACCTTGTTGCCGAAGCTGTGCATCGACGAGGGATTGCCGAACTGTTCGGTGAAATAAGGCAGCATCGCCTCCACCACGGCGGGGTCGACCCGGGTGGTCGCGTTGTTGTCGAAATAGATGCCGGTCATGGTCAGCCTTTCATTGCACGTGTCAGCGAGCTGACTTTGGTCGGCACGATCTTGATGAACTCTTTCAGTTCTTCCATCAGCTTTTGCTGGATGCCTTGCAGTGTCAGCGCTTCCATCTGGCAGCCCGCGCAGGCACCGGTCATGTTGACGTAGATGGTTTTTCCGTCCACATCCACCAGCTCGATGTCGCCGCCGTCACGCTTGAGTTGCGGGCGCACGGCTTCCAGCACGGCTTCGATTTTGCGGATGCGTTGCAGGTTGGTCATGCCGCCTTTGGGAGCTTCATCCTTGGGCTGCGCGCCGGGCTTGAAGCTCTCGCCGCGCTCGGCCAGCACCTTCACCAGAATCTCTTCGATGCCTTCGTGGCACGACGAGCAGCCGCCGCCCGCCTTGGTATAGTTGGTCACGTCCTGCACCGACGACAGATTGTTGGCACGGATGGTGTCTTCGATCATCACCGCGTCGATGGCAAAACACTTGCACACCAGTGCGCCTTCTTCGTGATCGTCGCTCCACACCTCGCCGCGATAGTTGGCCACGGCGGCTTGCAGCGCCTCGCGCCCCATCACCGAGCAGTGCATCTTTTCCGGCGGCAATCCGTCGAGGTAATCGGCGATGTCCTGATTGCTCACCTTCAAGGCTTCGTCCAGCGTTTTGCCTTTAATCATTTCGGTGAGCGCAGAGGAAGAGGCGATGGCCGAGCCGCAGCCGAAGGTCTGGAAATGCGCGTCGAGGATGATGTCGGTCTCCGGCTCCACCTTGAGCATCAGGCGCAGTGCGTCGCCGCAGGAGATCGAGCCGACATCGCCCACCCCGTTCGCGCCTTCCAGCACGCCGGCGTTCCGCGGTTGAAAGAAGTGTTCTTTAACTTTGTCCGAGTAGTCCCACATAACGATGCTCCTTAAGCAGAGAAAGATGAACCGCAAGCACAGCTTGAGCTGGCGTTCGGGTTGTCGAATTTGAAACCGCTGCCGTTAAGGCTGTCGACGAAATCGACGGTCACGCCTTCCAGCAGGGGGGCGGACAGCGGATCAACCAGCAGCTTCACCGCGCCGAACTCGACGATAGTGTCGTCCTCGTTCTGGGCTTCTTCCAGCGACATGCCGTACTGGAAGCCGGAACAGCCGCCGCCGGAGATGGCGATGCGCAGCCCGGCCACGGGCACGTCCGAGCCTTTGATGAATTTCTCCACGGCGGAGATTGCGTTGGGGGTCAGGTTAATCATGGTTGGCTCCTATCGGTGGTATGTACCCGATGGTTTGCAAGCCACGTGCCAGCCTGTGGTGGTTTGTGTAACTAGTTGTTTAATAGATGATTAGATGATTCTTGTCGTTCAACTCCCATGTGCGGAACAAGACGGGGGAGGGGGCTTGTAGGGTTTGCGACAAGCTGTTGTGTTGCTCTAATCTGCAATTGGGAAGTCGGGAGGGCGCTGTCTGGAGTGTCTGCCGAAGAAAGGCAGTTACAACTAATACGGGTATATAAAATTGCGGACTGAAACAGGAATTGCGGATCAAGACGAAAGAATATTGCCTTGTATTTTGGGGTTTGCTGGTAGGACGTGCCAGATTCGAACTGGCGACCAACGGATTAAAAGAGGCTTTAACGTATGCGCTTTGTGCCACTATGCGCAACATTACAAGCACTTAGATGCTGTCGCAGCACTTCATTTTGCGGTTGCAGCACTTCACGGTTGACGTTCCGTTGACTGCATTATTTTTTACGGCGTCGTCGCGCGCATCGCTACACTTTCTCTCCGCTCCTCATTTCGATATATCGCTATCGGGAAATATTTTCCCTTTCCTCTCCGGTTCGCGCTAATCCCCGCTCATCCCCCCGGAGCTCCGAATCGACCCGCTAACGCCTGATAATTCGCCGGCTGACGCTCTCTCAGTCTCCGCAAACCCTCCTCCCTTCCCGGGGGCACTCTCAGTCGCTCCAATGAAAAACATCTTCCCTGGGCTCAATCTGCATTCCGCGCTTCAAGATGCCTTCCTCTCAGCGCGCGACGACGCCGTAAAAAAACTGCATTTTTAACCGCGAACGCCAAAGGCATGTTGTC
>JBBIJL010000026.1:0-19091 GCA_037446005.1 Gallionellaceae bacterium | reverse complement strand
CGACCTGCCCCCGGCGCGCGTGATCTCGCCGTTGGTGAAGCCGCCGAGGCCGACCAAGTTGCTGGAAAACGGGATGCCTTCCACTGCCTCCGGGTTGAAATAGAGCTCTCCGCCGTTCCATGGGCGCAGCCCGAGGAAGGCGGTCGCGGAAAAGGTGAACATCTCTTCGGCAGTGGTGGTGATGCTGTTCGGCCCGGAGTATGCCGCCGAAAAAGCTGGATGCTTTTGCCAGTTGTAGGTTGTTTGAAAATGCGCCGTCATGTTTTCCGCATCGGGAGTTTGCGCATCGCACCAAGGTGCTAGCGCTAATCCTCCCAACACAACAAGGAGTTTGGCGACCATCGTGGCTGTAGCCGGGAGGTCGGATAAATAAAGGCGCATTAACAATCTTTCTGGTAAAAAAAGCCCCGCTCCGTAGCGGGGTGTTCACGTGACAAGCGTATTCGCAAAACAAAAACGGGCGAAGACAAAGAAATTGATTTTAACAATCGGTGATGACAATTCGAAGACTTCGTTTCAGACAACTATTCAAATCGCTTGCCTGTTTGGTAATCAGGATGCAAGTGCCCGTCACAGCAACTGCGCCTGCCGCAAAACACGGTAAACTTCGCTGTGGCTGCAAGCAATCTATAAATTGGCCGTGCGCTACAATACATGCTGGTGCGGCGGCTTTAAAATAAACAAAGTAATGCCGATAAGGGATGACGCCGGCGTTGTTTATGGACGGCCGGGACGCACAAAGGGGAATGGGGTGGGACACGAATTATTAAAATCAAGCTTGGCGCTTGTGGCAGTGGTCTGCCTGTCCGGCGCTGCACAAGCGGCCGAAGCGGACTGCGCGGCGCCGGATGCGGCTGGATGCCCGGCGCAACAGGCGGCTGCCTCCCCCTCTTGGCGCGAATCCATCGAACAGGCAAAAGCGAATATCGCGGATGCGTTGTTCGGTTTGCAGTTGTCGGCTTTCGGCGATGTGCAAAGCGTCGATGATGGCGCGGGGACGGGGAAGCAAAAACTCGATTGGGGTACGTTCGAACTGGATGCGGCCAAGGACTTTGGCGAAAGTGTGCAGAGTGCGCTGGCGGTGGTGACGAGTCGTGACAGCACCGCGGTTCCGGTCGGCTTTCTGGATTACCACACTTTTGGCGGACGCATCGCGCCGCGCGGACGCTTGTGGGTGGAAAAAGGACTGCACGTCCAGCTTGGCCGTTTCGACATTCCCTTCGGCAACGACTGGCAATTTTTCGCCAGCAAGGACAGCGTCTCCATTTCGCGCCCGTTGACGACAGATCTCGTCATGGCAGGAGGCTACAACGACGAAGGTCTGCGTGTGCTGGGCAACAACGGCAGCGTCAACTTCAACACTTTTCTCTTGCACGGTTTTAACGGCGGGCGCCTGCTCGGCGGCCGGCTAGGGCTGACCCCATTCAGCGATCCGTTCTCGCTCAAAGGCGCGCGCGAACCTAAAACGGTCGAAGTCGGACTTTCGTATATGTACGACGTCGATTCGGTCTGGACGAAAAATGAAACCGCGCTTGCCGCCGATGCCGAAGTGAGCCTCAACGGTTGGATCGGCAGATTCGAGTATCTGTACCGGAAAAAAGAACCCGCAGTGGGCGGCGGCAGCCTGCGCGGCTGGCATCTCACTCAGGAATACGCGCTGGGCGAAACTGTGGCCTGGCCGACGGCACTCTTTGCGCGCTATGAACAGGGCATCGTGCGTCCCGCCGAGATCGACACTTTGGGGCCGGATGCGGGCGATGACCGCGACGTGCGCGTTGCCGCCGGCTTCAAATCCAATCTGGGCGGCAGCGATGTGGTGCAGTTGAAAGTCGAAGCGCAGCGTTATCTTGCAGCCACCCCGACCACACGGGGATTGCCCGGCTTTGATCGCGGATATTTCTGGTTCGTGCAACTGGTGGCGGTGTTATGACGCCGCGCTTCCTGCACGCGTGGATCGCGCTCTTTGCAGCTCTGCTGATTCCGGTCATCGGTTTTTCGCTGGAGGTGGAGGATGCGCGCAATGCGGGATGCCTGCCGCAGGCTACGGTGCAGGCGCCGTCCAGCGTTTGCGCCGCGTGCCACAAGGACAGCCAAAAACGCTGGGTGTCGAACCAATACCGGCCATGCACGCCGTATTGCATGAGCTGCCACAAGAAAGCCGAGATGGATCGCCACCATCCGGTTGGCACGCAGTTGCCCAGAGCGCCCGAGAATGCCCTGCATCTGGCGGCGGATAAAAAAATAGCCTGCGTTACCTGCCACGACATGTCGCACCCGCGTTACGACAGTGTGCGCTGGAAGGCGACCAGTCTGTTCGACCGGCTCTTCCGCGAAGAGTCGCGCTATAAAACTTTTTTCCTCGCCCTGAGAAACGATCAGGGACAACTTTGTCTATCTTGCCATTAAGGAATCACCATGACGCAACCGAAAAAACGCAACATTGTCCTGATCGACCATCGCTTCCAGCTGCGCATGGCTGCAGCTTTTATCGTGCTACAGGTTTTGCTCACCGCGATCTTCGCGGTGGGGTTGTACGTGTTTATGGACAGCGAAATCCATGCCGATCTCGCCTCGGCTCATGCCAGCTACCAGTCGCTGAGCCAGATGCTGTTGCCGATTGTGGTGATCCTAGCCGTGTTTAGCGTCACACTGTCCATTGTGCTGGCGACGATCTTCGTCGTGCTCATCAGTCACAAGGTGGCGGGGCCGATGTACCGTTTCCGCACGGTGTTGGAGTCATTGGCGCAACGCCGCTTTGAGGCTTACACGCGCATCCGCCCGGACGACCAGCTCGGTGAACTGGCGATTTCGCTGGATAAAGCGCTGGCTACGGTCAAGACGGATGTTCAGGTATTGCAACAGGCTGCAAGCAGGCTGCGCGCAGGGCATATCCAAGGGAGCCGGGATGCGCTGGAAAGTGAAATCACGTTGATCGAAAACACGTTAAACGGCTGGGGGAAAAATTGATGGCCGTATAACGGGATTGGCTGTAACAAGAGAGTGAGAGGATGTTGGCCGGCGCAATGCCGGCCAACTTACGATACTTGTTCCTTGCGGAGGAGGGTAGAGGGAAGCTGCATACGCTTATCATCCGGCACGGTGCTGAACCGGTGTCGATCGGAAGGTTGGCAATGAAGATTGAGGGGATTTTGCATGCGTATCAATTTACCCGTAACCGATAAAGAATATGTCATGCCGGACGGCGTGCTGCTGGCATCCAAGACCGACCTGAAGGGCGTCATCACTTATTGCAATGCCGACTTCATCGAGGCCAGCGGATATAGCGAACAGGAGTTGATCGGTGCGCCGCACAATCTGATCCGCCACCCGGACATGCCCGCAGCTGGCTTTGCCGATTTGTGGGCAACCCTTAAAAGCGGCAAGCCGTGGACCGGGTTGGTGAAGAACCGCCGCAAGGACGGCGGTTTTTATTGGGTGGAAGCCAATGTCACTCCGCTATACGAAGGCGGCAAGGTCACCGGCTATATGTCGGTGCGCTATAAACCCGGGCGCGAGCAAATCGCGGCGGCAGAGCAGCTGTACCGGGAGATGCGTGCCGGGCAATGCAAGCTGGGTTTGGATCAGGGGCATCTGGTTAAGCCGGGGCTGTTGCATGCCTTGTCCAACAAATTCGGCGATACCAGCGTCACGTTGAAATTGGGTGGTCTGGTCGGCATGTTGATCCTCACCTTGGTCGGTCTGGGCGGCTTCAATTTGTACGGTATGGTGAAGACAAACGAGCAAGTCACGCTGAGTCTGCAACAGGTGGGGACGCAAGGCTTCGCGCTGGAAATGGCCTATAAATCCCAGATTCACTTCAAAGAGCAGGTGCAGGAGTGGAAAAATATCCTGTTGCGCGGCCACGATCCAGAACAGTATGCAAATCTGCTCCGGCAGTTCGATGAAAAGGGGCAATTGGTTCAGGACGATTTGAACACCTTGAAACCCGCCGCCGAACAGATCGGCATCAACACGGACGGGATCGACGCGCTGCTGAAATCGCATGCCGAGCTGATGGCCGGTTACCGCAAGGCGCTGAAGTCGTTTGAGGTGAACAAAAAAGACAGCAGCGCGCTGGTGGATAGCATGGTCATGGGGCTGGATCGCAAACCCACCGAGCAGATGGGCGAGGTGGTTACCCTCATCAAGGAAAAATCCGATGCCGGGCTCGGGGAAATTATTTCCGGCCTGGATGACGCCAACAGGCAGCACACGCAGGTTTCCATCGCGGTGATGGTGTTGGCGGTGCTGCTGGGTATTTTGACTGCCGTTTTGATTTTGCGCAGCCTGCTGCGGTCGCTGCATATCGCGACCGGGGCACTGGAGGAAATCGCCCAGGGCAATTATCACGTTAATATCGCCACGCAACGCGGCGACGAGATCGGCACGATGCTCAACGCGATGAAGTCGATGGAGATCAAGCAGGGCTTCGATGTGGTGGAAGCGCGGCGCGCGGCAGACGAGAATCTGCGTATCAGGATCGGTCTGGATAATGTTTCGACCAGCGTGATGATTTCCAATGACCGGCACAACATCATCTACATGAACAAAGCGGTCAGCGAGTTGATGCGGACAGTCGAAGACGATATGCGCAAGGTGCTGCCGGATTTCACCGCCGCGAAGCTGATCGGCAGCAGCATGGATATGTTCCACCGGAATCCGGCACACCAGCGCGCCATGCTGGAAAGCTTGAGCAGTACCTATCGCACGCAGATTGCGGTGAGCGGGCGCACCTTTGCGCTGGCGGCCAGCCCGGTAATCAACGAACGCGGCATCCGTCTGGGTACGGCACTGGAATGGAAAGACCGCACGGATGAGGTGGCGGTGGAAAAAGAGGTTGCGGATATTGTCGTGGGCGCGGTCAAAGGCGACTTTTCCAAGCGTATCGACATGCGGGGCAAACACGATTTCTTCCAGAAACTGAGTGCAGACATCAATTTGCTGATGGAGACCTCCGACCGGAGTTTGCAGGAAGTGGTGCGCATGCTGGAGGCGATGGCGCACGGCGATTTGACCGACCGCATTACGAGTGAATATCAGGGCACCTTCGGACGGCTGAAGGACGACTCCAATGCCACCGCAGAAAAATTGAAAAGTATCGTGCTGCAAATTAAAGAAGCGACCGATACGATCAATACGGCGGCCAAGGAGATTGCGGCGGGCAATAGCGACCTGTCGCAACGCACGGAAGAAAATGCCTCCAGTCTGGAGGAGACGGCTGCCAGCATGGAAGAACTCACCTCGACGGTTAAACAAAACGCCGAGAACGCCAAACAGGCCAATCAACTCGCCATTGGTGCATCGGCCGTGGCAACCCGGGGCGGAGCCGTTGTCGGGCAGGTGGTCACCACCATGAACAGCATTAACGAATCTTCGCGTAAAATCGTGGACATTATTTCGGTGATCGACGGCATCGCGTTCCAAACCAACATCCTTGCGCTGAATGCGGCCGTGGAAGCGGCGCGTGCCGGGGAGCAGGGACGGGGCTTTGCCGTGGTGGCGGCGGAAGTGCGCAACCTAGCGCAACGCAGTGCGGCTGCGGCCAAGGAAATCACGCACCTGATCGACGACTCGGTGAGCAAAGTGGGCGAGGGCAGCAAGCTGGTCGGGCAGGCCGGACAAACGATGGAAGAGATCGTTTCCAGCATCAAGCGCGTGACCGACATCATGTCCGAAATCACGGCGGCATCGGTTGAGCAGAGCAGCGGTATCGAACAGGTCAATCTGGCAATTGCGCAGATGGATGAGGTAACGCAACAGAATGCCGCTTTGGTTGAAGAGGCCGCTGCTGCTGCGGAGTCGCTGGAAGAGCAAGCGCAGAGTCTGAGTCACTCGGTGAGCGTGTTTAAGGTATAAGTAAACAGGAGGGGGCGCGGGGTGAAATTCTTGCCGCCCAATTCGGAGGGGGCGTTTCCTCCGCGCTCTTCCCCCAACTAAAGATCGGGAAACATGGCGGATAACCAAGCATTAAAAGACGGGCGCGAATTTCACTTCACGGCGAAGGACTTTGACCGCGTGCGCAAATTGATCTATGCCCATGCCGGAATATCGTTGAGCGATTCCAAGCAGGAACTGGTGTACAGTCGCCTGTCGCGGCGCTTGCGCGCGACCGGGATACGCACGTTTGCGCAATATCTGGCGCTGCTGGAAAGCAACGATGCGGCCGAGTGGGAAGCGTTCACCAATTCGCTGACTACCAACCTGACCTCGTTTTTTCGCGAGCCGCATCACTTTCCCCTCTTGGCGGAGCACTTGCGGTCGATACGCGGAAAACATCCGATTTCGCTGTGGTGTTCGGCGGCCTCGACCGGCGAAGAGCCGTATACGATGGCGATGACGGTGATAGATGCTTTGGGGCGCGATGCGTCGCAGGTCAGCATTATTGCCACCGATGTGGACACGAAAGTGCTGGAGACCGCACGGGAAGGCGTGTATCCCGATGAGCGCGTAAGCAAGCTCGACCCCGAGTTGGTCAAGCGTTTCTTTTTGCGCGGCACGGGCGCCCAGGCGGGCTACGTGCGCGTGCGGCCGGAGTTGCGCGATATGATTACTTTCCGTCAGGTCAATCTGCTGCACAATGACTGGCCGATCCGGCCGCCGCTGGATGCGATTTTCTGCCGCAATGTGATGATCTATTTCGACAAGCAAACGCAGCTCGATATTTTGAAGAAATTCGTGCCGTTGCTGCGCAGCGACGGTTTGCTGTTTGCCGGACATTCGGAAAGTTTTCACCAGGCCGATGATTACTTTAAGCTGCGCGGCAAGACGGTCTACGAACTGGCGCCCAAATTCAAATTGCAACGCAAAACTGAGGAAAGTCGCTAAGTCAGATGACCGACCACTCGGACTATCAGGAAGTTCTTTCTCCCAACCGGTATTACGACAATACCTTTGAGATGGAGGCGATCAAGCTATTGCCCGGGGAGTACTACGTCACCAAACGCGACATGGTACTGGTGACGGTATTGGGCTCGTGCGTTGCGGCGTGCATCCGCGACCGCGTGACGGGCATAGGCGGGATGAACCACTTCATGTTGCCGGACGACAAGAGCGAGGGCGACAGTCCCGTGGCAACAGCGGCGCGTTACGGCAGCTACGCCATGGAGACGATGATTAACCAGCTGTTGAAGACGGGGGCGAAACGCGCCAATCTCGAAGCCAAACTGTTCGGGGGCGGCAACGTGTTGCGCGGTTTTACCGTGACCAATGTGGGCGAACGCAATGTCGATTTCGCGCTGCAATATCTGGAGACCGAAGGCATCCGCGTGGTGGCGCAGTCCTTGCTGGATATTTATCCGCGCAAAATCTATTTTTTCCCCGCCAGCGGCAAAGTTATGCTGAAAAAATTGCGTTATGCAAACAACGATACAATCATCGAACGCGAGGCCGAATACGGTTCGCGCCTCAAGCACGCGGATATTCAGGGTGACGTGGAGTTGTTTTGAAAAATTATTATTCCCGATAGAAGTGAAACCATGGCAAACGGAAATCTTCCCCCTAAAAAAATCAATGTCCTTATCATCGACGATTCGGCGCTGATCCGCGCCATCCTCACTGAGGTTATCAATTCTTTTTCGGATCTCAATGCCATCGGCGCAGCCTCCAATCCGCTGCAAGCCAGAGAGATGATCAAGACGCTGAATCCCGATGTGCTGACGCTGGATGTGGAAATGCCGCAGATGGACGGACTGACCTTTTTGGATAAGCTGATGCGCTTGCGCCCGATGCCAGTGCTGATGATTTCCAGCCTGACCGAGCGCGGCTCCGAAGCGGCGTTGCGCGCGCTGGAGCTGGGAGCGGTCGATTTCCTGCCCAAGCCCAAACTGGGCATCGTGGACGGGCTGCGCGAATACGCCGAGACCATCGCCGAGAAAATCCGCGTGGCGTATCAAGCGCGCGGCAAATACCGGGCACCGGCGGCATCGCCGGTCGCGCGCGAGGCGTTGCCCGCATTGGGCGCCCGCATCGGCACCACTGAAAAAATCATTGCGGTGGGGGCATCGACCGGAGGCACCGAGGCGATCAAGGAATTTCTGATCCGCCTGCCCGCCGATGCGCCGGGGATCGTCATCGCGCAGCACATGCCGGAAGCGTTCACCAAATCGTTCGCCGCGCGTCTGGACAGTCTGTGCAAGATCACGGTGCTGGAGGCGCAGGGAAATGAACGTGTTTTGCCCGGCCATGCCTACATCGCGCCCGGCCATTCGCATTTGCTGCTCAAACGCAGCGGCGCGAACTATATGACCGAGCTGAGCCAGTCCCCGCCGGTGAATCACCATCGCCCCTCGGTGGAAGTGCTGTTCCGCTCCGTAGCGCAGAACGCGGGCAAAAATGTTATCGGTGTGATGCTGACCGGTATGGGCAAGGACGGTGCCATCGGCATGCTGGAGATGCGTCAGGCGGGCGCCTATAATTTTGCACAGGACGAAGCCACGTGCGTGGTGTACGGCATGCCGCGCGAGGCGGTTGCGGTGGGGGCGGTGGATGAAATTGTACCGATACAGGAAATGACGCAGAAAGTGCTGCAACGTTTGATCAGCAGCGGTGGAATGGGCAACCGGGTTTAACCAGGAGGAGGAAATATGGAAATCAGACAAATCAAGAGCGGCAATCAGGCGACGTTGGCATTGAGCGGCCGCTTCGATTTCAACGTGCACCGGGAGTTTAAGGAAGCCTATATGGCGTTGTTGAACGAGGCGGCGGTGCAGGTTATCGAAATCAGTCTGGCGGGCGTGGATTATCTGGACAGTTCTGCGCTCGGCATGTTGCTGATGTTGCGCGAGCGGGCGCAGGCCGCCGGCAAGCAAATATCGCTGAGCAACCCGAACAGCATGGTGATGCAGGTGCTCGATATCGCCAACTTTCACAAGCTGTTCACGATCGCCTGATCGGAATTTTATTTTTTCGCACCGCAGCCAACGCCATCTCCCCGCCGGGGGTATTCGGGTAGCCGACAATGAAAACAGATACCGCTGAATTAGTGCAGGGAGTCGGCAGTTTGGTCACGCTGCCGGATGTGTTTATCCGCATCAATCGACTGATTGAAGATCCCAACAGCAATATCGCCGACATCGCCAAGGTGATCGCTCAGGATCCATCCTTTACGGTGCGTTTGTTGCGCGTGGCCAACAGCTCGTTTTACGGTTTTTCTTCCACCATCGACACCGTGCAAAAAGCGGTTTCCGTCATCGGCACCGGCCAGATACGCAGTCTGGCACTGGCCACAACGGTGGCGAGTTCCTTCGACGGTTTGCCCAACACGCTGGTGTCGATGCAGGATTTCTGGCGGCACAGCCTGTACTGCGCTCTGGTGGCGCGCATTCTGGCGCGGCAGGCGCGCAAGTGCGATGCCGACGCGGTCTTTACCGCCGCCTTGCTGCACGATATCGGCGAGCTGGTGATTTTCAATCGCTTGCCGCAGCAGGCCAAAGATGCGCTGCTGCTGGTGCTGGACAGCGCCGACGAATTGCCCGTATATCAGGCCGAACATCAGATCATGGGCTTCGACCACGCGCAGGTGGGCGGCGAGCTGGCGCGCCAATGGAAGCTGCCGCCGCTGCTGGAAGAGTGCATCGAGTTCCACCACCACATCGAGCTGGCGCAACGCTTTCCGCGCGAAGTGGCACTGGTGCATATCGCCAATATTCTCGCGCTGATGGCGGAGGTGCGGACGCTGGATCCCGGCGATGTTTCACCCATTGATCCGCGCGCCTGGGAGATCGTCGGTCTGGATGCGGATGAAGTCATGCAGGCTGCGGTGGCCGAGGCACAGGAAGAAATTGCCGAAGCCGAGAAATTATTCATCGGTAAATAGCGCTATGCCCCCACCATCCAACTCGCGCATGCCGCTGCCTTTGCCGGGATTCGAGCATATCAAACGCGCCTGGCACGACACCTTCGAGGCTTATTCGGCACGGCTGAATCCGGGCGAATACTACGTCACCAAAAACGACGAGGGCATCTATACCACGCTGGGTTCCTGCATCTCAGCGTGTATCCGCGACCGCGTCAGCGGCATTGGCGGCATGAACCATTTCATGCTGCCGGCCTCGACGGGTGAAGGCGGCTGGAAGGCGGCCGGCTTGGGCGCTTCCACGCGCTACGGCAACTTCGCCATGGAACACCTGATTAACGAAATTTTGAAAAACGGCGGCAGCCGGCAGAATCTGGAGGTGAAGCTGTTCGGCGGCGGGCGCATCATTGCGAACATGACCGATGTCGGTATGCGCAACATCGAGTTCGCGCGCGACTACGTCCAGACCGAAGGCTTGCGCGTGACTTCGGAAGACGTCGGCGATGTGTTTCCGCGCATGGTGGTGTATTTCCCCGCCACGGGAAAAGTACGCGTTAAACGCTTGCGCTCCCTGCATAACAACACCATCGTCGAGCAGGAAACACAGTATCTCCACGCAATTGAAGAAAAACCGGTGAGCGGCGATATCGAACTGTTTTGATTTTGTCCGCGTTCGAAAACCGGAGCAATGCCCGACTGGAGGAGTCGAATGAAAGCCTGGTGGCACAACCTCTCGCTGCATAACAAGCTGCAAATCCCCATCCAGCTCGTGCTGTTGCTGGTGTTGATTCCTGCGCAGATATGGGTGGCGCGGGAGTTCGAAAACAAACTGTTCGAAGATGCCGCGCAGCGGGCCGTCGGCTCGGCCACGCAAGCGTTTCTGGGGCTGAATGCGATGATGCTGAACGGCATTATCAATCAGCCGCAAGCGCGCGTGACCTATTTCAAAAAAATGGCCGGGCACGACGGCGTGGAAGATTTCCACCTGGTGCGCGGCAAGCCGGTGCTGGATCAATACGGTGCGGGGCTGCCGGAAGAACAGGCGCGCGACGAACTGGATCGCAACGCGCTGGCATCCAATCAAGTGCAAATGCAGCGTCTTGCCGGAGGCAAGCCGGCATTGCGCGTCGTTGTTCCGTTTGCCGCGCGGAAAGATTTTCACGGCACCGACTGTTTGCAATGCCACTATGTCCGTGAAGGCGCAGTGAACGGTGCGGTGAGCCTGACCATCAGTCTGGAGCAGGAATATGCCGAGCTGGACAAAATGCGCGCCCTGCTCAGTGCCGGACAGGTGTTGTTGCAAGTGTTGCTGTTTTTGCTGATCGGCTTCTTGATCCGCAAGGCGATTGCGACGGTCGTCAAGCTGGAGAAGACCATGCTGGCGATCGAGATGGATGGCGATTTGAGCAAACGCGCCGCCGTCGAAAGCGGCGATGAAGCCGGGCACATCGCCCAAGTGTTTAATGAATTTCTGCATCACATCGGCGAACTGAAACAGGAGCTGGCCGATAAAGTTGCGGTGCTGGAAAAATATCACGACCGTGCCGAAGAGGAGCAGCGGGTAGGGAGCTTCATCATGGCGCGCATGGCGCAGATGCCGGAAGCGCTCGATGCGCAAGTGCAGCGTTACATGCGGCCGGTGGAACACCTGAGCGGCGACATCCTGATTGCGGCCAAAAGTCCCGACGGCACGGTGCATATCCTGCTGGCGGACGCGATCGGTCATGGCCTTTCTGCCGCCGTGAATGTGTTGCCGCTGTGCCAGACTTTTTACGACTTAACGGAGAAGGGATTTTCCGTGGCGCAGATCGCCGGCGATTTGAACCGGCTGGTCAATAAATTTTTGCCGGCGGACCGTTTTGTGTCTGCGGCACTGGTTGCGCTCCACCCGTCAACACGCGTGATCGAAGTATGGAACGGCGGTATCCCGTCCCTGCTGCTGGTTGACCGTGCTGGGCATCTGCTGCAACGCTGGAAATCCGATAATTTGCCGCTCGGGATTTTGTCCGGCGAAAATTTTCTCGCCAAACTGGAATCGTTCCAATACCGGCAAGATTGCCAGTTGTGCCTGTTCTCGGACGGCTTGGTGGAAGCCGGTTCTCCGCGCGGCATAGCCTTCGGTGAAACAGGGGTGATCGAGCTGCTGGCAAAAACAAAGTATGAAGACCGTTTGCACGCGCTGATCGCCGGGATCGAAACGCATCTGGAGGGAACATCGGCGCACGATGATATTTCGCTCGCAATCGTGAATATCAGCCACGAGGCCGCGCCGGAAAAGCTGCTGTGCCAAATCGAGCCGGCCAAGCCCGGGCAGGCTGGCGGCGATTGGCGCATCGCGATCAGTCTGGGCGCGGCGGAATTGAAATATCTGGACGTGGTGCCGCTGGTGACGCAAATCATCGCCAAGATCGACGTGGCGCGCGAACATCACTCGGCGCTGTTTATGATCTTGTCCGAGCTGTTCAACAACGCGCTGGATCACGGCCTGTTGCAACTCGACTCGGCATTGAAGTTGGGGCCGGACGGCTTCGACCGCTATCTTGAGTCGCGCGACGAGCGCTTGCGCGCGCTGCAAAGCGGCAAGATCGAGATCGAGATTGCGCCGGTTAAAATCGCCGATAAGCCGGCCATCCGGATACGCGTTGCCGATAGCGGCAACGGGTTCGATCATGCGGTATTCGGCGATACAACGGCGGATCGTCCGGCGGACATCCCCTACGGCAGGGGCATCGCGCTGGTGAAAAGTGTGGCGTGCAAATTGGAATATTCGGAGCGGGGAAATGAAGTTGTTGCCAGTTATATTTGTGCCTGAGACAAGTCAAACAGCGCCTCTGTGGCGCGCGATGAATGCCTTGCGGCGCGCTGCGGAAGGAGAATGCGATGCGTAAGAACCGCCCCGTTACCGATCACGAATACCTCGTGCCGGAAGAGACCGTGCTGGTTTCGAAGACCGATCTCAAAGGCAGGATCACTTATTGCAACAAGGCCTTTTGCGAAGTTTCCGGATTCTCCGAGAGCGAGCTGTTGGGCGCTGCCCACAATATCGTGCGCCACCCCGATGTGCCGCAACGCGTGTTCGCCGACTGCTGGGAAAGAATAGCGGCGGGCAAGACCTGGAACGGCATCATCAAGAACCGGCGCAAAAACGGGGATTATTACTGGATTGATGCCCACATTACCCCGATACTGGAAGACGACAAGCATGTCGGTTATGTATCGTTGCGCTACAAACCCACCCCCAAGCAAATTGCCAAGGCGGAAAAATATTTCCGCTCGGTGCGCGGCGGAAAATTGCTCCCGCTCTTTTCCGGCAAGCCGGACAAACAGTATGTCGGACAGCTGCAACAGCGCCTTGCCGAGAGGATCGTGGCACAGGAAGACTTCCTCGAACGCAAGGAAGAAGAGCAGCGCATCGCCGCCGGCTACATGAACAAGCTGATCGCGCTGGATAAGCTTAAAGATCCGGCCGTGCGCTTCTATTTGAAACCCGCCGAAAATTTCAGCGGCGACTTGATCGCGATTTCGCGCACGCCGGACAGCCGTTTGCATCTGCTGCTGGCCGACAGCACCGGCCACGGCTTGTCGGCGGCGCTGGCGGCCATGCCGATGATCCATCCCTTCTATTCGATGACCGCCAAAGGTTTCAGCATTTCGGCTATCGCCAAAGAGATCAACGGCAAGGTCTGGCAGTCGCTTCCCGTGAGCCATTTTGTCGCGGCGATTCTGGTGTCGATAGATGCGGTGGGGCAAATGGTCGAGGTGTGGAGCGGCGGCTGCCCGCCACCGCTTATTTTGAACGGCGCGGGGGAGTGTGCGCACCAGTTCAAGCCGCGCCATCTGGCCATGGGTATTTTACCGCCGGAGCAGTTTGACGCCTCGGTGGAATATTTTTCCTACGACGAGAAAGAGTACAGCTTGCTGATGTTCTCCGACGGCGTGATCGAATTGGAAAACGGCAGCGGCGAGCAATTGGGGTTAACGCGTTTGTTAACGGCGGCGCGCGCGGCGGATGCGGCCGCGCGCTGGCAAAGTATTACCAGCGCGATCGAAACTTATTGCGGCGACAAGATTCGCGACAACGACGACATCGCGCTGATGCTGGCGCAATGCGAGTTCCGGGGGCGGATTGCCAAGCGGGACGCGTTACCGGAACAGCAGAGCCAGGAGCAAGGGCTGGGTGCGGTTGTGTGGCAATTCGCCTTGACGCTGACCATGAGCCAAATAAAAAAACTGGACGTGGTGCCGCTGTTGCTGGACATAGTGCAGCAGATCGAAAAAGACAAAGAGCGCGGCGGGGAGATATTCATGATCCTGTCGGAGCTGTTCAATAACGCGCTGGATCACGGATTGTTGAAGCTGGATTCCGCACTCAAACACCATGAAGACGGCATGGAAAAATATTTCGAGGAGCGCGCCATCCGGCTTGCCAACGCGGAGGGCGGGCAGATCCAACTGCATCTGGAGAAAGTGGTCAACGCGGGCACGGGCGCCCTCCTGCGGATGCGCGTGAAAGACAGCGGCGACGGTTTCGATTACCAGCATGTGGCCACCAAAATCGCCGCCGACACCCAGCGTCACGGGCGCGGCATCGCGCTGTTGTACAACCTTTGCCGCAAGGTGAGATTTCTGGGCAACGGCTCCGAAGTGCTGGTGGAGTTCATTCTCCCGGGGGATGCGGAAAGCAAGGCCTGACGCCTTGTCCGCCGGGAGCGGAAACCTAAAAGCAGCATAAACATCCTGTTATTCACTGAATTGGTTTGACTGCCAGTCCCGATAATAGCCATGACCAATGGAGTAACCCGTCATGGCAGCAGAAGATAGCGATCTCGAAAAAACGGAACAGCCCTCACAGCGGCGCCTAGACCAGGCGCGCGAAGAGGGGCAGGTTGCGCGTTCGCGCGAGCTGTCCACGTTTGCCGTGCTGATGGCGGGCGGCGCGGGCTTGTGGCTGATGGGTGCATCGCTGTCGCAAAGCCTCATCAAGCTGCTGCGCGAGGGCTTGACGCTGAATGCCGATCTGATTTTTAAATCTGAAGCGCTGATGCCGCATCTGCATAGTCTGTCGCAGGAAGCGGTGCTGGCGTTCCTGCCGTTCCTGCTCTTGCTGTTGGGCGTTGCAACGTTCTCACCGCTGTTGCTGAACGGCTGGCTGTTCACCTTTAAACCGCTCGTTCCCGATTTGTCCAAACTCAACCCGGCTGCGGGTATCGGGCGCATGTTTTCCACGCACAGTCTGGTCGAGTTGCTCAAGGCGATTATCAAATCGCTGGTCGTGGGCGGCATCGGCGCCTGGGTGATCTGGCACAACCGCGACAACGTGCTGATGCTGGTGAGCGAGCCGGTGACCCTGTCCATTCCGCATCTGGGCAGCGTGATGTGGGCGTGTTTTGCCGCCATCATGGGCGGCATGTTGCTCATCGTGGCGGTGGATGTGCCGTTCCAGTTGTGGGAGCACAACAAGAAGCTGAAGATGACCAAGGAAGAAGTGCGCCAGGAAGCCAAAGAGACCGAGGGCGATCCGCAGGTCAAGGGCAAGATCCGCAGAATGCAGCGCGAGATGGCGCGCCGCCGCATGATGGCGGAGATCCCGACCGCCGACGTGGTGGTGACCAACCCGACCCACTTCTCGGTGGCGCTGAAGTACAGCGAGAGCGGGATGCGCGCGCCCGTGGTGGTGGCCAAAGGTACGCACCTGATGGCGGCGAAGATCAAAGAGCTCGCCAAAGAGCACAACATCCCTATCCTAGAAGCGCCGCCTTTGGCGCGTGCCTTGTATAAGCACACCGATCTGGGGCAAAGTATTCCCGAGGCGCTGTACACCGCCGTCGCCGAAGTGCTGGCCTACGTCTACCAACTGAAACGCTACCAGACTGTCGGCGGCGCCTACCCGCAAGAGCCGGGCGAGTTGCCAGTGCCGAAAGAGCTGGATCCCTACACGGCCAATCCCGAGCTGGCCGCCGAATAATTCCCCGCCGGTAGTGGCAGCATTCCCCTCTTAAGGGTGCGGGAATGCGCGGCGAAGCGTATCCTGTCCCCTGCAAGACTTGCGCACCATGCCGTGCCAGCGCCAACGAGGCGGGCAAGTCGTGGCAAAATGGCACCCATAAAAAATATAAGCGGCATCAGGGGGCACGGGTCGGGTTACAGCGACCCATAGTGTTGAACGAACGATATGGAAAAACTGGAAAAGCTGGGCAAGTATCAAATCAGGCGCGAGCTGGGCAGGGGCGCCATGGGCGTGGTGTACGAGGCATTTGACCCGCTCATCGAGCGCACCGTCGCCATCAAGACCATCCTCAAATCCGCGATCGACAAGCGCGAAGCCGAAGAAACCTTCAAGCGCTTCCGCCGCGAGGCGCGCGCGGCCGGACGCCTCGCGCATCCCAAGATCGTCTCCATTTACGAGTACGGCGAAGACGACGACATGGCCTTCATCGTCATGGAGCTGATTCGCGGCAAAGAGTTAAAAGACTACTTCGATCACGAAGATCGTTTCTCCATCCGCGACGGCGTGCGCATCGTGATGCAGATTCTGGACGCGCTCGATTTCTCGCATTCGCGCGGCGTGGTGCACCGCGACATCAAGCCGGCCAATATACTGATTACGGATGACGGGCAGATCAAAATTGCGGACTTCGGCATCGCCAAAATCGACACCTCCAAGCTCACCCAGGTGGGCGTGGTGCTGGGAACGCCGACTTATATGTCGCCCGAACAATTCATGGGGCACGCGGTGGATCACCGCACCGACCTCTATGCCACCGGCGTTATCCTGTACCAGTTCCTGACCGGCGAACGCCCGTTTAACGGCAGCGTGATTACCATCATGCACCAGGCTGTGCATCAGGAGCCGATCCCGCCTTCGCAGCACAATCCCGAAGTGAGCCCGCAGCTCGACGCGGTGGTTAAAAAAGCCATGGCCAAGCGGCCCGAAGACCGCTACCAGAGTGCCACCGAATTCATGGATGCGCTCAAAGCGGCGGCGCAGGCCGCTCCCGCCGCCAACAAATCGGCAAGCGCTGCCGACATTACTCTGGGCGACGGGCACAAAGCGTTTCGCGCGGACGAAACCATCGTGTTGCCCAAGATTGCGGACTCGACCGACATCCGGCGTCAGGCCGATGTCGAGGCTTGGCAGCGCATCACGAATAGCCAGGATGTCGCAGACTTCACCCGCTATTTGCAGGATTTCCCCGCCGGCGAATTTGCCGAATTGGCGCGTATGCGCATCGCCTCGCTGGAAAAAATTGCGGCGCAGGCCAGAGAAGCGGAAGAGCAGGCACGCTTGAAAAGAGAAGCGCTCAAGCGTGCCGCTCTGGAGGAGAAAAAACGCAAAGAAGCGGAGCAGCGCGAGGCTTTGGAAAAAGCGCAGGCGCAAGCCAAAGCCCAAGCCGAGGCGGAAGCAAAGCGCCAGCGGGAAGCCGAAGAAAAAGCCCGTCTGCTACGCAAAGTCGATGAACTTAGAAATGAAGCCGTGCAAGCACGTCTGGCCGAAGAAGCGCGGCGCCAGAAAGATGCCGGGGAACAGGACAGGCGCTCCAAAGAGCTATCGCAGACGCTGTCCGAGCGCGCCAAAAAATTCACCGCAGTCGTCTCGGAGCGCGAAGCCGCAACCGATGCCGAGCGCAGAATGAAACTTGAAGCCCGGCGCAAACTGGAAGCAGAAGTGCAGCGCAAGAAGCAGGCGAAAATGCAGCTGCTCTCGGCCCGGGACGAAGCCGAGGACAAGGCCGCAGCGGAGGCGGAAGAGCAACGCCAACGCGAAGCCGCCGAGGCCGCGCGCAAAAAAGAGCTGGAAGAAGCGCAGGCACTGGCGGAAGCCGCCGAACGGTTTAAAAAAGAAATCGAAGAACAGGCCGAACGGGAACACAGGCGCACACGCAATATGCTGCTCACGGTCGGCGCTTTGTTGGTCGCGGCGCTGATCGGGTTTGTGGCATGGGTGCTTGCCTCGGCGAAGTAATTCTTATCCGCGAAATTTCCTGCGACTAGCTGATGGAACTACTAGCCATTCGACTAGGCTACCAAAAGACGATAGCCAAGTCGCTGGTTATCAGGGCGAACGGACTTAATCAGATATTTCCTGGTTGATGCGCGTTAACTCTGGCAAAAAAACTCGATCACTTCGGTCGGGTCTTTTTTGTAGGGGTGGCCTAGGCTGATGCTGCCGCTTTCGCGCAGCACGAACTCTTCGCGCCGCAACTGGATTTCGGTTTCGCCTTTGACGAGGATGTAGCTGCCGTTGGAGCTGAGATCGACGAAAACGAATTTGTCGCGGCGGCGCTCGATTTTGGCGTGCATGCGCGAGGCGCGGCGGTCCTCGATCACGATGTCGGCCTGTTCGTCGCGCCCGATGGTGAGCGAGGGGTGGGCGGCATCCACGATGAATTTATCGCCCTGATGGATGATCTCCAGAGAAGGTTCGGCGTGCTTGGGAGTGAAGGTGTCGCTGACCATCATGGTCATGTCTTCACTGGCCTGCCACAGCACTTCGCGCACTTCGACGCCGTCGGCTTTGCCTTTGACGGAGAGCGAATTGAAGGTGCGCGTGCCGGCGCGCATGATCGGCGGCAGCAGGGATACCGTCGCATCGGTAGTCATGATCTGCTGCGCACGGGCAATCCCCGCCATGCGTGCGGCAACGTTGACGGTGTCGCCGAACACGTCGCCGTCGCTCTCCAGCACGGGGCCGAAATGGAAGCCGATGCGGATGGCCACGTGCGTGGTGTCGATGGGCGGCAGGGTACTCACGGCAAGCTGCATTTCGCACGCGGCCTGCGTCGCGGCAACCGCGTCCGGGAACACGGCCATAATTTCGTCGCCTATGGTTTTGACGACGCGGCCGGAGTGCGCGGCGGTCACGCGCCGCAAAATGTCGAGGCAGCCGTTGATGGCGGCAAATGCGCGTGCGTCGCCCAGCACCTCGTACAGGCGCGTGCTGCCGCTGACATCGGCGAAGAGTACGGCTTTGTCCTGTTGGGTGTTGGTGGGCGAGGTGTTGTTCACGTGTTTTATTCCGGCTGATGCTGGGTGCGTATTATAAGGGCAGTTTTACCCCGTTAATCCAGGCTTAATTTGCGTACCCCGGCGATTGAACATGCGGCATAATCCCGCGCACTTTGCCCGATTGCCGGGCCGCAAATTTTAAAAGCGCACATTCTTCGCAAAACAATATGCCGACACTCATCAACCTTCCACAGCATATCTACATATTCGCCGCCATACTCGGGGTGCTGCTGCTTTCGTTTGTGGTCTTTTCGCTGATCCCGTCTTTTGTCGTATCGCGGCAATTGTCCCG
>JBBIJL010000025.1:0-19272 GCA_037446005.1 Gallionellaceae bacterium | reverse complement strand
CAATGCGCTTTTTGCTGTTGGGGACGATGACCAATCCATCTACGCCTTCCGTGGCGCGAACGTCGGCAACATGCAAGAGCTGCTGCGCGACTTCCACGTGCAAAGCGTCATCAAGCTGGAGCAGAATTATCGCTCGCACGGCAACATCCTCGATGCCGCCAACGCGCTCATCAGCAACAACCGCAGCCGTCTCGGCAAAAACCTGTGGACCGATGCCGACAAGGGCGAACAAATCCGCGTGTACGAGGCGGGGACGGATGTGGATGAAGCCCGGTTCATCGTCGAGGAAATCCAGCAACTCAAGCGCGAGGGCGTAAACCTCACCGAGATGGCGCTGCTCTACCGTTCCAACGCGCAGTCGCGGGTGCTGGAACATGCGCTGGTTTCCGCCGGATTGTCTTACCGCGTGTACGGCGGCCTGCGCTTTTTCGAACGGCAGGAAATCAAGCACGCGCTGGCTTACCTGCGCCTGATGCAAAATACCGACGACGATAACGCCTTGCTGCGCATCATCAACTTCCCTACACGCGGCATCGGCGCGCGCAGCATCGAACAATTGCAGGAAGCGGCGCGGATGAACAACACCACGCTGTGGGATGCGGCAGCGCGGGCGGGCGGCAAGGTCACCGCGTTTGTCGGCCTGATCGAATCTTTGCGCAGCGCCACCAAGGATTTGCCCTTGCCGGAAATCATGGATCACGTGCTGCAACACAGCGGCCTCGTCGCGCATTACGAAAACGAGACCGGCGCCAAAAAGCGCGAGGCCGAAGAACGACTGGAAAACTTGAACGAACTGATTAACTCGGCCACGCTGTTCGTGCATGAAAACGAGGACGACAGTCTCACCGCCTTCCTCACCCACGCCTCGCTGGAAGCAGGTGAACATCAGGCAGGCGACAGCGAAGACGCGCTGCATCTGATGACGGTGCACGCCGCCAAGGGGTTGGAATTCCACACGGTGTTTATCACCGGGCTGGAAGACGGCCTGTTCCCGCACCAGAACAGCCAGCACGTGGACGGCGGGCTGGATGAGGAACGCCGCCTGATGTACGTGGCGATCACCCGCGCCCGCCGCCGGCTGTACCTCACTTTTGCGCAAAGCCGCATGCTGCACGGGCAGACCAACTACGGCGTGGTGTCGAGTTTCCTGCGCGAATTGCCGGAGGAATTGTTGCACTGGCTCACGCCGCGCTTCAGCGCGCGCAAGACCTTCGAGACGAGCAGCTACGAAACCAACAGCTACGTGCATGCGTTCGCGCCCAATCCCAAAGTTCCCATGGAGAAAGCGCCGCCGTCACCCAGCGCGATCTGGCGCATCGGCCAGCGCGTGTTCCACCAGAAGTTCGGCGAGGGCGTGGTGACGGATACCGAAGGCTCTGGCAACGAGGGGCGCGTGCAGGTCAATTTCAAACGTGCGGGCAGCAAATGGCTCGCGCTGGAATACGCCAAACTGACGGCTATTTAGGCCGATTTGCCCGGACGGGGTTATTGTATTAGAATAATCTAATATTCTAACTCGACTGAAAGGGCATCCCATGAGCAAGTCTTTCAAAACCATTACCCAGGACATCAGCAAAGCATTGACCACGTTCCGCAAAGAGGCCGTTGCGCCGATGGCGGGTTTCGACGCGATGGCCAAGTCGGCGATGACGGAAGGGGCGATTTCGGCGCTGGACAAGGAGCTGATCGCCACTGCGATTGCAGTATCCACACGCTGCGACGGCTGCATCGGCTTTCACGTACGCGCTCTGGTGCGGATGGGCGCGACGCGCGAGCAGGTCAACGAGATGCTCGCGGTAACCGTGTATATGGGCGGCGGGCCGTCGCTGATGTATGCGGCGGAAGTGCTGCGCGCGTTCGACGAATTCCAGCCGGCGGCAGCGGCTTAAGCTGACGGTGGCGCATTGTTGCCCGGCGCTTCGCGTTTGGTGGCCGCGCTGATCGCGCTGGCTTCCATTACTGCGGTCACCATCACGGCGATCAGTGTCGGCAATAATGCAATGCGGGTAAGCGCCGTCCACAGGATGTGTCCCATATTCGCATCGCGCGCGTTAAGACTGATGAGCCAGGCGATGAAGATCAGTGTCGCCGAGACCGCATAACCCAGCAGCAACCACTTCCCGTGTGTAAACGCGAGCCTCCAGTGGGCATCGACGAACACGTTCGTGGTTTTTTTGCTGCGCAGGTAGAGGTAGACGATCAGGGCGCCGGAGCACAGCAGCGGTATGAGCATGCCGACCATGCCGAGGTTCAGCACGATCACCGCCGGAGTCAGTAGTAAATCAAACAGGAACAAGCCGGAAATAAACAGGTTGTGCGGTACTTGCGCCTGTTTAACTTCCGCGTCGCTTATTTCATTGCTCATCTTGGGAGGGGGACTGATCCGGGGGCGTATCGGCCTCGACGTTATTGGTTTTTGCTTCCTCGCGCGGGAAAATGCCGCGATACGCGGCATAGATTGAAGTAATCATAATCGGCAGCAGGATAAACCAGCCCAGCATCATCGGCAGCGAGGCGGCGAGGGCGAACAGCATCATCATCAGCCCGTACACCGACAGCGGCGCGATGTTGTGCCAGCAGGCGCGCAGGCTGGACTTCAGCGCGTCGAGCGGGGAAGTCTGGTCGAAGGTGACCAGCATCGGCGCAAACTGGGTGGCCATGAGCAGCACGCAGAACAGGGCGAGGCCGAGCAGTATGGCGAAGCCCGCGCCCATCGCGGCTTGCACGATGATGGCGGGGTCTTCCGGGGGCGTGCCGCTCATCAGGATGCCGACCAGTGCCGCGCCGCCGGTGACCATCATCACGCCGAAGATCAGCAATTGACCGACCAGATTGAGGCCGCCGAGCGTTACGAGTTGCTGCGTGTTGCGCTGAAAGCCCATGAACAGATGCGCGAGTTCCAGTTCCTCATCGTGCTCCAGCGCGTGGCAGCCCCAGAGCAAACCGGAAAACATCACCGGAAAGAGCAAGGTGGCGAGCGGGTCGCCGATAACGGGAATGCTGGTGACGCCGACCAACCCGGCGATGCAGATGATGGAGAGAGTCACCCACAGTACCGGACTTTTCTTGAACAGGTAGGTGCCCTGTTTGATCCACAGCCAGCCGATTCCGGCCGGCAATTTCTTCGCTTCCATATCTGTGTCCTATCTATAACCAGGGCGCATTGGCGCCCGCAGCGATGTGGCGTTGCAGGATGCGCTTGAACTGGTCGGGGTTGTGCGCGTTGACGATTTCGCCCTCGCGCGGCAGGTGCAGGTCAAACAGGCGCGAGATCCAGAAACGCAGTGCGGCCACGCGCAGCGCGGTTGGCCAGTTGGCGGCTTCCTGCGCGCTGAACGGGCGCGTGTCGTGATAGGCGTGCAGGAAAGCGTGGGTGCGCCGCGCATCCAGAACGCCGTCCGCATCCATACACCAGTCGTTCACGGTGATCGCGACGTCGTAGAGCAGGCAATCGTTGCAGGCGAAATAGAAGTCGATCAGGCCGCCCACGCGTTCGCCGTCCAGCAGCACGTTGTCGCGGAACAGGTCGGCATGCACCACGCCGCGTGGCAGGTCGCCCAGCGCGTGCTGCGTGTGGTACGCCACTTCGCTGTGCAGCAAAGCGGCATCCTCGGCGGAGAGGAACTGCGTCACCTGCTGTGCCGCACTCGCGCGCCACGAGGCGCCGCGCGGGTTGTTCATCACGTCGCCGAAGCTTTGTCCGGCGCTGTGCATCTGCCCGAGCATGGCGCCGACTGCGCCGCAGTTGGCCGGAGTCGGCAGCGTGACCGACTTGCCGGGCAAGCGGCTCACGATGCACGCGGGCTTGCCGTTCAGCGTGCCCAGAAAACGGTTGTTTTTGTCCGCCACCGGCGCGGGGCAGGGGATGCCGTGGCGCGCGAGGTGCGCCATCAGGTTGAGGTAGAAGGGCAGCTCGTTCGAGGTGAGTTTCTCGAACAGCGTGAGCACGAAACGCCCGTTGCTGGTGGTGACGAAGTAGTTGGTGTTCTCGATGCCGGAAGCGATGCCCTGCAATTCGAGCAAGGTGCCGAGAGAATAATTATTCAGCCAAGCGGTGATGTCCGCTTCGGTGACGCGAGTGAAAACTGCCATGCCGTTCGCCTATATCAGAACTTGTGAATGACCCAGACCGGCACGCGCAGGCCGGAATCCAGACTTTCCTGACGCGCGAACTTGCCGTCGCCGCGGTCGTCGATCAGGTAGTAAGGCTTGCCGTGTTTGGGCGTGATCTTAATCATGTAGAGCTTGCCGTGCGAACGGAATTCCTCGACGGTCTGCTCCTTGTCTTTCTTGATGGTGACTTGCGGCTCGTCCGGCGCTTCGCCCGGGTCGAGTGCGGGAGGCGGCGGCAAGGGTTTCGGCTCGGGCAGCGCGGCGCTTTCCGCGTAGGCCGCTGCGCTCAGGCAGGAGATGAACAACAGAGTGAGAATGCGCATGATTCGGTTCCGGTTTGAAGTGGGGCTATTTTAACAGAGCACTTTGGAAAACCCCTATTTCGTCACACCGGCGCAGGCCGGTGTCCAGTTAATCAACTGACGGGATTCCGGCCTGCGCCGGAATGACGGATATTTCGGTGTGCTCAACAGCCTATGCCGCGATTCCGCGTCACAGGTTCAACTGCATTTCGCGTTCCGACGCGGAAGGCTCGAAGCCGCGTGTCTCGTAATGCTTGAAGATGGCTTTGACCACTTGCTCCGGCTCGTCGATGATCTGGATCAAATCCATATCGGCGGGGCTGATCATTTTTTCTTCCAGCAAGCTGGTTTTGAACCACTCCACCATGCCGCCCCAGAACTTGCCGCCCACCAGGATGATGGGCATGCGGCGCGTCTTGCCGGTTTGCACCAGCGTGAGCGCTTCCATCAGTTCGTCCAGCGTGCCGAAGCCGCCGGGCATCACCACATAGGCGCTGGCGAATTTCACGAACATCACCTTGCGCGTGAAGAAGTGCTGAAAGGTCTGGCTGATGTTCTGGTACGGGTTGTTGTGCTGCTCGTGCGGCAACTGGATGTTGAGACCCACGCTGGGCGATTTGCCGTAGAACGCGCCTTTGTTCGCCGCTTCCATCACGCCGGGGCCGCCGCCGGAGATGACCGAGAACCCCGCGTCGGAGGGCAGGCGCGCGATTTCTTCGGTGAGTTTGTAATAGGGGTGGTCGTGCGGCGTGCGCGCGCTACCGAAGATGCTCACCGCAGGCTGGATGTCTTGCAGGCGTTCGGTCGCCGACACGAATTCTGACATAATGCCGAACACACGCCATGCCTCCTTCGACTGCGTCAGCTCGGGTAGATGCGAGTGAGGTATTTTGGATATTCCGTTCATCTCAATCTTTCAAAAAATAATGAAGACACTGCTACTTGTTGATGGCTCATCTTACCTGTATCGCGCCTTCCATGCGATGCCCGATCTGCGCAGTCCCACCGGCCTGCCGACGGGTGCGATACAAGGCGTGCTCAACATGCTGCGGCGCCTGCAAAAAGACTACCCGGCGGATTATAGCGCCTGCGTATTCGACGCCAAGGGCAAAACCTTCCGCGACGACTGGTATCCCGAATACAAAGCGCAGCGTCCGCCCATGCCGGACGACCTGCGTGCGCAGATCGAGCCGCTGCACGAAGCCGTCGCCGCCTACGGCTGGAACATCCTGATGGTGGACGGCGTGGAAGCCGACGATGTGATCGGCACCTTGGCGCAGCAGGCCGCGCAACAGGGCGTGCGTTGCGTCATCTCCACCGGCGACAAAGACCTCACGCAACTGGTGAACGAGCATGTGCTGTGGGTCAACACCATGAGCGAAGAGGCGCTGGATGCGGCGGGCGTCACCGCCAAGTTTGGCGTGCCGCCCGAGCGCATTGTGGATTACCTGACGCTGGTGGGCGACACGGTGGACAACGTACCGGGCGTAAGCAAGTGCGGCCCCAAGACCGCCGTGAAATGGCTCACCGAATACGGCACGCTGGATAACCTGGTCTCCCATGCCAGCGAGATCAAGGGCGTGGTCGGCGATAACTTGCGCAGCGCATTGGACTGGCTACCGATGGGGCGCAAGCTGGTCACGGTGAAGTGCGATGTGGACTTGCCGCAACGCTTCGACCAGCTCGTTGCCCCGCAGCAAGACACCGAGAAATTGCGCAGCCTGTTCGAGCAGTTCGGCTTCAAGTCATGGATGCGCGAGATCGGTGGCACACCCTCAGGCGCGAGCGCGTCGGCTCAGTCACGCCCCGCTGCCTTCGTGCCGCAACGGGAATTCGCACCGCAGCAATCCGGCGAACTCTTCAGCAACGACACCTCGCAATACGAAGCCATCACCACCGATGCGCAACTCGATGCGTGGCTTGCCAAGCTGATGCAAGCCGACCTCGTCAGCATCGACACCGAGACCACCGGCCTCGACACCATGGACGCGCAACTGGTCGGCATCTCCTTGTGCATCACCCCGCACGAGGCCGTGTACCTACCGCTGGCACACAACTACCCCGGGGCACCAGAGCAACTCAAGCGCGAACACGCGCTGCAAAGACTCAAACCCTGGCTGGAAAGCGCGCAGCACAAAAAGCTTGGGCAGAACCTCAAATACGACCAGCACCTCTTCGCCAACCATGGCATCGCGTTCGCGGGCATCGCCGAAGACACCTTGTTGCAATCCTACGTGCTGGAATCGCACAAGCCGCACGATCTGGAAAACCTGGTGATGCGCCATCTCGGCCTCAAGACCATCCCCTATGCCGAAGTGGTGGGTAAGGGCGCGAAGCAGATCGGCTTCGACCAAGTCGATCTCGACACCGCCACCAAATATGCGGCAGAAGATGCCGATATCACCTTGCAACTGCACCAGACCCTGGCGCCGCAATTGCTCGGGCGCTTGGCCGAGGTGTACCGCGACATCGAGCTGCCCGTGCGCGAGGTGCTGTTCAAGATGGAACGCAACGGCGTGCTCATCGACAGCGGCAAGCTGGCGCGGCAAAGCCACGAGCTCGGCTTGCGGCTGAACGAGATCGAGAAGCAGGCGTTCGAGGCGGCGGGACAGCCGTTCAACCTGAGCTCGCCCAAACAGCTTGGCGAGATCCTGTTCAATAAACTGCAATTGCCGGTGAAGAAAAAAACGCCGAGCGGCACACCATCCACTGACGAAGAAGTGCTGCAAGAACTCGCACTCGATTACCCGCTGCCCAAGATATTGCTGGAACACCGTAGCTTGTCGAAACTGAAATCCACCTACACCGACAAGCTGCCGCAGATGGTGAACCGCTACACCGGGCGCGTGCACACCAGCTACGCGCAGGCGGTGGCCGTCACCGGGCGCTTGTCATCCAGCGACCCCAACCTGCAAAACATTCCCGTGCGCACCGCCGAAGGCCGCCGCATCCGCGAAGCCTTCATCGCACCGCAAGGTGCGCGCATCGTCTCCGCCGACTACTCGCAGATCGAACTGCGCATCATGGCGCATCTCTCCGGCGACGAGGGTTTGCTCAAAGCCTTCGCCAACGGCGAAGACATCCACCGTGCCACCGCCGCCGAAGTGTTCGGCACCCCGCTGGATGCCGTCACCAGCGAACAACGCCGCTACGCCAAAGTCATCAACTTCGGCCTCATCTACGGCATGTCCGCCTACGGCCTCGCCAGCCAACTCAACATCGAGAATAGCGCAGCCAAGCAATACATCGACCTCTACTTCGCGCGCTACCCCGGCGTGAAACGCTACATGGACGACACGCGCGAACAGGCAAAGCGATTCGGTTACGTCGAGACTTGGTTCGGTCGCAGACTCTGGTTGCCCGAGATCAACGGCGCCAACGGTATGCGCAGACAAGCCGCCGAACGCGCCGCCATCAATGCGCCGATGCAAGGCACGGCGGCAGATTTAATCAAGCTCGCGATGGTTAAAGTGCAGGACTGGCTGGAACAGGAAAAGCTACAAACCAAACTCATCATGCAGGTGCATGACGAACTGGTGCTGGAAGTGCCGCTGGAGGAATTGGCGCTGGTGAAGGAAAAAGTGCGGGAGCTGATGTGCCATGTCGCCGAGTTGAAAGTGCCGCTGGAAGTGGGAATGGGCGAGGGGGCTAATTGGGATGAGGCGCATTAAGCGCTTCGTCATTCCGGCGAAGGCCGGAATCCAGTTAAAGGAAAAACCGTCGGGGGTTGCCCGACAGCAAGCTACTTTCTTTTGCTTCGCCAAAAGAAAGTAGCCAAAGAAAAGGCGACCCCGGTTTGCCGCCCACTTCGTGGGTGCCCTGCGTTGCTCGACTGGTCAGGCGGCTGCGGAACTCGCGCTACGCGCTCAGACAGTCCTCGCCGAAATCCCCTGACCAGCCTGCGCTACTCGGCGGCGCACAGGGGAAGGAAAAGCGAAAAGCAAAACCGTATGATGGGCAGCAAGCTGCCCATCATAGGCAAAACAATTCGTCTTCGGTACATTGTGACTTTATTGATGAGGGAAGAATTTCGCCGTGATAACTCGTGAATTTGGTTCGCTGCTTGTACCATTCAGTACAGCCTTTGATGGCGTGAGAATTGAGCCGGTTCAGAATCACGAAGATGTCGTCAAAGCAGTTCTGTCGATTGCAAATAAGGATGGGTACTTTTACCCACCTACAATCCAAACGTATGAGGTTAGCTTAAAGACGGGGAAGCCAAGACGTCGCATAAAAAATACAGAGCGCCCTGCTTGCGTTTACCACCTACCAGTCACACATACCATAAGCGTTGAAAAACCCGTTTCAACAATAATCAACTTTGAGGATGCGGGATTGCTCGTACATTTACTTGCATTTGTATTTGGGGCGCGGCTGCAATTCTCAGAATGGCGAATTGAAGGTCGGGTGCCAACTGAATCAAACCAGAATATTCATATTTCAACAGATACTGCATCACACTTTCTGGAAGCCACTTATCAAAGATGGTGCAATTGGCCTACAGAAAAGAGGCAGCGGTTTGTCAATATTCTTTATGTGTATACGCGGGCAAAAAGCCTTGAGTGGGACTGGGATGAGTTCATGTGGCAATACACTACATTTGATGCTCTGTATAAACTTTACTCCGAGCTCTCAGGGAAGAAGGCAAGCTCACACCCAAAGAGATTTGAGCTCATATGTAACGAATTGGGATTGAAGTATGAGCAAGAAAGAATCGCTGATATTTGCAAGGCGCGCCGGCTTTTGGTGCATGAGGCGATGTGGGGTGACACAACGATAGGCCATGTGTACGACGACAAAAGAATGCACGATTGTCTTGCTAGATTTAATGCTCGATTAATTTGCGCATTAGTAGGGTATGAAAATACATTTATGCGGTCTACTTGGACTGCAATGGGGAGTTTTTTGTTTGATAAGGCATAGGCGCGGCAGGGGGGCGCGGAGAGGACGTAAGAAGCTCGCGTAGGGCGCATTGGTCACAAGACGTAATGTGCCGAATGCCTTAAACGTGCGCCGTCATCTTCATCCTAATCGCATCCATCAATTTGTGCACCGTTTCATAGCGCGGCTTCGCTCCTGGCGCGAGGGCTTTATACAAACTCTCGCGGCTGAGTCCGGCATCCTTGGCGATCTTCGCCATGCCGCGCGCTTTGGCGACATCACCGAGAGCGGACAAAAAAACATCCGGGTTGTCGTCTTCCAATGCGGCAGCCAAATATTCGGCAATCATTTCTTCGCTGTCGAGGTAATCGGCGGCCTCGAAGCGGGTAACGGTGATTTTTTTAGCAGCCTTCTTGGTCATGATTCACTCCTCGTCAAGTTGGGTGCTAGTATAACCTTGCTATGCAGATTTAAATGTGTATGATTCATTCATGCGCTACATCTGGGACGAAACCAAGCGGAAAGCCAATCTGAAAAAGCACGGGTTGGATTTTGCCGATGCGGAAAAGGCTTTTGTCGGCCCGATGATTCTATTTGAAGACAACCGGGAAAATTACGGCGAGCAGCGCATGATCGGCATCGGTCTGTTGGATTGTCTGGTGGTGCTGATCGTTCATGTCGAGGCTGACGAGACAATTCGTATTATTTCCATGCGCAAGGCGGACACCGATGAAATCGACCTCTTCTACAAAAATGCCGGATATTTCTGACGATGCACCGAAACTAACGCAAGCGGACTTTGACCGTGCGCGTTTGAGGGTGGCGGGTAAGGATGCGAGCCGTGCCGAGTGGCAATCTGCCGTGCGCGGACGAGTCAGCAAACAACGCATCAACATCATGCTCGATGCGCCCATCGTGGAGCATTTCAAAGCAGTGGCGGGTGAACGCGGTTATCAAACGATCATCAACGATACGTTACGCCGCGTGATTGAGACAGGGATGCTTGAGGCTGATCTGCGCCGCATTATTCGTGAAGAACTGACGCACACTTCGTAGTTAATCTTGCGATGCGCTGGCTTTTGCATCCTGCAAAATACACGCGATAGCCAACGCCCATGTACTCTTGTAACTCACTTACTCCATCGGATTTCTCTCAGTAAGGTACAACCTGAGTTCATCTGAAATGCGCGCATCACCCGCCACCCTTTGCCAGAAGTCGCGCGCCATCTTACGTACCAACTTGATGCTGTTTACGTTAAGGTTTGTGCCTGTATATTCGGGCGGCACGAAATTGTAGGGCTGCACTTCCCCGCCTTTTGGAGCAAAGCCCATGGAGCACATGTCGTACACCGGCAGTGGCCGGAACACACCGCCGTCAATGGCAAAGCTCAGGTTGCCCAAGTGCATGTCGGAATTGTTGATGAGGCGACCAAACCACCATAGGCAGGTAACATCGTAAAGGTGCTCCCAGCTCACCAGTTTTTTCGAGTGAAGCGCTTCCGCAACGCGCGACCAATCGCTGCCGATGCCGGTGAATTCTGCATCAATGGCTTGTAGCGAAAGCATGGGCATGCGTCCGAATTCACCGGTTCGGTCGAATCGTTGCGATTCGAGAAACAACCTGCCGTCGATTTCGAGCAACCTAGTTTCCGCTGCCGGAAAGTTTTCCTTGTGCAGCGCTTCGCTGGCATGGAACTCGGTAATCAAAATGTCTCGCCATCTCCTTGCGACTTCGCTGTTGCCTGTCGGAGAAAATTTTACGATGACATGCGCCGAGCGGTTGCCGCAGTACGCGGTGAATTTGGGCTGCTCTCCCCCGGCGGACGATCCGGGAATGATGCCGCTCATCACGCTGTCGGCGAGCGCGGGATAATCCTTTTCGGAGGTGACAACGGGTTTGCGTCTGACGCGCGACAAGGCCTGTTCGCCGAACTTGAAATTACCGGGCAGGTCGTCGCCGTTCGAGATCAGGTAACGCCCGATATGGTTGGTATTCCAATGTCTGGGGTCGGGCGGGAAATCACCTGATTGGTTCGCCAGATCCGCCGCGATTTGCCGACCCAAAAAACCTTGTGGTCCAAGATCAATCAGGAAATAGGGCAAGTCTGCATACAGGCCGTCACCATTCGCGCCCAACAATACTGGCGGCATCCCCGTGACGGGCTCAACCAGAAAGCCGTTGGGAACCAAGGGACGTATAACTGCCACCAGAACGGTGTTGCCGTGCGTATCGACCATGGCAAGAGAAAGCCGGTTGTCGCCGCCAAAGGCATTGCGCGTCAGCGCGTATTTTGGCGGACGCGAATTGGGCAACTTGACCGCGGCATCGCCCATCTCCCTGAGCTGGCGGGAGACAGCGGTCTGGTTCAAACCAGTTTCCGCTTGTATTGCCTTGGAGGTGGCTGAGCCGCGCAACAGATATTCGTTTATGGTGAGTGCCATTTATCTAACTCGCCTTGAGTTTGACTAGATGCTTCGGGCGATCAGTTTAAATAACTTATTGTAATTAAGTCAATTAATTTTAAATAAACAAAACTATTGTTTTATTTTTGACTAGATTAAAGAGCCGCCAGAGCGGGGGCTTGCGAGTTATTTTCAACTCGTGCGAGGCAATGTCCTACCGTTTGATTTGCCGCAAATACAACTCTTCCACCTTCGCCCTCGCCCACGGCGTTCTGCGCAAAAACTTCAAACTGGATTTAACGCTGGGATCATGCGTGAAGCAGCGGATGGGTACGGCTTCTCCCATGGCTTGCCAGCCCATGCTTTCCGATAGTCGGGTGACGATCATCTCCAGGGTGACGCCCTCCAGTGCGGGGCGGTCTGCGGGGTTTTTTGCGGTGTCCATGTGTTCATTTTACCGGGGATGTGCGTGCGAGCGTTTACAATGTCGCTCCATGTTCGCCAGATGTCCGTTATGACCACTCCTGTTCGCCTTGCCAAACGTATTGTCGAGATCGCCGCGTGTTCGCGTCGCGAGGCGGAGCTGTATATCGCGGGCGGCTGGGTGTCGGTGGATGGCGTGGTGGTGGAAGAGCCGCAGTTCATGGTGGCGGAGCAGACGGTGGTGTTGCATCCCGAGGCGACGCTCACGCCGGTCGTGCCGGTGACCCTCTTGTTTCATCAACCGGCTGATATTGAGTTTACCCCGCAGATGCTTTGCGCCGACACTCATGCGGCGGACGATCATTCCGGTATCCGCCAGCTCAAGCAGCATTTCGTACGCCTCACGCAATGCCTGCCTTTGCAGGCGGGGGCGAGCGGGATGGCGGTGTTCACGCAGGATTTTCATGTGTCGCGCAAATTGGGCGACGATGCCGCCGCCATCGAGCAGGAGTATGTGGTGGAGGTGGCGGGCGAGCTGATGCCCGATGGCCTCAAGCTGCTCAACCACGGCCTCAGTTTTAACGGCAAGCCGCTGCCGCCGGTGAAGGTGAGCTGGCAGAACGAGACGCGTTTGCGCTTTGCCTTCAAAGGCGTGCAGCCCGGCCAGATCGCGCATATGTGCAAGAGCGTGGGATTGCAGGTGCTGGCGATGCGGCGGCTGCGCATCGGGCGTTTGTCGCTGGGCAAGCTGCCGAGCGGGCAATGGCGCTATATGTTGGGTTATGAGCGCTTTTGATTTGAGTGAGATGGTGATGTCGTCGTTCTGTCATTGGGAAGAAAATACGCTGGTGCTGAATATTCTCGGGCGCCCGCGCGCCAAGAAAACCAAAATCGGCAAAGTCATCGGCAAACAGCTGGAGATTTATGTTGCCGAGCAGCCGGTGCGCGGCAGGGCGACGGCGCATCTGGTGAGATTTCTGGCGGAAGAGTTTGATGTACCGGAAAGCGCGATCACGGTGGTGTTCGGCGTGTACAACGTGAACAAGCAATTGCGCATCGCCGCACCCAAACGCTTGCCTGCGCCTATTCCGGCGCAAACGCCAAACTGATTTATGCGACGCATGCCCATCTACCGTTCCCGCGCCTTGCTGCGCAGTTATCTGACTGCGGGTTATGCGCTGTTCATCGTGTACGCGAGCCTGTCGCCGTTCTCCGGCTGGCAGGAGCAGGGGCTGGAGTTTGCGGCGGTGCTGGCCGCGCCGCTGGCGCAAACCTATTCGTGGTTCGACGCGGTCACGAACTTGCTGGCTTATCTGCCGTTCGGGCTGTTGTTCGGGCTGACGCTGCGGGCGCGCTTGAACGCGACATGGAGTGTGCTGCTGGCGACGCTGGTGGGTCTGGCGCTGTCCGCGCTGATGGAATACACGCAGATGTATCTGCCCAACCGCATCAGCTCGAATCTCGATTTGTTGATGAACGGTTTCGGCATGCTGGGCGGCGCGTTGCTGGCGGCGAGCATTGTGCCGCGAGCGTGGTTTTTTTATCTCATGCACTGGCGCTTCCAGCTGTTCCAGCGCGGGCAGTGGGTGGATTTCGGTCTGGCGCTGGTGCTGTTGTGGATGTTCGCGCAGATCAATCCGTCGCTGCCGATGCTGGGCAATGTGTTCATCAGCGAAGTGGCGCGCCAGCCCTTTGTGCCGCCGCCGGTGGAGCCGTTCAATTGGCTGGAGAGCGCGGCGGTCGCGCTTAATCTGCTGATGCTGGGCACTTTGCTGTTGACGCTGCTGCGCTCGCGCCGCCATGCGGTGGCGGCATTGCTGCTGGTGTTGTTTGCGATTGCGCTCACCAAATTTATTGCCGCCGCCGTGCTGCTCAAATCGTGGGCGCTGCTGTTGTGGCTGAACGGCGAGGCGATGCTGGGCGTGCTCATCGGCGTGTTGCTGATGTCCGTCATCGGCTGGTTGGCCAGGCCGTATCTCATCCGCGTGGCGGCCGTCGTCGCCTGTGCTTATCTGGTGCTGGCGCACGGCGTGCTGGACAGCGGTTCGGCCTCCGCCGCGATGCGCCTGTACCAGTGGCATTTCGGGCATCTGCTCAATTACAACGGGCTATCGCAAACGGTGATGCTGGTATTTCCCTTGCTGCTGCTGGGCTATCTGTGGCGTGGTGCGATGCGGCTGGAGTAGTAGAATGCGCCGGAATTAAAAATTGCCTTTCTCGTTCGCCTCCTCTCCCGCTTGCTGGCTTAGTGGATTGGCTAGGTGTTTTACCAGAGAGTTAGAGAGAGGGTTATCAAGCGTGAAAGGAAAATTACCATGAGCCACTACGACAAACACGTTTTTTTCTGTGTGAACCAGCGCGCCGCCGGCGAAGGCTGCTGCGCCAATTTCGGCGCGCAGAAGATGCGCGATTACGTCAAAGACAAAGTCAAAGCGCAGAAGCTGGATTGCGCGGGCAACCGCATCCGCATCAACTCGGCGGGCTGTCTGGGGCGCTGCGAGGAAGGCCCCGTGCTGGTGGTCTATCCCGAGGCTGTCTGGTACACCTACATCGACGAGAGCGATCTGGACGAAATCATCGAAGAACATTTGAAGAACGGGCGCGTAGTCGGGCGCCTGAAAATTTAATGGCCATGTTGCAATCCTTCTCTACTACCGGCAGCGCCGGCTTACTCGAGGGCGAGGTGCATCATCCCGCCGTTGCCGCGCAGGCCATTGCCGTGGTGTGCCACCCTCTGCCCACGATGGGCGGCACGATGGAAAATAAAGTCGCGGTGACCTTGGCCAAGACTCTTGCCGAGTTGGGCTGCGTCTCGTTGCGCTTCAATTATCGCGGCGTGGGCAAGAGCGAGGGCGAGTACACCGGCGGCGACGGCGAGGTGGCGGATGTGCTCGCGGTGGCGGAGTTCGCGCGCGAACAGTTCGGCGACTTGCCGCTGATTCTTGCGGGTTTTTCTTTCGGCGGCTATGTGGCGGCGCGCGCGGCGCAACAGTTGCAACCGCGCCACCTGATTCTGGCGGCGCCCGCGGTCGGGCGCTTCGCCATGCCGCCGGTGGCGGCGAATACGCTGGTGATCCACGGCGAGCACGACGATGTGGTGGCGCTGGCCGACACGCTGGCGTGGGCGCGGCCGCAGCATTTGCCTATCGTGGTGCTGCCGCAGGCCGAGCATTATTTCCACGGACGCCTCACGCAGTTGCGCGACATTGTGCGCAAGCATTTCAACGGGGTTGCATTGTGATCCTTCCAACCAGAAAGATGATCGCTTGAGTATGAATGCAGTTATCCAGGCTAAAGGCCTGCAAAAATCCTACGCCGGACAGCGCGTGGTGGACGGGCTCAATCTTTCCATCAACAAGGGCGAGTGTTTCGGCTTGCTCGGCCCCAACGGGGCGGGCAAGACCACCACGCTGCGTATGCTGCTGGGTCTGATCGCGCCGGATGCGGGCGCGGTCACACTACTTGATTTGCCGGTGCCGCAGGCGGCGCGCGAGGCGCGCATCCGCGTGGGCGTGGTGCCGCAGATGGATAACCTCGATCCCGATTTCACCGTAGCGGAAAACCTGCTGGTATACGGGCGCTATTTCGGTTTAAAGGACAGCGAGATCGAGGCGCGCATTCCCTCGCTGCTGGAATTCGCCAGCCTCACCCACAAGCGCGATGCCAAAGTGCCCACGCTGTCCGGCGGTATGAAGCGGCGCCTCACGTTGGCGCGCGCGCTGGTGAACGATCCCGATGTGATCTTCCTCGACGAGCCGACCACCGGGCTCGACCCGCAGGCGCGCCACCTCATCTGGCAGCGCCTGCGCGAACTCACGCAGCAGGGCAAGACGCTGCTGCTCACCACGCATTTCATGGACGAGGCCGAGCGCCTGTGCCACCGCCTCGCGGTGCTGGACAACGGCAAGCTCATCAGCCAGGGCTCGCCGCGCGAACTGATCGAGCGCAACATCGAGCCGCAGGTGGTGGAGGTGTTCGGCGAAACTTCCGGGCAATGGGCGGGCGAACATGCCGCGCGGTATGCGCAGCGTTTCGAAATCAGCGGCGAGTCGGTGTTCTGTTACGTGCAGGACGCGCAGCCGCTGGTGGCGCATCTGCAAGCGCAAAGCGCGTTGCGTTACCTGCACCGCCCCGCGAATCTGGAAGACGTGTTTTTGAAATTGACCGGACGGGAGATGCGCGAGTGAGCCTGATTTTCCGCATGATCTATGTGTTCATCCTGTCGCGCTTTCGCGCGCGGCTCGACATCGGCAATCTGGTGAGCCGGCTCGGCCTGTGCGTGTTGCCGAACGATCTGGACATCAACTTCCACATGAACAACGGCCGCTATCTGACCATCTGCGATCTGAACCGCGTCGATCTGTTCATCCGTTCGGGGCTGATGAAGGCCATGCTCAAGCGCGGCTGGATGCCGGTCATCGCCGAACACACGATGGTCTACAAGAAGCCGCTGAATGTGTTCGAGCGCTTCGAGGTGCTGCTGGAAGTGACGCACTGGGACGAAAAATATTTTTACATGAACCACACTTTCAGCAGAGGCGGACGCACCGTGGCGGAAGGAACCTCCAAAGGCTGCGTGTATGCGCGCGGCAGCGGCGTGATCCGCCCCTCCGATGCGCTTGCCGCCGTAGCAGAGGACGGACGCGATGAATAACCGGGATTTCGCCTTGCCGCGTTTGAGCTGGCGCTTCTTTCCCATCTGGCAACGCCACTGGCTGGTGTGGAAGAAAATCGCCGCGCCGTCCATCCTCGGCCATCTCGCCGATCCGGTGATTTACATGCTGGGCTTGGGCTACGGCTTGGGCAGCCTGCTGCCGGAGATGGGCGGCACGTCGTATATGACCTTCCTCGCGGCGGGCACGGTGTGCTACAGCACCATGAACAGCGCCAGTTTCGAGGCGCTGTATTCCGGCTTCGCGCGCATGCACGAGCAGCGCACCTGGGAGGCCATCCTCAATACGCCGATCACGCTGGACGATGTGGTCTTGTCGGAAATCCTGTGGGCGGCGACCAAGAGTCTGATGTCCGGCATCGCCGTGCTGGCGGTGATCTGGCTGCTGGGTCTGTCGCATTCGCCCATGTCGCTGTGGATGATCCCGCTGGCCTTGCTGGTCGGTCTGGCCTTTGCCTCCCTCGGGCTCATCGTGACCGCGCTCGCGCCCGCCTATGATTTTTTCATGTACTACTTCACTCTGGTCATTACGCCGATGATGCTACTATGCGGCGTTTTTTTTCCGGTCACGCAACTGCCGGAGACCTTGCAGGCCGTGGCGGGCGTGTTGCCGCTGACCCACGCGGTGGATATGGCCAGACCTTTGATGGTCGGTGCGGTACCGCCGGCGGCCGCGCTGCACATCGCCGTGCTGCTGGCTTATACGCTGACCGGTTTTTATGTGTCGCTGGTGCTGTTCCGGCGGCGTCTGTCTAAATAGGAAATTTCATGCTCTGGATCAAAGCATTTCACATCATTTTCGTCACCAGTTGGTTCGCCGGGTTGTTTTACCTGCCGCGCATTTTCGTCAATCTGGCCATGGCCACGGGAGAAGAAGAGCGCGCGCGCCTGCTGCTGATGTCGCGCAAGCTGTACCGTTTCGTGACGCCCATCGGCGCATTGGCGCTGCTGTTCGGCATCTGGCTGTGGCTGGGTTACGGCTTCGCGGGGGTATGGCTGCACATCAAGCTGACGCTGGTGCTGTTCCTCATCGGCTACCATTTCTATTGCGGCAAACTGCTCAAGGAATTTGAACAGGGGCGCAACACGCGCAGCCATGTGTGGTTCCGGTTCTTTAACGAAGTGCCGGTGCTGATGCTGATGGCGATCGTGATCCTCGTGACGGTGAAGCCGCTATGAACGAACAATTTTTTGCCCCCTGTCCGCGCGGTTTGGAAACGCCGCTGTGCAACGAACTGACCGAGCTGGGCGCTACCGGGATCAAAGCCACCGACGGCGGCGTGCATTTCGCCGGCGACTGGGCGCTGTGCTACCGCGTCAATTTGCACAGCCGCACCGCCAGCCGCGTGTTGTGGCGCGTGGCGAGCACCAGCTACCGCACCGAGCAGGATATTTACAACACCGCGTTCGCGCTGCCGTGGGGCAACTGGTTCGATGTGGCGCACACCATCCGCGTCAACATGGCGGCGATCAAATGCCCGCTGAAGAGTCTGGATTTCGCCACGCTCAAGATCAAAGACGCGATCTGCGACAAGTTCCGCCAGCTGTGCGGCGAGCGCCCCAGCGTGAACACGCACGAGCCGGACATGCGCATCCACGCCTTCCTTGAAGAGTCGCGCTTCACGCTGTATCTGGATACCTCCGGCGACGCGCTGTTCAAACGCGGCGTGCGCCAGTACACCAACATCGCGCCGCTACGCGAGAATCTGGCGGCGGGCATCTTGCATCTCACCGGCTGGAAACCCGGCACGCCGCTGCTCGACCCGATGTGCGGCAGCGGTACCTTTCTGATCGAAGCGGTGCAGATGTCGCTGAACATCGCGCCCGGTATCTCACGCCATTTCGCATTCGAGAAGATGAAGAATTTCAACGCGAAAAAATGGCAGGAGATCCGCAAGCAGGCCATCGCCGCACAAAAGCCGGTCACGCCGTTGCCGATTTTCGGCAGCGACCTGTATGGCGACGCCTTGAAAACGGCGCACATGAATCTGGAAAATGCCGGGCTGCTGGAGGCGGTGACGCTCAAGCAGGCCAATGTGCTGGAGATCGCCGCACCCGCCGCGCAGGGCGTGCTGGTGGCGAACCTGCCCTACGGCGAACGCATGGGCGACATTGCCGATCTGGAATTGTTGTATCCGCAACTGGGCGACGCGCTGAAGCAAAAATTCGGCGGCTGGAACGCCTATCTGTTCACGTCCGACCTGCGCATGCCCAAGTTCATCCGCCTGTCCGTGTCGCGGCGCACGCCGCTGTTCAACGGCGCCATCGAGTGCCGTTTGTTCGAGTACAAGATGGTGGTGGGCGGCAACCGCAAGTAAGCGCGTCCGGCTTTGCCGGGCATCTGGCAACCCGCTAGCTTCTCCTGCGCCACCATTGGATTCCCCCGGCGATTAGCAGCACCAGCGGCAGCACGATCACCAGACCGACACTGATGAAGGTGAGTTCGCGCGCGCTGAAAGTGACGGTGCCGTCCTTGTT
>JBBIJL010000024.1:0-19467 GCA_037446005.1 Gallionellaceae bacterium | reverse complement strand
CGCAGAGGGAATCAATTGCAGCGGCGTCGCCGCGCGCGTGGTGAAGCGCCACTTGCTCGAAAATCCGGCGCCGTTCAGCGTGCCCTGAGCCTGCACCTGATAGGCCATGCCGTAAGCCAGCGGTTTAAGCGGTATCCAGAAAGCAAAATTCTCCAGCGGTTTGCCGTCGTTGGTGTGCGTCGTAATCAGCCGCCCCTCGACCTCGGCATCATTCGTATCGGTCAAGCTGAACATTTTGATTTGCAGCTGGTCGCCCGGCTCGGCGGCCACGCTGATCGGGTAGCCGACACGCTGACCGGCCATATCCGGCAAGGGATTGGGCGACTCGTTGGCGATCCAGTCGGCGGGCACATCGGTCTGTCCGTTCGCGGGATAGACAAACGGCTGGGTCTTCTTGCCTTTGTTATCCGGCAATATTTTTCCGCCGAAATTGATGACGTAAATGTAATGGTCAGGATTCACAAATCCCGGCGGCGCCGGTTGCGTGCTCATCGCCACACCGGCTTCCTGATAGGAACCGAATTGCGACTGGCGGTGATAGGGTGCATCAATCAGATCATCCGTACTGAGCGCGCCCAGCGGATAGCTGATAAGCGCCATGTTTTCCGAAGTGCTGTTGCCGGTATAACCCGCCGCCGCGATGCGTTGCGCGGGCGTCACGCCGGTATAGCCGGGTCTGCCGGAACTTTCCATATGCCCCTCGGTACCCAGCGAGTGATTGCGCGTGATGTATTTCGCATGCGCCGCCGCCGAACGATCCAGCAGCGCATTGCGCGCCAGCGGCGCGAGGCCGACCTGCACGCGGCGCTGGTTAAGCCGGTCGAGCGCATCGCTTGCCAGCTTTTCCAGCGAGGCCGCATTTTCTGCACAAGCGGCGCCGCTGAGCAAAATCAAAATGGTGGCGGACGCATATCGGGTAACAAATCGTTTCATCTTCAACTCGCGTGTAATTTTCATGGGCAACGGAGCGACATGATAATCGCTCGGGAATATTTCGTGAAACTCACTTAAGGAAAGTCCCCTCTCCCGCCGGGAGGGGGAAGAAGGTTCCCTTAAAACTCGGCCTGCACGCCGAAGGAATACGGCAGCACGAAAGGATAAACGGGCTTCTGCACGGTGTAAGTCGGGTCGTAGGTATAACCCACAACATTCTGCTGGCCGTACAGATTGTTCCACTCGAAATACACATTGAGCTTGTAGGTGTTGCGCAGCAATTGCCGTTCCAATCGCACATCCAGCCGGTGATAGAACGGCAGCGTGCCGGAATTAACGGCGGCGTATTTGGGAATCGGCCGGCCATCTGGGTACGTGCCGCTGGTGCCGAGTATGGGCGTGTAGGGCGTGCCGGAGTGCCCCGTCCACTTCGCGCCCAGCGTCCAGTCGTTGTCGAGTTGATAGCTGGTAACCAGAGTGGCGTTCACCGGCTGATCCAGCTCGAAACGGAACGATTCGCCGGTGATGTCGTTGCGCCGCGTCGAACGCGCCAGCGAGAGCGCGAACCAGCCGGATAACTGTTCGCCGCTGTCCTTCTTGACCAGCAACTCCATGCCGTACGCTTTGCCGCTTGCACCGTTAACATAGTTAAGCTGCGGATCGTCCACCACCAGATTGCTGAATTTTTTGTAGTACGCCTCCGCCTTCACCGACCACAGCTCGTCCAGCTTATACGTAACGCCCGCCACGCTGTGGTCGGCGCGCAAATGTTCGAGGTTGGGATTGCCGAAAGTGCGCGTGGCCTGGGCTCCCGTCGGCATCTGGTTATGGCGCCCCCAGCCGGCGGTGAACAGGGTTTGCGGCGTCATATCCCATTCGATGCCGAGGCGCGGCTCGGTATATCCCCTGCGCAGGTAATCCTCGTAACTGCGGCGCACGCCGCCTACCAGCGTAACGCCGCCGGCAATACGCTTGCGGTCCTGCACCGACACATCCGAAGCATTCGCGTTAAAAGTATCTTTCATTTGTTGCTGCGCGGCACTGGTCAAGTCGCAGGCGGGGTTAAACTGGGTGCAGGTTGCATTCTTGACGTCCGCGTCGATCTTGACTTGCACACGATCCAAACTCGCGCCCAGCGCCAGCTCATGGTCGTCGCTAAACGGCACGACCAGACGCTCGCGCAATATCCAGTCCTCCGTCGCCAGATAGAAATTGCCCGCGCTGCCGACCGACTGGGTGGCATCGGAGACCATATGCTCCAGCGCCAGTTTGTTGTAGGCGTTGCCGGCCAGTGCCGCATCCCACACCACCGCCTGCATCGCGTAAGCGTCGGACAGGGCAATGTTGCCGGCCAGCACCGGCTGCTGCTTGGCCATATCCGAATTGCCGCCGACATTCAGCTTGAGCGTATCCGCCGCGCCTTGCATATGCAGCGTCAGCTTGTCCGTGCCGCCCAGCCGCTTGATGTATTTGCCCTGATAGTCGGAGTAGTTGGGAATCTGCACCGTGACCCCGTCCTGCTCGATCTGCTTTAACAGCAGGTCGATATAGCTGCGGCGCGCCGCGAAATAAAACGACTGGTCTTCGCCCGCCGGCCCCTCGACCAACGCATCCGCGCCGAGCAGATTGATATTGAGCTTGCCGCCGAGCCGGTCGGTGCGCGGATTGCGCAACGCCACATCCAGCACCGCGCCGGTGATATCGGTGTAATGCGGTGCGAATGCCGCGCTGTACAGATTGAAATCGCTGATCAGGTCGGCGTTGAACACGCTGGTGCCGGTCACGTGGAATATCTTGCCGACCGGCAGACTGTCCACGTAATAGGCGTTGTCGCCGGGGCCGGAACCGCGCACGGCGGGCGCACTGCCGTTGTTACCGGACACCACGCCGGGCAAGGCCTGCAAGCCGGTCAGCGGGTCGCCGCTATTGCCCGCGATTTTGTTTAACTGTTTGCCGCTGATGACCGTCTTGCTGATGCGCTCGGGACTGCGCTCGCTCACCACCAACACCTCGGACAGACGAACAAGCGGCTGCAAATAAAACACCTGCGCCGGCAACGCTTGTCCGTCCGTCAGCTGTAAGGACAAAGAGCCCGAATAATATTCGTCCGGCTTGGCGGCAGTGAGGGTGTAGTCGGCATTGCCCGACACCACAAGTGTGTAACGCCCCTGCGCGTCGCTGGTGGCGGTGGCGGAAGTGCCCAGCGCGCTGACTACCGCACCCTGTACCGGATTGCGCGACCCCATCTCCAGCACCGCACCGCTGATCGTTGATTCCGCCGCACGCGCTGAAAATGCGCACAGCAGCACCGCAACCACAAAGATAATTTTACATCTCATGCAAGGCTCCCCTTCCCACCCAAACAACACGCCCCCCTCACACCAATGGGATGTGGTGTTTCACATCTGCCGGAAAAGATGCGCATAACTCCGGCTCACCGCCACCTTCTCCGGCCTGTCGCGCAAACTCAGCGACACCTTGCCCAGCAGGTCGTGATGCGCGGAAACTATCTGGCGCACATTCACCAGCGTGCCGCGATGCACTTGCCAGAATTGCCCGGGATCGAGCTGCGCGAGCAATTCCTTGAGCGGCGTGCGCAGCAACAGTTCGGCATCGCGCGTGTACACCGCCGTGTACTTGTCGGCGGACTGGAAGTAGCACACCTCCTCCACCGCCACCATGCGCACCGCCTGCCCGACCTGCGCGCGCAACCAGCGCAACGGTTCCGGCTTGGCCGGGGTCGCCAGCAGTTGCTGCAAGCGCGCCAGCAACTCATCCGGCGCGGCGGCGCTATGTTGTTTCAGCCGCGCCACGCAGCGCGCCAGCCGCTCGTCGCTTACGGGTTTGAGCAGATAGTCCACCGCCGCCTGCTCGAACGCTGCCACGGCGTGGTCGTCGAATGCGGTGACGAATACCACGCGGCAATTCTCCGGTGCGGCACGCGCCGCATCCAGCCCGGTCATGCCCGGCATACGGATATCCAGAAACGCGACATCCGGCGCAAACGCGGCCAGCGCCTGCTGCGCCGTCACACCGTCGTGCACCACTCCGGCAATCTCCAACTCCGGCCATAGCCGCAGCAAGCGCCGTTGCAAATCGGCTGCCAGGTTCTGTTCGTCGTCTGCGATCAGGGCGCGCACTGTGGTATCTCCAGTGTCACCGTCAACCCGCCTTCGGCATTGCTCTCCAGCGTCAGATGTCCCGCATCGCCGTATAACGCGGACAGTCGCGCGCGCACGTTTTCCAGCCCGGCACCGGGTTTCGTAATCGCGCTGAAGCCGACGCCGTCGTCATGCACGCTCACGCGCAATTTGCCCGCGTCGATCCGCGCGCCGATGTGCAGCCTGCCGCCGCCCAGTTTGGGCTCAATACCGTGGCGCACCGCATTCTCCACCAGCGGTTGCAGCAGCATTGGCGGGAAGCGCGAGCAACGCGCCGCTTCCGGCACATCTGTATCCCAGCGCAGGCGCTCGCCGAAACGTATCTTCAATATCTGCAAATAGTTTTCCAGCATGTCCAGCTCATCGCCCAGGGTGGTGTTGTCGCTGCGCGCACGCGCCAAGGCGATGCGCAGCCAGTCGATGAGCCGCTCCAGCAGGCGCCGCGCCAGCACGGGGTCAATCTCGATCAGGCTGCTCACATTGGCCAGCGTGTTAAACAGGAAGTGCGGCTCAATCTGCGCTTGCAGCAATTTGAGATGCGCTTCGAGCTGGCGCTTCTCGCTTTCCACTTCGTTCATGCGCCGCTGTTTGACTTCGGCATCCAGCTTCTCGATGCGCATGCTAAGGAAATATCCGATGGTACCAATGCCGCCGAAGAACAGCCCGATCACCACCGAGATCCAGGCCTGCGGCTCGCTCCAGTCGCCCACTCCGGTGATCCACGACCCCAGCGTCACACCGAACAGGATGCTGCCGGGGAAGGTAAACGCAAGTATCCACAAGCGCCGGCGCCGGTCGCCGATGCGGCACATCACCGTGGCATTGATGGCGTAAATAGATAAACCAATGCACTGCGAGAAGATGAAGTTGATCCAGAAGTTGTCCTGCCAGATCACCGCCAGCAAGCCGGCGATGGCCGTATTGAACAGGATGGTGGACAAGGTCGAAATAAGGAGATTTTTTTGCATGGCGTAATTATCCCGGGAATACAAAATTTGCGCAGCGATTCGCTTGCTCCCTCGCCCGCTTGCGGGAGAGGGTTGGGGAGAGGGCCGCGTCAGTTCTGCTCATGCTCATTGCCTTGCCCGTTGAACTTATGGCAGCGCGAACTTCACACCGAGAGTAAGCAGCCCGGTAGACAGGCTGGAAAACTCTGTGCGCGCCCCGCCCGTCGCCGCCCGCGCCAGCAGGAACGCGCTCGTTTTGGGAGTGAGCGTGCGCTCGCCGTAGCCGGAAATTTCATTGCCGCCGTCGGTGAAATTATGCGTCGCCATCAGGCGCCAATAGCGTTCGCTTTCCATGATGTTGCTTTGCCATACCAGATGCACATAGTCGCGCCCCAGCAATGGCGGTGCCGCAGCCAATGCCATGCCCAAAGTCTGTAGCGAGGAGGGGAGCGGGAAAGACGCAGAGGCATTGGCGGCGCGCGAAAAATACGCGGCGCTTTCGTTGGCGTCATACCCGAAGCCGTAACGCAAATATTCGGCCGCTAGACTCTGCCCGTTCTCCGCCGTATACGATGCGCCCAGCAACCAGTTGCTGCGGCGTGCCGACTCGCTCTCCACAGCAAACGGCTGCGTTGCATCCGGCGGCGATTGCAACGCGTTGGCGCGCGTGGACGAACCGGCTTCGCCGTACACCAACCATTCATCTCCGAATGTATGCTGCCCGTGCGCGCCGATAAATAACGCTTGGCCGGGCTGTTGCGCCAGTGCTGCGCCTGCCGCCCAACCGTCGCTGCGCAGATCGGCCTTGGCCAGCCATGAGTCGCCCCACGGATCGGGCTCGGCGTGCCTGTGCCCGGAACCGAATATGCGCGCCACATACGCGGAGGCGCCCGCATCGGGCGACCACGACAGGCGCAGCGCATCCATGCCGGACAACTCGCTCATCGGATTCGTGCGCCCGCTGTTGAAATAGAACGGATTGGCAGGCGAGCGGAATTGCGCCGGCCCCCAGTTCAACAGTTCGCGCCCACCGCTCAGAGCCAGCGTCTCACCCGCGCGCCAACGCGCCTGCCATTGGCTGAGAAAAGATTCGGACGTATTCGTGTCGCCGAAACTGTTGTGCGCTTGCTGCATGAGCAGGATAGGACGCGCGCTGATACGCACGGCATCGCTCTCCGCCTTGAAGTTGAAACGCGCCTCGGCGCTGCCGCTGCGCTGCGCCAGCTTGGCCATTTGGTTTCCCGGATTGAGCACGCTGTCGTCGCGCACGCTCGTGCCGCTTACGTAGCCGTAGAGCGTGCCGTCCCATGAGGTGCGCCAATTGGATTCTTCAGCCGCAGCAGCGCCGGCCAGAAGCATGAGCAACATCAGGCTGCTGTGGCGCGCTAAGGCGTCATCGAGAGTAACAAATATTTTCACTCTGCCGACTCCCTGTCAAAAACCGACTGCCAAGCCGGCGCTGAGCGCATTGCCGAATTGGGTCTTGCCCGCGACAAAGATCACGTCGTTGCGCAACGTCACGAACGGTTTGAACGCGTCCGGGGTATCCGGCTCCCAGCCCAGATTCGCGATCAGACCGGGATAGTTCAGCGTCGTGCCACCCTGTCCGAAATAGCCGATCGTGCCTATGGACATATTGAACCAGCCGGCTTTTTTCTGCTCCAGCACGATGCCTGCGGCAACGTAGTCGGCTTTGAGCGAGGAGATGCGCGTCAGCTCCAGACCGTATTTTTTCTCGGCATTCGCGTTGAGCAACAGGCGCAAACCCGCGTGTTGGTATTTGTCGTTGTCCAGACTGCCGATCCCGGCCTGCGGTCGCACCTGAACAGCATCTTCGGCCTGCGCGCCCGCACTGAATAGCGCCGCTAACGCGATGCAAAACAGCCGCCTCACTGTATCTGCCCCAGATCGAATTCGCCGGGACTCACCTTGCGCACTTTGGGCGCCCCGAAAATCATCGTCGTCTCGGCGTCGATCAGCGCATCGCGTATCGTCATTTTGCTCACGAACGGGATGTGCCGGCCGTCATACTCGATCGCATTGTTGTATTCGAACAGCGCGGTCTTGATCTGCTTGCCGCTCACCGAATAAAACTCCGCCTTGACCCCCACGCCGCGATTCACCGCCACCCAATAGCGGATGCGGTCGTAGGTGGTGCGATTGTGCTTCGCTTTCAGGTCGAGCACATAACATGCCTCGCCCTCCAGCGTCTCTTTGCCGCTCATCTGCGCCTCGTAATCGCCCGCATAGTTGGTCGCGGCAATGTCGCCGTTCGATGCCTGCCCGCTCATGCGCTGGCGCGGCGAGATCGGCAGCGGCTTGGACAAACCCGGCTTGGTCAGCCACATGCTGCGCCCGACTTGCAACAGCTTGGTGCCTTTGGATCGCACCGGCTCAATCACCTCGGCCACGCTCGCATCGTCATTGGCACTCACTTTCAAACTTTGCTCTTCCGCGATCTTGTCACCGTCGCGCGACTTGAGGCGAATATCCCACACGATTCCCGGCAGCGCCCCACCACGTGATTGGTCCGCATGTTTCAGCAGCGCCTGTGCATCGGGGGCGGCTTCCGCGATTACAACCCCGCCAAACAGTGCGCAGGAAAAAATCAATTTCAATATGCTATTCATTCGACTCCTCCATCCGGTCGCGTGGGCACACCCAAAAGGTGCGAGAACCTCTTCGAGGCAAAAACGTGCCCATCCCGCTACTCACACATGCCCCAGCGCATCAATGATGGCCTGCTTCGCCGCGCGACGGGCGGGCAGATAAGCAGCCAACGTTCCCACCACCAGCATCAGTACCAAGGTAAACATTGTTCGTCCGAAATCCAAATCCACCAGCAAGGGCACGGCGCTGGCGCTGTTCGGCGGCGTATAGGAGATGTGCGCGACATTGATGCCGTAACGCACGCCGAAGGTGAGCAACAGTCCGGTGAGGCAGCCGAGCAGCGTCAACATAAGCGACTCAGTGGTAAACAATTTCACCACGCCAGCCTGCCTCAAACCGATGGCGCGCAGCGTGCCGATCTCGCGGGTGCGCTCGACCACCGTCATGCCCATCGAGTTCGCCACGCTCATCACCACCACGGTCAGCACGATGCTGAAAATGAAACCGAAGATCATGTCGAACATGTTGTGCACCTGATTGTAGAAATCGGACAGCTCCTGCCAGGTCTTGATCTCCATATCGAAACCCGCGCCGCGCAATTTTTGCTGCAAATACGCGCGCATGATCTCGGTCTGCGCCTCATCGTCCAGCAGCACGGTCAACCTGTCCGCCGCGCCGTTGGTGTCGTACAGCGTTTGCGCCAGCTTCAGCGACATGAAAGCGAACTTGTCGTTGCTGCCCGCATTGCCGGTGTTAAACGTATCTTCCACTGTAATATCCAGCGCGTTCGCCTGCCCCGTGAGCGTGTTGCTCAACAGCGAGGCCTGGTCGCCTTTTTTCAAGTGCAGCATATCGGCCAGACCGAAACTGAGCAGCGCGTTCTCGGCATGTGCGGGATTGAGCTTCTTGATGAAGTCGGCATACATGCCGCCGCGTTTTTCTTCCTCGGTCAGGATATTTTCCTGCAACTGCTGCATGGCTTCCGGCGCAATGCCCTCGGCAATGAAAATAGTGCTGGCGCGACCGTTGCTGATGAGCCCGCTCAGGCTCAAACGCGGCGCGACCAATTTCACATGCGCTTCTTGCTGCAACAGCTCGGTGAGGCGCTCGACCTCGGCCGCGCTGAGCATGTAGCGCTCGGGATTGAGCTTGCCTTCCGTGCTCATGCCGCGTTTGCTCAAGGTGAGATGCCCCAGCAGCTCGCCGTGGATGGATTGCCGCGCCAGACCGTCGTAAACGTTATGCGTGTATCCGGCGAACAGCGAGATCGCCGCAAAACCGAGGGCGATCGCCAGCAGCGTCACGATACTGCGGCGGCGGTTGCGCAGCAGTCCGCGCAAAGCCAGTTTGACTGTATTCATTGCGTCACCTCATCGCTTTCGATGTTGCCGTCACGCAACAGAATCTTTCTATCCACATGTTCCAGCAAACGCGGATCGTGCGTGGTAAACACAAAGGTCACACCGCGCGCGCGGTTCATGGCGCGCATCAGATCGACCACCATGCGGCTGTTTTCGGAATCCAGATTCGCGGTCGGCTCGTCGGCAATCACCAGCTTGGGCTCCACCGCCAACGCGCGCGCAATCGCCACACGCTGGCGCTGCCCGCCGGAAAGCTTGTCCGGGCGCGAAGCCTTGAAGCGCTCCAGCCCGACATCAATCAACGCCACCGTGGCGCGCTCGCGCGCTTGGCGCTCCGCCACCCCCTGTATCTGCAACGGCAACATCACATTCTCCAATGCAGTGAGCACCGGCACCAGATTGAAGCCCTGAAACACGAAGCCGATTTTGTGGCCGCGAAAATCGGTCAGCTCGTCGTCTTTCAGATTGTGCGTATCCTGCCCGTCGAACCACACCTCGCCGCTGGTGGGCGCGTCGATCAGGCCGATGATGTTCATCATGGTCGATTTGCCGCTGCCCGACGGCCCCCACACGGCGAGGAATTCGCCGCTGTGAATGTCGAGCGACACGCTGTTCAACGCCTCGATGCTCGTTTCGCCCAGCATGAAGCGGCGGCGTATCTCGCGCAGGCGCAGCAGGGGTTGGGGTTCTGTCTGAGTCGTCATCACGCCTCCTATTTCAATTCGATGGACAACGCGGTCGTGCCGTCGCCCACCTTGAATGCCGCATCGGCAAATTTCGGCGGGCCGAATCTGCCTTGCGCATCGCGCGAAACGCCCACCGGCTCTTTGGGAATACCGACGAAATTACTATCCAGCGCACCGTTGCCGTTCATATCGGCAAACACCGCGACCGCATATTCCCCCGCCGCGACATTCGGAATGAGCAACCCGACCGTATCCCCTTGGGCAACCACAGTGCGCTTGATGGCGTTGCCATCCCGCACGGGAAAGTCCGCGGCAGAGGAATGCACGGCCACATACAGGCTCTTCCCGGCAATTCCCGTGCCGTGCATGGTCAGCTTGAGATCGCCCGCCCATGCGCCGGAAGTCGCGGCAAGAAGTAATAGCAACACGGTAGGTTTCATCTGCAACATCCTTTCCATCGGTTAAACATCAGCGATGGCACTATAAGAATGCCGGACAAACGAATCCAGAGGAATGCGACGAAACGACGAATTGGCGGTGCGGACTGCGCACTCACCGAATAAAATCAGCGCGCAAACTCCGCTTGGAGAAACCGCATTAAGCGGCTGGCGGAGCGGGCGGCTTGCGCAACGACATCAGCCACGAGACGTAACCGGAAAGCGAGTAACCCAGAAACAGGAAGAACAGCACGCCCGGCGGATAGCTGGAAATAAGAATGAAGAACAGCGCCAGCAGGAAGATGACGATGAACGGCACGCTCTTGCGCATGTTGAAATCTTTGAAGCTGTAGAAGCGCACGTTGCTCACCATGCTCAAGCCGGCAAACACCGTGAGTACCACCGCATACCAGCGCAATTGCTGCCCGGTAAAATCGTAGTCGCCCATCACCCAGACAAAACCGGCCACCAACGCCGCAGCTGCCGGGCTGGGCAACCCCTGAAAATAGCGTTTATCGACCACGTCGATGTTGGTATTGAAACGTGCCAGACGCAGCGCTGTGCCCGCACAATAAATAAACGCAGCGAACCAGCCGATTTTGCCCAGATCGCGGAAAGCCCATTCGTACATCAGCAGAGAAGGTGCCACACCGAAGGAAACCATGTCGGACAGGCTGTCGTATTCGGCGCCGAACTCGCTTTGCGTATGCGTCAGGCGCGCCACACGACCATCGAGACCGTCCAGCACCATGGCAATGAAGATCGCCACAGCGGCAAATTCAAACTTGCCGTTCATCGCTTGCACGATGGCGTAAAAACCGGCGAACAACGCTCCCGTGGTGAACAGGTTCGGCAACAGGTAAATACTGCGGCGGCGAATATCCAGCGGTTTGCGTTGGTTCAGATCGGTCATGGTTTATTTACAGTTGCGCCAGTATGGTTGTGGTAGCGGACACTTTATCACCGATGCTCACCTTGACGGTAGCCATGGGCGGCAAATACACGTTCGCGCCCGAAACGGATAAGGACGGTGGCTACGTGTTCGCACAATGGCATTGCACTCGTTCTCCAGCAAAGCCTTACCCAGATCGGCATTCACGAATTTACCGGGGAAATATTGCACTTTTTATATCGTGCCATCCACCGGACAAAAGCACTAGTCGCTAGCCGAAGGAAAGGAACGATCCTTTTCTAACGACTAGCGACTAGGGTCTATCGACTGCTTTTTAGTTCTTGGACTGGTCAACCAGCTTGTTCTTGCCGATCCAAGGCATCATGGAACGCAACTGTCCGCCTACCACTTCGATCGGATGCTCGGCGTTCAGACGACGGCGTGCAGTCATTTCGGGGTAGTTGGTACGGCCTTCCAGGATGAATTGTTTGGCGTAGGAACCGTTCTGGATGTTGGTCAGGCATTCCTTCATCGCAGCACGCGCTTGGTCGGCAATCACGCGGTGGCCGGTGACGTATTCGCCGTATTCAGCGTTGTTGGAGATGGAGTAGTTCATGTTGGCGATGCCGCCTTCGTACATCAGGTCGACGATCAGCTTCAGTTCGTGCAGGCACTCGAAGTAAGCCATTTCGGGCGCGTAGCCCGCTTCGGTCAGTGTCTCGAAACCGGCTTTAACCAGTTCCACTGCACCACCGCACAACACGGCTTGTTCGCCGAACAGGTCGGTCTCGGTTTCTTCGCGGAAGTTGGTCTCGATCACGCCGCCCTTGGTGCCGCCGTTCGCAGCCGCGTAAGACAATGCGATGTCTTTAGCCTTGCCGCTCTTGTCCTGATACACGGCGATCAGTGTCGGTACGCCGCCACCCTTGAGGTATTCGGAACGCACGGTGTGGCCGGGGCCCTTAGGGGCGATCATGATCACATCCACATCGGCGCGAGGCACAACTTGGTTGTAATGCACGTTGAAGCCGTGCGCGAAAGCCAGTGCTGCGCCAGCCTTAATATTCGGGGCAACTTCTTTGTTGTAAACGTCAGGAATGTTTTCGTCGGGCAACAGCATCATCACGACATCGGCGTTCTTCACTGCATCGGCCACTTCGGCAACCTTGATACCGGCACCTTCGGCTTTTTTCCACGATGCGCCGTTCTTGCGCAGACCGACAGTCACGTTCACGCCGGACTCTTTCAAGTTCTGCGCGTGGGCGTGGCCTTGCGAGCCGTAGCCGATGATGGTTACTTGTTTGCCCTTAATCAGGGACAGGTCTGCGTCTTTGTCGTAATAAACTTTCATGTTGGCCTCGTTAGTAAAATTCAATCAATAAAAAATCAAAGCTTCAAAATACGGTCGCCGCGCCCGATGCCGGAGGATCCGGTACGCACCGTCTCCAGAATCAGATTGCGATCAATCGCGTGTAAAAAACTATCCAGCTTGGAACCCGTGCCGGTCAGCTCGATGGTGTAAGTCTTGTCGGAAACGTCGATGATGCGCCCACGGAAGATGTCCGCCATACGCTTCAACTCTTCGCGCGCCTCACCGACCGCACGCAATTTAACCAGCATCAGTTCGCGCTCAAGGTGGTCACCGTCGGTCAGGTCGATCACCGCCACGACCTCGATGAGTTTGTTCAGTTGTTTCTTGATCTGCTCGATGATGGCGTCTGAACCGCGCGTCACGATAGTCATGCGTGACAGCGTCTCATCTTCGGTCGGTGCGACCGTCAACGACTCAATGTTGTAACCGCGCGCCGAGAACAGACCGGCCACGCGCGACAACGCACCTGCTTCGTTTTCCATCAGCAAAGAAATGATGTGACGCATGTTACAAGTCCTCCGCAAAGATCACTTCGGACAAGCCCTTGCCGCCGGGCACCATGGGGAACACGTTCTCGGTCGGATCGGTGCGGAAATCCAAAAACACCAACTCATCCTTGCGTGCGAATGCCTCGCGCAACGCGCCTTCCACATCCGAGGGCTTCTCCACCAGAATGCCGACGTGTCCGTAAGCTTCGGCCAGTTTGACGAAGTCCGGCAACGCATCCATATAGGACTGCGAGTAACGGTTGCCGTGGAAAAATTCCTGCCACTGGCGCACCATGCCTAGGTAACGGTTATTCAGCGCGATCACTTTGATCGGCAAACGGAACTGCTTGCAGGTAGACAGCTCCTGTATGTTCATCTGGATGCTGCCCTCGCCCGTCACGCAGGCCACTTGCGCGCCCGGATGCGCCAATTGCACGCCCATCGCGGCGGGCAAGCCGAAGCCCATCGTGCCCAAGCCGCCGGAATTAATCCAGCGACGCGGCTGATCGAACTTGTAGTACTGCGCGGAGAACATCTGATGCTGCCCCACGTCCGAGGTCACGAAGGCTTCGCCGCGCGTGATCTCGTACAGCTTCTCGATCACGTACTGTGGCTTGATGACCTCGTCGGAATATTTGTATTTCAGCGAATTGCGGCTGCGCCACTCGCCGATCTGTTTCCACCATGCGGCCAAGGCGGTCGCATCGGGCTTTTGCTTGCTGCTATGCAGCACGGCCAGCAGATCCCCGAGCACACTCGCCACATCACCGACGATAGGCACATCGACTTGCACGCGCTTGGAGATGGAGGCCGGATCTATGTCGATATGAATAATCTTGCGCGGCACCGAGCCGAAATGCGCCACATTGCCGATCACGCGATCATCGAAACGCGCGCCCACGGCCAGCAACACGTCGCAGTTCTGCATGCCCATGTTGGCTTCGTACGTGCCGTGCATCCCGAGCATGCCGACGAACTGCTTGTCCGTCGCGGGATAACCGCCCAAACCCATCAGGGTATTGGTACAGGGCGCGCCCAACAAGCGCACCAATTCGGTCAATTGTTTCGCCGCGTCCGCCAATACCACACCACCGCCCGCATAGATCATCGGGCGTTTGGCTTCGATCAACAGTTGTGCAGCGCGCTTGATCTGCCCCACATCGCCATGCTTCTCGGGGTTGTACGAACGGATGTTTACCGAGGCTGGATAGCTGTACTCCGTTTTTTGATTGGAAACATCCTTGGGAATATCCACCAGCACTGGGCCGGGGCGGCCACTCTTGGCCAGGTAGAATGCCTTTTTCAGCGTGCTGGCGATGTCTTTGGCATCTTTCACCAAAAAGTTGTGCTTCACGCAAGGGCGCGTAATGCCCACCGCATCCACTTCCTGAAATGCGTCTTCGCCGATAAAGCTGGTGGGAACCTGACCGCTAATGACCACCATCGGGATAGAGTCCATATAAGCGGTGGCGATGCCGGTGACCGCGTTGGTCACGCCGGGGCCGGAAGTCACCAGTGCGACACCCACTTTCTGGGTAGAGCGCGAATAGCCGTCCGCCGCATGCACGGCAGCCTGCTCATGCCGTACCAGCACGTGTTTGATCTGCTCCTGATTGAACAATGCGTCATAAATGAACAAGACCGCACCGCCGGGATAGCCGAACACATATTCGACCCCCTCTTCCTGCAAACACCTGATGGCTATTTCTGCGCCTGTCAGTTCCATAGCAACGACCCTAGCTGGCAACGATTAAAGAACCGCGCAAGATAAAGGCAGACAGCGTTTTGGTCAAGCCCCGCGCATGAGCGGATATAGCGAAAGTCTCAATTTATAACGGGAATTTGTTAGTATTCCGCCCCACCCAAGGGAGCTTTCAAGCTGAGCAGCCACTACGAACTTTCTCAATTTCTCGTCGAAGTCGAGCGACGCGCCTACAAACAGGCACTGTTTGCGGTACGCGATGAGCATGCCGCGCTGGACATCGTGCAGGATGCCATGCTGAAACTCGCCGAGAGATACGGCGACAAGCCTGTGGAAGAGTTCCCCATGCTATTCCAGCGCATACTGCAAAACACCATCCGCGACTATTACCGCCGGCAAAAGGTGCGTAATTTCTGGACGACGCTGTTTTCCTCGTTGCAACCCCAGCACGACATTGAGGATTTCGACCCGCTGGACACCTTGCAGGACAAAAACAACAACTCCCAGCCCAAAGAACCGGATGTTTCGCTCGAACAGTCGCAACTACTTGCGCTGATTGAAGAAGCTCTGACCGAACTCCCCCCGCGTCAACGCGAAGCATTCCTGCTGCGTTACTGGGAGGACTTGGATACAGCCGAAACAGCTGCCGCAATGGGTTGCACTGAAGGAAGTGTAAAAACACATTGCTCGCGCGCAACACATGCGCTGGCAGCGAAGCTGAAAGAAAAAGGAGTGAGCCTGAAATGAACAATACAAAATTGACCGCAGATTCGATCAAACGACTCTTGAATCATTCCGTCAACGAAATGGATGAGGCCACAATTGAAAATCTTCGTACGGCGCGCACCCGCGCGCTGGAAGGCTACCGCGCGCAACAGAATGCCCCCGTATTGGCCTGGCTCAATCATCATGGATTGATGATCGGCAGCTCATCGGGCAGCCACAAAACGTTGTATTGGGCGCTTGCCCTGATATTCGCCGCGTGTCTGCTCAGTGGCGCCAGCTATTGGCAGCACAGCTACGAACACGACCACAGCGAAATTGATATTGCAATTCTGACTGACGACTTGCCTGTTGATGCCTACGTCGAGTAACCCTACCTTCATGCGCCTCGCTTATCCGACAACGCTTCTGTTTGCAGCTTTATTGCTCGCCGCCCCCGCTCTGGCAACGGCGCAGGCATGGAGCGAACTCACGCCCCAGCAACAGCAGGCGCTCGCCCCCCTTTCCGGCGAGTGGAATTCGCTATCGGAGAGACAGCAGAAAAATTTTACCGGCATCGCCAAGCACTACCCCAAACTCACACCGCTACAACAACAACGCGTGCATGAACGCTTGGTAAGGTGGAGCAAATTGACCCCGGCGCAACGCCAACAGGCCAGGGAGCGATACAAATCCTTTAACCAGTTGCCGCCGGAAAAACGCGAAGCCGTGAAACAAAGCTTGCGCGAGCGGCACGCAAGAAAACATCACGCAGCCACCAGCGCCGTGCAACCCGCCACTCCGTCGCCATAACCCGCCCGTCAGCACAGAATCTCGCCCCCCGAGGATGTTGACGCTTTCTATGCGACATACGTCGCATGAAAAATGTCAGCGCCGCTCGGTCTGCCACATCATTAATAAAGCCACCGCCAGATACATCCAGCTGATTGCCGTTGCGCTCAGCATCGGCTGCCAGTCATTCAGCGCCCCCAAACTGGAAAATAACTTTCCGCCAAAATGGAAGCTCAAACCGAGCACGATCCCGATGAATATTTTGCCGCTTACCCCGCCTTCACGGCGATGGTAGGCGGCAAAAGGCAACGCCAACAGCATCATAATCAATACAGCGACGGGATAGACCAGCTTGTTCCACATTGCTATTTCATAGCGCGCGGTTTTCTGGTGGTTATCGCTTAAATGTTTGGTGTACTGGTAAAGATCCCACGAGGACATTTTTTCTGGCAATAACAGCAACACATCCAGCAGCCGCGGATTAAGTGTCGAGCGCCATTCCAGCTTGACCTGATTGTTAACAGTAGAACCTTGCGCGTTGAAACGGGTTTGTCTCACGCCTTCCAGCACCCACTGGTCTTCTTTGATATATTGCGCACGTTGCGCGGAAGTAATCGCGCGCAGATGATACGTCTCGTCGAACTCATAGATGTTGACGTTCAACAGCGACGAGTCCGGCAACACGTTCCTGATATTGACGAAACTGTGCTCGTCTTTGGCCCAGACCCCCGAGCGAAACTCTCTCAGCGCCACCGGCGCATTCTTCGCCTTCAGATTCAATTCTTGCGCCAAATGGTCGCTCGGCGGCGCGATAAATTCCCCGAATACGAAACACACCACCACCAGAGGCAAACCGATTTCCACGATGGCGCCTATCATCTGTTTTAGCGATGCGCCGGAGCTTCTATAAACCATCAATTCCGAATTGCTCGCCATTTGCACAATGGCAAAGATGGTGCCGATGAGCGCCGCCAGCGGGAACAACTCGTAAATGTGGCCGGGGATAATGAGTGCCACATACAGCAACACATAGCCGATGTGGTAATTGGCGGAGCCCATCTCGCCCAACTCCTGGATCAAGTCCATAAAGGAGAACAGCATGATCAATGCGGCGAAGACCAGAGCCACGCTGGAATATATTTCTTTGGCCAGATAACGCGTCAGTAATCTCATCGGGCCAGATGCCTCCACGGGGACACGGCAATGCGCTTATAGAACAGCAGCAGCAGCAAAATCAGCATCGCGCCATGCACGGACCATAAACCGGCAAAAGCCCCGATCTTGCCCTGCCCGACCCAAGTGGTCACCACGCCCAGCAAGTTGTTATAGGTCATATAAATCACCACCGCGATAATCAGGTTGAGCGAGCGCCCCGCCCGCGGATTAACGAAACTGAGCGGAATCGCCAGCAGCGCTAGAATCATCGCGCTCAGCGGCAAGCCTATGCGCCATTCAAGTTCCATCAAATTCCAAGTGGTCGGATTTTGCAGCAAATACAGCGAGGAGTAGCCCTTGAGACTGGGCTGCGCCTCTTTGATTTCTGCGGCCTCGATACGCATCGCATAGCGGTCAAACTCGACGATTTTGAAATCATGCTGTCCGGGCACCCCCTCGTAGCGGGTTCCGTTCATCAGCACCAAAAAACGATCGCCATTCGGGGCGATTTCTTGCAGCCCCTCCTTGGCGACCATCGTCCCCTCTTTGCTGTTCTGCACAGACTGGACAAATATATTGCCCACGCGGTTGTTCTTGGCGTCGACATTCTCCAGAAAAAACACCCGGTCGGCCTGCCGGGATTCGCGGAATGCGCCCGGCGTGGCCAGCGACACGTCATCGCGCGTATCCAATCTGCTCTTGAACTCATCCGCCTTCAGCTTGGCCCACGGCGCCAGCCAAAAACTCAACAGCGCGATCACGCACACCACGGGAACAGCGAACCCCATCACCGGGCGTATCCAGCGCGTCAAGCCGATGCCCGAGGAAAACCAGACCACCATCTCGCTGTCGCGATAACTGCGCGTCAGCGTCAACAGCACGGAAAGGTACAGACTGACCGAAAGCAGTATCGGCAAATAATTCAGTGCACTGAACCCCACCAGCGCCACTACCCCCTCTACCGCCAACAGCCCGCTAACCGAGTCGCCCAGCATACGGATCAACTGGGTAAAGACGATGATGCCCAGCAAAATGGAAAAAACCAGCACTCCGGTAGCAAAAAACTCGCGCACCAAAGAACGATAAAAAATCCCGCGACCGGTGCTGGTACGCGATGATTTTGACTTTTGCGGCGGGGATTGCGGATAATCCGGCATTGAGGTCAATTTTGAGATTTATTGAGGAGATGCGCGTGGAATTTAGCATAAAACAAGGTAGTCCGGAAAAGCTGAAGAGTGGCTGTGTCGTGGTCGGCGTGTTTGACGGCGGCAAGTTATCGCCGGCCGCGCAAGTGCTCGACAAGGCGGCCAAGCACGCCATCAGTGACCTCATCGCCCAAGGCGACATGCTAGGCAAAGCCGCATCCACCCTGCTGCTGCACAAGCTTCCCGGCATCACCGCCGAGCGCGTGCTGCTGGTCGGCTTGGGCAAAGCCAGCGAACTGAACCACAAGACCAGCCTCGACATCATTGATGCCACCTTCAAAGCGCTGAACGCGACTCCGGCCAAAGATGCCGCGCTGTACATCACCGACGAAGGTGTCGGCAAAGATGCAGCATGGGTACTCAAACAAGCTGTGCTCAGCGCCGCCGAACACGCCTTCCGTGCCGACGGCATGAAGAGCAAGCCCTCCAAAGCCGCCACGCTGAAACACATCACCTTCGCCACGCTTGAAAAACCAAGCGCCGCATTGAAAAATACGCTCGAACAGGCTGCCGCCATTTCACGCGGCATGGGGCTCACCAAGGCACTGGCCAACCTGCCGGGCAACATCTGCACCCCGACCTACCTCGCCGCCAATGCGCTGGCACTGGACAAGACGCACAAAGCCATTAAGACCACTGTGCTGGAGGAGCAAGACATGCAGAAGCTGGGCATGGGCTCTTTCCTCTCCGTCACGCGCGGCAGCGAACAGCCCGCCAAGCTCATCACACTGGAATACAGCGGCGCGGACAAAAAACAGAAGCCCATCGTGCTCGTGGGCAAGGGCATCACTTTTGACACCGGCGGCATCTCGCTCAAACCCGGCGCGGACATGGACGAAATGAAATACGATATGTGCGGTGCTGCCAGCGTATTCGGTGTCATGCAAGCGATTGCCGAGATGGGCTTGAAGCTCAATGTCGTCGGCATCATCCCGACCTGTGAAAACATGCCATCCGGCAAAGCCACCAAGCCCGGCGACATCGTCACCTCCATGTCCGGCCAGACCATCGAAATTTTGAACAC